>JBIOJK010000029.1:0-32054 GCA_044450765.1 Myxococcota bacterium | reverse complement strand
TTCGAGCCGTGGCTCGCCGATCTGCCCAAGGCGCCCGCGTGTTACTGCTGGCGCTGCCCGCTGGGCAAGACGTATCCGAGCTGCGGCACCGCCTGCGCCGACGAGGTCGAGGCGGCGATCGTGGCCGCCGGGCCCGAGACCGTCGCGGCGGTGATCGCAGAGCCGATCGGTGGCTCGACCGCCGGCGCGCTCGTGCCGCCCGACGAGTACTGGCCGAAGCTGGCCGCGATCTGCCGGCGCCACGGCGTGCTGCTGATCGCGGACGAGGTGATGACCGGCTTCGGCCGCACCGGCGCGAAGTTCGCCGTCGATCACTGGGGAGTCACTCCGGACATCCTGGTCGGCGGCAAGGGACTCACCGGCGGCTATGCGCCGATGGGCGGCATCTTCGCGAGCGAGGCGGTCGTGGCGCCGATCGTCGAGCGCGGCCAGGACGTGATGTTCTTCACCTACTCTGCGCACCCGGCGAGCTGCGCGGCGGCCGACCGCGTGCTGCAGATCCTGGAGCGCGAGGCGCTGGTCGCGCGCGCCGCGGCGATGGGCGAGAAGCTCGGCAAGCGCCTGTCGCGCCTGCTCGCGCATCCGAACGTCGGCGACGTGCGCGGGCGCGGGCTGCTGTGGGGGATCGAGCTCGTCGCGGACAAGCCGACTCGCGCGCCGTTCCCGTCCGCCGCCAATCTCACCGCGAAGGTCGTCGCGGCGGGAATCTCGCACGGGATCTTCGTCTACCCGGGCGGCGTGGATCCCGCGCGCGACGTGATCACGATCGGTCCGCCGTTCACGATCAGCGAACACGAGGTCGAGCTGATCGGGGAGCGCACAGAGCGTGCGATCGAGAGCGCGCTGGCGCGCCTGCACTGAGGCGAGTCACTCGCGCAGATAGCTCCAGCCGCTGTCCAGCATGAGCAGCCGGTGGCGCGGGCCGGCGCGCGCCGGGTCGCGGGTCTCGAAGCCCGCGTCCGCCGGGTAGAGCGAGCAGGCTCCGCCTTCGACGCGGACCACGCGCGGCGTGAAGATGCGCGGCTCGGCAGCGCGCGCCGCGGCCAGGGCGTCCGCAGCGCGCCGGTGCGGCTCGAGCGTGCAGAGGGTCACGAAGGTCGGCGGCGGCAGCTCGATCTCGGCTCGGCTGCGCGCGGCGAGCGCGGCGCGCGGCGTGCGCCACGCGTGCTCGTGGATCTCGCCGCCGTCGACGCGAACCTGTCTCTCGTCCGCGAGTCCCACGAAGAACCAGGTAGCGAAGCGCTTCGGCAGACCCTCGGGTGTGGTCCAGTGCGAGATCTGGACCAGTGAGTCGGGGTCGATGCCGAGTCCCGCCTCCTCGCGCGCTTCCCGCGCGGCCGCGCGCCGCGCCGCGCCCTCCTCTCCGCCCGCGCCCGCATCCGCCGGGTCGATCCGCCCTCCGGGGAACACCCAAGCGCCCCCGTGGAAGGCGAGCTGTGAGTTGCGCCGCAGCAGCAACACCTCGAGCCCGTCCGCCGCGTCGCGCAGCAGAACCGCAGTCGCAGCCGGTGCCGCTTCAGTCATGGACCCAATGATATGCTGCGGTCACACCGGAGGGCGCCGCGATGATTCTCGACCGCTTCAGACTCGACGGGAAAGTCGCGATCGTGACCGGCGCGGGTCGCGGCATCGGCGCGGGCATCGCGATCGCCTTCGCCGAGGCGGGCGCCGACGTCGCGCTGGGAGCGCGGACCTTGTCGGAGCTCGAGTCGGTCGCGGTGCGGGTGCGCGCGCTCGGTCGCCGCGCGCTCGCGCTGCCGTGCGACGTCATGGAGCGCGCGCAGCTCGAGGCGCTCGTCGAGCAGACCGCGAAGGAGCTCGGCCGCGTCGACCTGCTGGTGAACAACGCGGGCGGCGCGCCCTGGAAGCCCTTCCTGCAGACGAGCGAGCGCAGCTTCGAAGAGGCCTACCGCTTCAACGTGACTTCTGCGTTCCTGCTCTCGCGCTTCGCGGTGCCGCGCATGCTCGAGCACGGCTCCGGAGCGATCGTGAACGTGTCGTCCGCGATGGGACGAGTCACAGAGCGCGGCTTCTCCGCGTACGGCGCCGCGAAGGCCGGGCTCTCGCATCTGACGCGGCTGCTCGCCAACGAGCTCGCGCCGCGGATTCGCGTCAACGCGCTCGCGGTCGGCGCGGTCGAGACATCGGCGCTCGCGCCGTTCCTCAAGGCCGAGGGCATGCGCGAGAAGATGGAAGCGCTGACTCCGCTCGGGCGCATCGGCCAGCCCGAAGACATCGCGGCCGCCGCCGTCTGGCTCGCCTCCGACGCCGGCAGCTGGGTCACTGGCAAGGTGATCGAGGTCGACGGCGGTCAGGAGACGACGAACTTCCCGATCCGATTGCCGGACGTGTAAGTCGACCGCGATCCCCTGCAAGCCGAGAATGCGCGGCGCGCAGCGAGGTGCAGCCGAGCGAAGGGCGGGTGGCGCGGCTTCGCCGCGCCGGGCCCCGCTAAGAATAGAACTGCTGGGACCAGCGGCGAAATTCCGCGATCGGGCCGTCGCCGTCGCACAGGATCGGGCGCGGCAAGTAGGTCTTGTTCTCCCAGATCGGGATGTCCTCGTTCATCTGCTTCACGATGTCGCGGATGATCGCGGCGCCGACTCCGCCGCGCGGCGCGCTGCCGTTCTCCTTGCGCTGAACGAAGTCGAAGCGGACGTCGCAGTACTCCGCGTCGATCGGTGACGTCGAGGCCATCAGCACCGTCTCGCAGATTCCCGTGAAGCGCGTGAAGCCGCAGCCGAAGCCGAAGGTGTTCGCGTCGATGCAGCCGTCCACCGCGCCGCGCGGAGTCAGCATCTTCGAGCGCTGCAGCGAGCGGCGCCAGACACCGTCGACGGTCACTTCGGAGTCGGGCACCTCCATGGTGCCGTGCACGTAGCGGAAGTGCGCGCGGTCGGCGGCATTCTCGCCCATCTCCTGATTGCGCGAGCGGATCTTCCAGCGGTAGCGCTCGGGCGCGGTCCAGTCGTGACTCGCGAGCTCGGGAATCACCGGCACGTCCCAATCCGGCGGCTTCCCCTCGGCGTGGCGCCAGGCCCAGATCACCCCGTTGCGCTCGAGCGATGGCCAGGCGCGCAGGCGCGCGCGCGGCGGAATGCGCTCGGCGTACGGCACTTCGACGCAGGTGCCGTCGGCCGCGAAGCGCCAGCCGTGAAAGGGACACCGAACGGTGTCGCCCTCCACCTTGCCGCCGCGCGCGATGTTCGCGCCCAGATGCGGACAGTACGCGTCCATCACGCGCGCTTCGCCCGCCGCGCTGCGGAAGACGATCAGCTCCTCGCCGAAGTAGCGGATGCCGCGGACCTCGCCCGGCCCGAGCTCGTCCGCGTGCGCGACCGCAAACCAGCCGTTGGGAATCGGAAACGGGAACTCGCGCTTCTCGAGTCGCATGTCCCCATCATGCCACGTCCGCGCGAAGAATGAAACACGTTCTAATCCCGTCCCCTCCGCCTCTTCCACGAGCTCGATGACCGACACGACAACGGCGAGGCGAGGGCCGTCCCGAGCCGAGCCCGCAAGCGCCGCCGGCGCGCGCAGCGAGGCGCAGCCGAGCGAAGAGCGGGTGGCGCGGCTCTGCCGCGCCGGGCCCCGCTAAGAAAGAGTCCCCCCATCCACCCGAATCGCCTCGCCCGTCACGTGCGCGGCGTCTTCCGAGGCCAGAAACGCGACCACGGACGCGACCGTTTCCGGTCCGCGGAACGCGCCGTCGGGCGGCATGATGCGGTAGATCAGCTTGCGGTCCGCGCCCTCGGGCAGCTTGAACACCGAGTGCATCGGGGTCGAGACCGAGCCCGGGCAGACCGCGTTCGCGCGCAGCCCCTTCGCGCAGTACTCGATCGCCAGCGTGTAAGTGAACGCGAGGATCCCGCCCTTCGAGGCCGAGTACGCGGCGGTCCACGGATGGCCGGCGAGGCCGGCCGTCGACGCCATGTTCACCACGTTGCCGCGCGCCGCGAGCAGATGCGGGAGCGCGGCCTGAGTCATGAAGAACGTGCCGTCGAGATTCACCGACAGCACGCGGCGCCAGGTGGCGAGCGCGAGCTCGTGGGTGTGATCGAAGTGCAGGATGCCCGCGACGTTGCACAGTGAGTCGAGCCGGCCGAAGCGCTGCACCGCGGCTTCGACCGCCCCGCGCGCGGCGGCGGCGTCGGAGACGTCACAGATCTGTGTCGCGACCTGCGCGCCGAGCTCCTCGCAGCGCTTTCCCGTCTCGGCGAGGCCCTGCGCGTCGACGTCCAGCAGGAACAGCGCCCCGCCCTCACTCGCGATGCGCTCGGCGCTCGCGCGCCCGATGCCCGACGCCGCGCCCGTGATCAGCACCACCTTGTTCGTGAATCGCTGCATGGCGGCATCATACGCGAGTCGCGAGAGGCGCTTCAGGCCTTGGGTTTGCCCACGTACGGCTTCTCGAGGAAGCGCGCCATCAGCGCGAGCAGCGCGCTGCGGTCGATCGGCTTGGTCGCGAAGTCGTCGCAGCCCGCGGAGAGACACGCCTCGCGATCACTCGCCCGCCCGTGCGCGGTGAGCGCGACGATCGGGCCGTCGTAGCCGTCCGCGCGCAGCGCGCTGGCCGCCTCGTTCCCCGACATCTCGGGCATCTCGACGTCCAGCAGCACGACATCGAACGGTGTACCCGAGAGCGTCGCGCTCATCGCCTTCGCGTGCGCCTCGCGGCCGTCTTCGGCCAGCTCGACCGTCAGGCCGGCGCGCTGGAGGACGCGCTCGATCAGCGCGCGGTTGTCGGCGCCGTCCTCCGCGAGCAGCACGCGGCCGCGCATCGGCGCGGGTGCGGGCTGCAGCGGCGAGGGGGTCGCGACCGCGCCGCTGCCCTTGCCCGCGTTGCCGAGCGTCGCGCGAAACACGCTGCCTCTGCCGAGCGCGCTCTCGACAGTCACGTTGCCGCCGAGCACGCGCGCGAGCTTGCGCGAGATGGAGAGACCGAGACCGGTGCCGCCGAAGCGGCGGCCGAGTGACCCGTCGGCCTGCGTGAACGGCTCGAAGAGCTTGGCCTGCTGGTCAGGGCTGATCCCGATCCCCGTGTCGACGACCTCGAAGAGCGCGCGCTCGCCGTCGCCGCCGACGCGCACGCGCACTTCGCCGGTCTCGCTGAACTTGATCGCGTTGCCGACCAGGTTCACCAGGATCTGGCGCGCGCGCGTCAGGTCCGTCGCGATCGACGGCGGCGCGCTGGCGAGCGGCTCGACGACGAGCCGCAGCCCCTTCGCCTCGGCCCGCTGGCGCAGCAGCTCGGCGACGTCGTCGGCCAGGTCGGTCGGCGAGCAGCTGCGCAGCTCGAGCTGGAGGCGACCCGACTCGATCTTCGCCGCGTCGAGCACGTCGTCGAGCAGCCGCAGCAGGTGCTCGCCGTTGCGCTTGATCGTGCGCAGCGCCGCGGCGCCGGGCAGCTCCGGCTGCGCGGACTGCGCGTCGAGCAGGAGCTCGTCCGAGAAGCCGAGGATCGCGGTCATCGGCGTGCGGATCTCGTGACTCATCGTCGCGAGAAACTCCGACTTCGCCTGCGTCGCCGCCTGCGCCTCGCGCCGCGCGACCTCGGCGCGCTGGCGCGCGCGGTGCAGGCTGGCCAGGATCAGCCGCTGTGTCTGGCCCGCCGCGGCGCCGAGCACGGTGCAAGTGAAAGTGAGTCCCAGCACGACGGGCACCGGCAGCAGTGAGCCCTCGGGCAGCGCGTAGCCGCCGGCGAAGTAGATCGCGACCGTGGTCCAGCCGACCGCCACCGACAGCATCGGGCGCCAGGGCGCGAACGCGCCCAGGGTGACCGGGCACATGAACGCGATCATCGCGTACGGGTTCGCGCCGGTCGGCGACTGGACGCCCGCCAAGCTGATGTAAGCGTTCGCGATCGTGGCCAGCGCGAACAGGACCAGCTCCGGCTGACGCCGCCCGAACTTCGTGAAGCTCGCGCCGATGCAGGCCCAGAGCATCGGCTGCTCGAGCAGAGTCACGAACAGCACGCGGTCCATCAGCCAGTCGCCGAACTTCGCCTGCAGCATGCAGACGAAGGGACCCATCAGCGCCAGCGTGATGCCGAGCACCCGCGTGCCGACCTGGATTGCGCGCGGAAGGCCCGGCAGCTCCGCCGCCGGAACGGAGCGGAGATGGCGGCGCACGCGCTCCGTCACACCTCGGGCTCCGCGCTCCGCTTCTCCAGCATCTCGCGCACCAGCTCGAGCAAGCGGCCCCGATCGATCGGCTTCGAGAGATACTCGTCGCAGCCCGCCGCCAGACACTTGTCGCGGTCGCCGGTCATCGCCTGCGCGGTGAGTGCGAGGATCGGGATGTCCATGCCCTCTCGGCGCAGCGCCGCCGTCGCCTCGTAGCCGGTCATCAGCGGCATCTGCATGTCCATCACGATCAGGTCGTACGGCGCGCCGGCGTCGCGCGCGGCGAGCGCTTTCTCGCAGGCGATCTGGCCGTCGTTCGCGAGGTCGACCTCGAGGCCGGCGCGGCGCATCACGCTCGAGATCAGCGCGCGATTGTCGGGTCCGTCTTCGGCGAGCAGGACCCGCCCGCGCAGCGCCGCGAGCCCCTTCATGACCGGGCGGGCCATCGCGGGCGTCGTGGGCCGGAGTGACTCCGTGGCGGCCGCGTCGAGCAGGCGCACGCCCTCGAGCGGTCCCGTCGCGATCGTCGCGCGGAACACGCTGCCGGCGGCGCCGGAGCTCTCGACGGTGATGTCGCCGCCGAGCAGGCGCGCGAGCTCGCGCGAGATGGTGAGGCCGAGGCCCGTGCCACCGTGGCGGCGCGTGAGCGAGGCGTCGCCCTGCGAGAACGCTTCGAAGATCCGCGAGTGACTCTCGGGCGCCAGGCCGATGCCCGTGTCGACCACGTCGATCGCTAGCAGCGGCGCCGGGCGCCCGGCACCCGCGGGCAGGAGCTCGAGGCGCAGCGTGACTCCGCCGTGCTCCGTGAACTTGATCGCATTGCCGACCAGGTTGACCAGGATCTGGTGCAGCCGGATCGCGTCGGAGCGGATCGCCTCGGGCACCGGGCCGCGCAGGCGCACGTCGAGCCGCAGCTGCTTCTCCACCGCGCGCGGCCGCAGCAGGGCGACGACGTCCGCAACGATCCGCAGCGGCCCGCAGGGCAGATCCTCGACCGTGAGCTTGCCGGCCTCGATCCGCGCGAGGTCGAGGATGTCGTTCACGATCGCGAGCAGATGGTGGCCGTTGCGCTTCACCGTGAGCAGCGCGGGGTCCGGCCCGACGGCCTGTCCGGTGCGCGCGGCTTCGTCGATCAGCTCGTCGGTGAAGCCCAGGATCGCCGTCAGCGGCGTGCGGATCTCGTGACTCATGTTCGCGAGAAACTCGGACTTCGCTTTGTCGGCGGCGAGCGCTGCGTTGCGCGCCGTGTCTGCGGCGGCGCGCGCGGTCGAGAGCGAGCCCCACGCGATTCGGTGACTGCGGCTCGCGAACGCGCCCGCGAATCCGCTCGCGAGCGCGGTGGCGAACGCGGGCAGCGACGATCCGCCCGCGATCGCCTCGCAGCAGGCCAGCGCGGCGCCGAGCGCGAGCGCGTAGCCGGCGTGCCAGGGCGCGAACGACGCCACGATCACGGGCGCGAACAGCGCCGCCCAGTGCAGCGCGCTCGCGTCGCCCTGCACGCGCGCGTCGCCGAAGATCAGCGCGGCGCTTCCCGAGGCGACCAGCGCAAACAGCAGCGCCTCGATGTGGCGCCGCCCGGTGTCGGTCCGCGCCAGCGCGAAGCACGCCCAAGTCGCCGACTGCGCGGCGACCTGCAGCCCGACCGCGTCGGCGGACGACATGCCCGCGCGCAGCGCGACGGCGAGCGAGAGGGGCAGCAGAAACAGCGCGTACACGAGGGCCGTGACCCGCACCCCGCGCGCGAGGAGCTGATCCAAGTCAGAGTGCTCGGCACCGCCGCTCAAGGCGGTGAATCTTTGCCAGAGACGGGTCACCGACCTTCCGCTCGCGGCTCGCCGCGCCGCCCATCTCTATCGGTCGGATTCGGGCCCGAGTTGCATTGCTTGCAACGGCGGCGGCGGGCGACAATGTCGCTCGCGATGCGCACGCTCGACGAGATTCTCGGCCGCCGGCCGGACGTCGGGGTCGAGGTCTCGCTCGGCTCCGCGCAGGTGGACGAATTCGCCGCGCGCGGGTTCACGAGCGTCGCGCGCATCACGAGCCCCGCCGAGCTCGCCTGGCTCGGCGAGCTGTACGACTGGCTGTTCGGCGAGCGCGTGCAGGCCGTGCCGGGCGGCTACTTCGACCTGTCGCGCCCGTACGACAGCGACGGTCCCGACCTGCAGCCGCAGCTGCTCGGCCCCGAGGTTTTGGTGCCCGAGCTGCGCAAGACGGCGCTGTTCCAGAACGGCCGGCGACTCGCCGCGGTGTTGCTCGGCGCACAGCTCGACGCGGTGCGCGGCTGGGGGCACATGATCCGCAAGCCAGCGCGCATCGGCGCGCCGTTGCCGTGGCACCAGGACGAAGCGTACTGGGATCCCGGCTTCGACTACACCGCGCTGGGTGTCTGGCTGCCGCTCGATCCGGCTACACACGAGAGCGGCTGCATGAGCTTCATTCCAGGCTCACACCGCGGTGAGGTGCACAAGCACCGCCATGTCGGCGACGACCCCACCGTTCACGCGCTGTTCACGGACGACGTCGACGAGCGCCAAGCGGTCGCGCTGCCGCTCGCGCCGGGCGGCGCGATCCTGCACCACTGCCGCACCTTGCACAGCTCCGGGCCGAATCGGAGTGAGCGCGTGCGGCGCGCCTATGCGAACGAGTTTCAGGTCGCGCCGGTGAAGCGCGCCGTGCCGCACGAGCGCCCGTGGGTCACCGAGAGCCGCGAAGCCTGGGAAGCTCGCAACGTCCGCTCCGGCGCTAGAGCTTGAACACCCGGAGCGCGTTCTCGCGCAGAAACTTCGGCCACACGGCGTCGCGAAACGGCACCTGCGGGAGCTCGGCGAAGATCCGCTCGAGTGACAGCCCCATCGGGAAGTAACCCGCGTACATGATCTTGTCGGCGCCGCGCGTGTTTGCGAAGTCGACGATGTCCTTCGGGTAGTGTTTGGGCGCGAACGCGCTCGTCATGTAGAAGAGATTCGGCCACTTCAGCATCAGCTTCACGGCCAGCGCGGTCCACGGCTCGGCGCCGTGGCGCATGACGAACTTGAGCTCGGGGAAGAACCAGCACACCTCGTCGATGCGCTCGACGTGCTGCGGCGCCATCGGCAGTCGGGGCCCGGGTACGCCGCTGCAGACGCAGACGGGCACGTCGAGCTCGACCGCCTTGGCGTAGATCGGATAGAAGCGCTTGTCGTCGATCGGCACCTGCGGACAGAGTCCCGAGGGGAACGCAGTCAGCGCCTTCAGGCCGAAGCGGTCGTGCAGCGCGACGATCTTGCGCACCTCGTCCATGCCGTTGTTCGGGTTCACTTCGCAACTCGCGAAGAAGCGCTCCGGGTACTCCTTCAGCGCGCGGATCGAAGCGTCGGCGCCTTCGTCGACGGAGATCATCGCGCGCGCGATGCCGTGCTTGTCCATCTCGGCGACGACGAGCTTCAGCATGTCCGCGCCCGGCGCGAAGCCGGGAATGTTTCGGAACATGTACTCCGCGGGCATCTTGAACTGCTCGCGGCTCTCGCGGTCGCGCAAGAGCGGCTTCATGAACTCGTACCAGCGGCTGGTGTCGTCGGTCGGGATTGCGAGCATCAGGTCGATGACGCCGATCCCTGTCGGCATGGGCATGAGCGGACCTCCGTTTGCCATTCTGCCACGCGCGCACTTACGATCGCAGGCGTGGATCGCAGCGCACAGGGACCGCTCGCCGGGCTGCGCATCGTCGAGATCGCCGGGATCGGGCCCGGCCCGTACTGCGCGATGGTGCTGGCCGACATGGGCGCGGAGGTGCTGCGCGTCGAACGGCCTGCGAAGCTCGGCGCCGGCGACGCGCGCTTCGATCTCTTGTCGCGCGGGCGGCGCTGCGTCGCGATCGACCTGAAGCGACCCGAGGGAGTCGCCGCGGTGCTGCGACTGGTCGAGCGCGCCGACGGACTGCTCGAGGGCTTCCGCCCGGGAGTCATGGAGCGACTCGGGCTCGGGCCCGATGAGTGTCTCGCGCGAAATCCGCGGCTGGTCTACGGGCGCATGACCGGCTTCGGACAGAGCGGCCCGCTGGCGCAGGCGGCCGGGCACGACATCAACTACATCGCGCTCGCCGGCGCGCTCGCGCCGATCGGTCGGCGCGGCCAGCCCCCGACGCCGCCGCTGAATCTGGTCGGTGACTTCGGCGGCGGCGGGCTCCTGCTCGCGTTCGGCATGACGTGCGCGCTGCTCGAGCGGGTGAGGTCGGGACGGGGACAGGTGGTCGACGCCGCGATGGTCGACGGCGCCGCTGCGCTGATGACCGTCTTCCACGGCGCCCAGCAATCGGGCTTCTGGAGCGACGAGCGCGGCGCGAACCTGCTCGACACCGGCTCGCACTTCTACGACGCCTACGAGACGTCCGACGGCGGGTTCGTCTCGATCGGCTCGATCGAGCCGCAGTTCTACGCGGAGCTGCTGAAGCGGATCGGGGTCGAGGCCGAGTCACTGCCTGCGCAGCTCGACCGAGCCCGCTGGCCCGAGGGGAAAGAGAAGCTCGCGCGCCTGTTCAAGACCAAGACCCGCGCCGAGTGGTGCGCGCTGCTCGAGGGCAGCGACGCCTGCTTCGCGCCCGTGCTGTCGATGGCCGAGGCGCGCCGCCACCCGCACAACGTCGCGCGCGGGACGTTCGTCGCGATCGCAGGGGTCGAGCAGCCGCGGCCCGCGCCGCGCTTCAGCCGCACCGACGCCGCGATTCAGCGCCCGCCCGCGCGCGCCGGCGAGCACACCGACGAGGCGCTTTCCGACTGGGGCTTCTCGGCAGCCGAGCTCGCCGAGCTGCGCGAGAAGAATGCGATCCGCTGAAGGAAGCTCGACTCAGCTCGTCAGGAGCGATTCCTCGACGAAGCGCTGGATCGAGCGGCCTTCGGTGGCGGCGACGTCGCGGAACACGAGCGCGGTCTCGGTCGCGCGGCGATAGACGGTCTCGCCCGAGACCTGCACGCGGCCGAACTGCGGCAGCTCGAAGTCGACTGTGACTCGCTCGCCCTCGGGCGGCGCTTCCTCGCGCCACAGTAGACAGCCGTCGCGCGAGAGCGAGACGACTTGCGCGTTCCAGCTGGTGGCGTCGGCGCGGCAGTGCGCCGCCAGGCAGGTCGCGACGCGCGCGCTCGCGCGCGGGGTCGGCTCGAGCGCGAGCTGCAGCACGCGGTAGAGCGCGTGAAACTGCGCCGGCCGCTCGACCAGGCCCACGATCGGGGTGCGCGTGGGATGCGGCGCGCCGCGCGGCGCGAGCGCGACCCACGGCGTGGAGGGTGGAATCCCGATGCCTTCGCACTCGAGGTCGGCGATCGCCAGGTCGGGCGCGCTCGAGACACTCTGCGACATCTCCGCCCAGCGCTCGGTCGAGATGATCGAATAGCCCGAGCGAGACAGGGTGATGCGCGCCAGCGGCGCATAGCTCTCGGGTGGCGCGAGTGACAAGATCAGCGGTGCGGCGGATGTTCTGCGAGTCACGAATTCTTCTCGGTGGCCGGCGATCCCCGATTGACTCCGCTCGCCTGCGGCTCGCTGCGCGCTGCGCTTGCGCGCTCGGCTCGGGACGGCCCTCGCCTCGGCCGATTGACTCCGCTCGCCTGCGGCTCGCTGCGCTTTCTCAGCGCATCACCGCTCCGCCGTCGACAACGAAGGACTCACCGGTCACGAACGACGCGCGGTCCGAGCACATCCAGACCACCGCCTCCGCGATCTCCTCGGGCCGGCCGAGCCGCCCGCCCGGCTGACTGGCGAGGATCGCCTTCTCGATCCGCGGGTCTTTCGCGATGTGTACCCGCAGCGCCGGCGTGTCGACGCTGCCGGGACAGATCGCGTTGATGCGGACCCCCGTGCGCGCGTTCTCGAGCGCGGCGGTCTTGGTGAGTCCGAGCACGCCGTGCTTCGCCGCCGCGTAGTGCGCGAGACCGGCCACGGCGATCAGCCCGGCGCCGGAGGCGGTGTTCACGATGGCGCCCCCGCCCTGCTCCGCCATGATCGGGATCTCGTACCGCAGACAGTAGAAGACGCTGCTCAGGTTGAGCGCGATGACGTGGTCCCAGTCGTCGCGGCTGATCTGGTGAGTCGCACCGCCGACGCCCGGACCGCCCGCGTTGTTGTGCGCGCAGTCGAGCCGGCCGAAGTGCTCGACGGTGCCCAGCACGAGTGATTCGATCTCTCCCGGGCGAGTCACGTCGCAGCGGCGGAACGCCGCCTGGCCGCCGGCCTTCACGATCTCGTCCGCGACCGACTCGCCCGCGACGTTCGCATCGGACACCATGACCTTCGCGCCCTCGCGCGCGAACGCGAGCGCCGACGCGCGGCCGATGCCTTGCGCCGCCCCGGTGACCAGCGCGACCTTGCCGGCGACGAGGCCCGCGCCGGTCACAGCGCCACCGTCGCGGTGCCGACGACCGGTGACTCGTGCGCTTCGTTCTGCATGGTGAGATCGATCTCGACCGTGCGCTCCGCGTCGTTCTTGTCGGTGACGACGCCGGTCGCGCGCGGACGCGAGTCGACCAGGACCGGCGCGCGGAACACCGTGTCGATGCGCAGGATGCGCGCGCCCGGCGCCCAGCGGTGAATCAGCGCCGCCAGGATCCCCTGACTCATGATCCCGGGGACGATCGCGCCGGGCAGGCCTTCCTTGCGCGCGGCCTCGTGATCGTGGAAGCGCGGGAAGGTCATGCCCGCGGCGTGCGTGAAGCGGCGCACGTTGGCGAGCGAGACGTCCGGCTCGTGCGCCGGCAGCTCCTCGCCGAACTCGACCTCTGTGTAGCTCCGACCGCTCATCTCTAGGACCTCGCGCGCTGGACCATGCGCCAGTCGACGATCGAGACCGGCTCGCCCCGCTGATTGGAGAACTCCATCCGGTGCACGATGAACAGCATCGTCCCCGAGCGACCCGTCTTGGTGTAGATGTCGTGGATGCGGCTCTTGGCGGTGACCCTGTCCCCCGCCCGAATCGCGCCGAGCACGCTCACGCACTTGCCGGCGTCGAAGCCGAAGCCGTCCGAGAGGCGCGGGAAGTCGTCCGGCAGCACGCGCCGGCCGACGTAGCGCGAGGTGAAGTTCGGTACGGCGCGAAAGTCCGGGTGACTCGCATCGGTGTAGTGCGGCGCGACCTCGCCGCAGGCCAGCGCGAAGTCGCGCAGGTCCTCCGCGCGGATCTCGAACTCCGCGGTGTCGAAGGTCGACCCCGTCCACTCTCGCTTCAGCTTGTCGACGTCGATTTCCATGAAAGCGCCTCGAACTCCCCCGCGCGCAGCGCGTCGACCAGCTCGCCCACGCCGCGAATCGGCGCCGGGAAACGGGTCACGCAGCGCCCGATGTGACTCACGATGTGCGCGTCGCTGCCGCCGACTCCGCGGTACCCGCGCGCTTCGGCCAGATGCAGGGCGCGCTCGTCCTCGGAGACTCGGCTGCCGCCGTTGCGGGTCTCGATCACCGTGACTCCCTCGACCGGTCCCTTCGCCTCGAAATGCGCGCACATTCCGACGCGCGGCCGGCCCGGGTGACACGGAACCGCGACGCCGCCGCAGCGGTCGACCTCGCGCAGCACCGTGGAGAGCGGGGTGTCGATGCGCGCGAAGTCGAACGCGCGCTGCATCGCCTCGTTCACGCCGAAGACGAGCACGTGGCCGTAGTCCGTCTCGACCTCGCTGGCTTTCAGGATCGCCAGACCGTAGGCGCCGGCGAGCTCGCCGTAGTCGGAGCTCGTGTCGAACTGCCGGTGCTCGGTGAGCACGAAGCCGTCGAGCGGTATCTCGCGCTTGCGGATCCACTGACAGTAGTTCTCGACCTTCGCGCGTCCGTCGTCGGAGACGATCGAGTGATTGTGCAGATCGAGGATCATGCGGGCCGGAACACCGGAACCCCGAGCGCGTCGGCGCCGGTGCGGAACTCCGCGCGCACGGGCAGACCGATGCGCACGTCGTCGGGCGCGCAGCCGACGACGTTGGTGAGGATGCGCGGACCCTCTTCGAGCTCGACGTACGCGAGCACGTACGGGGTCGCGTCGCGGAACGGCGGGACCTGGTTTTGCTCGGTCACCGTGAACGTGTAGACGGTGCCGCGGCCCGACGCGGCGAAGTGCTCGATCGCGCCGAAACAGCGCGCGCAGTGCGCGCGCGGCCGGTGCTGCACGGCCCGGCAGCTGCGGCAGCGCTGCAACACCAATTCGTGTCGCCCGGCGCCCTCCCAGTAGCCGCGCGTCTCCCAGTCCGCGATGGGTCTCGGGTGCTCGATCTCGCGCGCCATCTCAGCCCCTCGCCAGAATCAGAGTCGCGCCGCTGTGCGCGACGCCCAGCGTCCCGCCCGTGCCGTGCGCGAGCGCGATCCGCGCGTCCGCGACCTGGCGCTCGCCGCACTCGCCGCGCAGCTGCTTCGCGGCTTCGATCACCAGGAAGATGCCGCGCATGCCGGGATGATTCGACGACAGACCGCCGCCGTCGGGGTTCAGCGGCAGCGCGCCGCCCAGCCCGATGCGGCCGCCCGAGACGAAGGCGCCGCCCTCGCCCGGCTTGCAGAAGCCGAGGTTCTCGAGCGTGACCAACACGGTGATCGTGAACGAGTCGTAGATCATGCACAGATCGACGTCGTCATGACTCACTCCGGCCATGCGGAAGGCCTGCGCGCCGGATTGCTTCGCGGCGATCGAGAGCAAATCGGGCGCGCCCAGCTCCTGGTGGCAGACCGCTTCTCCGCAGCCCAGGAGCAGCACCGGCCGCTTCTTCAGGTCGCGCGCTCGCTCGGCGCTGGTCACGACCACCGCTCCGCCGCCGTCGCTGATGATGCAGCAGTCGAGCAGGTGCAGCGGGCGCGAGATGACGCGGCTCTCGAGCACGTCGTCGACCGTGATCGGCTTGCGCATCTTCGCGTTCGGGTTCAAGGCCGCGTGGCGCCGCATGGCGACTGCGATCTCCGCGAGCTGCGCCGAAGTCGTGCCGTACGCGTGCATGTGTCGCTGCGCGACGAGCGCGTAGCTGCCGACCGTCGTGAGTCCGTACGGGGAGACGAACGACGCGCCCGCGTCGCGGCCGCCACCCAGGCCGGTGCCGATGGCCATCGCGTTCGACGCGGCGGTGCTGCCGTACAGGATCAGCGCGACCTCGCACAGTCCGGCGTGGATCGCGGCGGCCGCGTGATTCACGTGCGCGACGAACGACGAGCCGCCGATGTTGGTGCCGTCGAGATAGCGCGGCTTCAGGTTCAGATACTCCGCGAGCGAGACGACACCCATCGCGCCAAGCGACATGCTGGCGGCGAACAGCCCGTCGACGTCGCGCAGGCCGAGCCCGCAGTCCTCGAGCGCGCCGCGCGCCGACTCCGCCATGATCTGAAACTCGGTCTTGTCGGGCGCCCAGCGCGTGGGGTGCTCGTAGACGCCGGCGATCGCGACCTGGCGCGAGAGGCTCATCGCGGGAGCCCCGCGAGAAACTCGACCACCGCGCTCGCGAGCGCCTCGGGCGCGACCAGCGCAACCCGGTGCCCGCACTTCGGAATCACGACTTTGCGCGCGCCCGGGATGCGCGTCGCGAGCAGCTCCGAGGAACCGGCCGTCTCCTGGTCTTCCTCGCCGACCACGACGAGCGCAGGACAGGCCACCCGCGGCAGGTCGCGCTCGCGGTCGAAGTCGCGCACCGCGAGCAAGTTCTGGTAGGCGACGCGCGGATCGGTCTTCAGATCCTCCATGAAGCCGCGCCGCAGCATCTCGGGCGTCGCCGAGGCGGGATAGTCCGCGCGGTTGAACTCGCGCCGCGTCTTGCCCTCGGTGACGAGCCTCTGCCGTTCGAGCAGGTCGTCCGCCACCGGCAGCCGTGCACCGGTGGCGACCAGCACGAGCGCGCGGACGGAAGCCGGCGCAGTGAGTGCGGTCTCGAGCGCGACCATGCCGCCCATCGAGCCGCCGAGCAGAACGGAGCGCTCGATGCCGAGCTTGCCCAGCAGCGCGCGCGCGTGCGCCGCGATGCGCGCGATCGAGCCCAGACTGTCGAGACTCCCCGAGCGCGCGTGTCCGGGAAAGTCGAACGCCAGCGGGCTGTGCTCCGCGCCGAGCCGCTCGAGCAGATCCGAGAACAGCCCGCTGTTGCCACCGGCCCCGTGCATGCACGCGATCGTCTCGCCGCGAGACAGGTCGGGCGGCCGCTCCGGGAGCGTCGTCGGGCCGACGTGCCGCAGGAACGTCGCGATCCCGTCGACCTGTACGTATTTCTCGGGCACCGAGCGAGCCTACATGGTCGGCTCGCGCCGCTTCAACCGGCGTCTACTTCTTCTTCGGCGTCTCTGGCGCGGGCGGCCCCATCATCTTGCCGCCGCCCATCATGCCCGGCCCCATTCCGCCGCTGCCGGATCCCATCATCGGGCAGCCGCTGTCACCCATCAGCTGCTGGCAGCTGCTCACCATCTCCGCTCGGCAGTCTGCGATCGGCCGGGTGGAGCGCAGGCAGTCGGCCATCTTCTGGTGGACCGCGGCCATCTGCTGGCGCAGCTCGGGGCTCGGCGCCGAAGCCGAGCCCGTTTCGGGCTCCGCGGCGAAGACCGAGGAAGCGGCGAGCAGCGCGAGCGCGGCGAGCGCGCCGCGAGAGTGACTCGTGCGAAAAGTCATCGGGCTCTCCTTCGAGTGGTTCGTCAGGCGGCGACTTTCGACTCGAAATGCACGCTAGGCGCTGCGCGCGGCGTGTCAAAGCCCGCGCGCTGGTAGACTCGCATTGGAAGGGCTGCCGCCTTCGACGGAGGAGCGCCGCGATGAGCCGAACTCTGGTCGCTGGAGTCGAGGTCGATACCGGTCATTTCATCGACGGCAAGCGCGTCGCTTCGAGGCGCGCGTTCGCGGTCGAGTCACCGATCGACGGCAGCCGGCTCGGCGAAGTCGCCGCCGGCGGCGCCGAGGAGGTCGCGGCGGCGGTTGCGGCCGCGCGCCGTGCGTTTCCGGCGTGGGCGGCCCTCGGAGCCGGAGGGCGCCACGCGCTGCTGAAGCGCTTCGCGCAGGGCATTCGCGAGCGAGCCGCGGAGCTCGCCGCGGTCGAGACCGTGGACAACGGCTCGCTGCTCGCGGGGAACCTCGCGCGGGTGGTGCCGCGCGCGGCGCAGAACATCGAGTTCTTCGCGGACTGGGCGCTGCGGCTGGGTCACGAGACGATCGATTCACCCGAGGTCGTGAATCACGTGCGCTTCGATCCGGCCGGAGTCGCGGCCCTGATCACGCCGTGGAATGCGCCGCTCATGCTGACGACCTGGAAGCTCGGGCCGGCGCTCGCCGCCGGAAACACCGTGGTCGTGAAGCCGCCGGAGTGGGCGCCGCTCACCTGCTCGCTCCTGGCCGACCTCGCGGCGCAGGCGGGTGTGCCCGCCGGCGTGCTGAATCTGGTGCAGGGCATCGGCGAGGAGGCCGGGGCCGCGCTCGCCGCGCACCCCGGCATCGATCGGCTCAGCTTCACCGGCTCGACCGATACGGCGCGGCTGATCGGACAGTCGACGGCGCGCTCACTCACTCCGGTCGCCTTCGAGCTCGGCGGGAAGTCACCACTCGTCGTGTGCGCCGACGCGGACCTCGACGCGGCCGCGCAGACGGCGGCGGGCCAATACGCGAACGCGGGACAGGTGTGTCTCGCGGGAACCCGGATCCTGGTCGAGGCGGCGGTCGCCGACGAGTTCCGCGCGCGGCTGCGCAGCGCCGTCGAGCGCATGGTGGTGGGCGACCCGCGCGAGAAGGCGACGCGCGTCGGGCCGCTGATCACCCGCGAGCACTTCGCGCGGGTGAGCGGCTTCGTCGAGCGCGCGCTCGCGGCGGGCGCGGTGCCGGTCTGTGGCGGCAAGCGGCACGGCGCGGGCGAGCTGTATTTCGAGCCGACCCTGCTCGAGAACGCGAGCCAGACCTCGGAGGTGGTGCAGCGCGAGGTCTTCGGGCCGGTGCTGACCTGGCAGACGTTCCGCGACGACGCCGAGCTTCTCGCGCTCGCGAACGGAACCGAGTACGGTCTCGCCGCGACGATCTTCAGCCGCAGCGAGGAGCGCGCGCTGCGCATCGCGCGCGGCGTCGTCGCGGGAACGGTCTGGGTCAACTGCTACTTCGTGCGCGAGCTCGCCGCGCCGTTCGGCGGCAGCCGCAAGTCGGGGATCGGCCGCGAGGGGGGGACTTGGAGCTTCGACTTCTTCTGCGACGTCAAGAACATCGCCGTCCGCAAGGCGTCGTTCGCCTGAGGAGGATTCCAATGCGCGCTTGCGCGATTCGGGTCGGGCTGGCTCTTCTCTGCGCCGGGATCGCCGTCGGCTGCGGCCGCGGCCGAGTGACTCACGAGGCGCACGGTGCGGATCCGACCTCTCAGCGCGCGATCGCCTCGGGCGCGCTCGTCGGCTTCGCCCAGGGCAACACACAGACCTGGCTCGGGATCCCCTTCGCGAAGCCGCCAGTCGGCGAGCTGCGTTGGCGCGCGCCGCAGCCGCCGGAGCCATGGGCCGGCGTGCGCCCGGCGCTGGAGCTCGGCTCCGCCTGCCCGCAGATGGCCAACCGCCTGGGCGACTCACCCGACGCGAAGTCGGGCACAGTGATCGGCCGCGAGGACTGTCTGTATCTCAACGTGTTCGCGCCGCGGTCGTCGGTCGCGGAAGCCGCGCAGCGGCGCCTGCCCGTCATGCTCTGGATTCACGGCGGCGGAAACAGCGTCGGACACGCGGGCACCTATGACGCCAGCGCCCTCTCGGGGACGCGCGACGTCGTGGTCGTGACTGCGAACTATCGCCTCGGCCCGCTGGGCTGGTTCCGGCATCCGGCGCTCGTGGCCGACGCCGCGAACGACGACGAGCGCTCGGGAAACTGGGGCACGCTCGATCTCATCCGCGCGCTCGAGTGGGTGCGCGACGACATCGCGACCTTCGGCGGCGACCCGCACAACGTGACCATCTTCGGTGAGTCGGCGGGCGGCACGGACGTCTACAGCTTGCTCGCCTCGCCGCGCGCCGCCGGTCTCTTCCAGCGCGCGATCTCGGAGAGCGGCGGCACGTCGACGGTCAGCCTGGCAGAGGCGCAGAACCTGAAAGACGACGCGGCGCCCGGCGACGAGAACTCCTCGGCCGAGGCTGCGCTGGGCATTCTGTTTCCCGAGCTGGCGCGCGCCGAAGCACTGACTCGTGTGAAAGCGCTGCAGCCGGCCGAGATCGCCGCAGCTCTGCGCGCGGCGAGCCCGGCGCAGATCTTCGCCGCCTACAGCACGGGCTCGGAAGGCAGCATCGGCGGGATGGTGCGCATGCCCATGGTGCTGCGCGACGGCAGTGTGTTGCCGACCGACGAGCCGGCGCAGCTGTTCGCCGATGGCCGTTACAACCGCGTGCCGGTGATCGTCGGAACGAATCGCGACGAGATCAAGCTGTTCTTCTTCGGCGACCCGAAGCTGGTGCGCTGGTGGTTCGGCTTCCTGCCCCGCATGCGCGATCCGAACCGCTACGAGGCGACCGCGCACTACGCCAACGTGAGCTGGAAGCTGCGCGGCGCCGACGACCCGGCCGCGGCCATGCGAGCCATTCAGGGGCCCAGCGTCTACGCGTACCGATTCGACTGGCGTGAGGAGCCGTCGTTCCTGGGAAGTGACTACGCGGCGCTCCTCGGCGCGGCGCACGGCATGGAGATTCCGTTCGTCTTCCGCGACTTCGACGGCAGCTTCTTCGGTCGCCTCTTCACCGAGCGCAACCGCGCGGGGCGCGAAGAGCTGTCGGACGCGGTGTCCTCGTACTGGGCGCAGTTCGCGTACAGCGGCTCGCCCGGTCGCGGGCGCAGCGGCCAGCTGCCCGAGTGGAAGCCCTGGGAATCCGAAGACGGCGCCGACAAGTTCATGGTCCTCGACACTCACGCCGGCGGAGGCGTGCGTATGGACAACCAGGCAGTCACGCGCGCCGGCATGCTCGCGCAGCTGGCGAATGACTCGCGCGTCGACGACGCGCTGCGCTGCGAGATCTTCCAGTCGCTCGTCGACCGCAAGACGCTGATGGCGGGGGACCGCGAGGCCTCGGGCTGCACGGCCGCGGGGCTGGCGAGCGTGGCGACGCGCTAGCCGATCTCGAGCCCCTGGTAGTCACCCTTCTCGCGCCAGTCCTTCAGCATGTTGAAGAACAGGATCGAGCCGCCGCCGAAGAAGCTGTTCTGGGCGGCGAGGTTCGAGAGATTCCCCTCGTTGTTGTAGTAGCCGGGGGTGCACGCCTCGAGAAACTCGCGGCCCATGCGCGAGAACGCGATGATCGTCTGCACCCACTGTTCCTCGCCCCCCTCCGACGCCTCGAGCGTGCGCGCGCCGCGGTCGAGCGCGTGCCGGATCAGGTGGGCGATGTGCTTGGCCTGCTCGTCGAGCATGTGCGGGTAGTTGACCGTGAACGCGCTCTGCTGCGGCCCCATGATGAAGCAGTTCGGGAAGCCACGGCTGTGCATGCCGTGCAGGGTCCGCAGGCCGCCCGACCACTTCTGGGTGAGTGACAGGCCGTCCCGGCCGTAGATCTCGTAGCCCGCGCGGCGCGTGTAGTCGGTGCCGACCTCGAATCCGGTCGCGAAGATGATGCAGTCCACCGGAACCTCGACGCCGTTCGCGACCACGCCCCTGGGGGTGATGCGCTCGACGCCCTTCCCCCGGGTGTCGACCAGAGTCACGTTCGGGCGGTTGAACGTCTGCAGATACTCGTCGTGGAAGCAGGGCCGCTTGCAGAACTGCCGGTACCATGGCTTCAGTGATTCGGCGGTGGCTTCGTCCTTCACGATCGCGTCCACGCGCGCGCGGACCTGATTCATCTTCTCGAAGTCCGCGAGCTCCATGGTCTTGCCGACGTCCTGGCCAGCGGCGCCGCTCTTGTCCTCCTGCACCATGATCAGGAGCTTGCGGATGATGTCGGTCCAGCCGTCCATCACCAGGTCCTCTTCCTGGAAGCCGCCGGACACGAGCACGTTGAAGTTGTCCATGCGGTGCTTGTGCCAGCCCGCCTTCAGCGAGCGCGCCCACTCGAGGTCGGTGTCTCGGTTCGCGCGCACGTCGATCGAGGAGGGCGTGCGCTGGAACACGTGGAGCTGCTGCGCGGCTTCTCCGAGGTGAGGCACGCACTGCACCGCGGTCGCGCCCGTGCCGATGATCGCCACCCGCTTGTCGCGCAGCTTCTCGAGGCCGCCGTCCGGGCCGCCGCCGGTGTAGCCGTAGTCCCAGCGACTGGTGTGGAACGAGTGACCCCGGTACGAGTCGATGCCCGGAATCCCCGGCAGCTTGGGGCGATTCAGCGGACCGTTCGACATCGCCACGAAGCGCGCCCGGAGCTCGTCGCCGCGGTTGGTCGAGACGAGCCAGCGCGCGCTCGCATCGTCCCAGCGCAGCTCGGTGACTTCTGTCTGGAAGAGCGCGTCCTTGTACAGGTCGTATCTGCGACCGATCGCCGCGCTGTGCGCGAGTATCTCGGGCGCGCGCGTGTACTTCTCCTTCGGCACGTAGCCGACTTCCTCGAGCAGCGGCAGATAGATGTAGGACTCGACGTCGCACATGGCGCCCGGGTAGCGGTTCCAGTACCAGGTGCCTCCGAAGTCACCGCCCTTCTCGATCAGGCGGATCTCGCCGATGCCCGCCTCGCGCAGGCGCGCGGCCGCGAGCAGACCGCCGAAGCCGCCGCCGATCACGACCACCTCGACCTCGTCCGTGAGCGGCGCGCGCGTGAAGCCCGGCGCGACGTACGGGTCGTCGACGTAGTGCGCGAAGTCGCCCTTCACCTCGACGTACTGCTCGTTGGCGTCCGCGCGCAGGCGCTTGTCGCGCTCGGCGCGGTACCTGGCCCGCAGCGCGTCTGGATCGAAGCCCGAATCGAGGGTCGCGGTTTCCGTCATGACGCCATTGTGACGGGCCGCGGCGCGCGTTTCAAAAGGCCTGCCCTAGATTCCGAAACCAGAGCCCGGGGGTTTCAGCTTGGCGAAGGACGCGCTCGCGATCCACGGCGGCGTGAAGCTGCGCTCGCAGCCGTGGCCGCGCTGGCCCGAGTTCGGCGCGCCCGAGCGCTCGGCGCTCGAGCGCGTGCTCACAAGCGGAAGCTGGGGCGGTTTTCCGAGCCCGAACCACGAGGCGCGCGCGTTCGCCGAGGCGTTCGCGCGCTTCACAGGCAGTGACTTCGCAGTGACCTGCGCGAACGGCACGTTCTCGCTGATGCTCGCGCTGCAGGCGGCGCGGGTCCCGCCCGGCTCCGAGGTGATCACGTCGGCCTACACCTTCGTGGGCACGGCGGGTGGAGTCCTGGCGGCGGGCTGCATTCCGGTGCTGGCGGACGTCGACCCGGAGACCTACTGCGTCGACCCCCGCGCGGTCGAGGCGGCAGTGACTCCGCGCACGGCGGCGCTGATGCCGGTGCATCTGGCCTGCGGGCTCGCGGACATGGACGCGCTCGCAGAGCTCGCGCGGCGCCGGTCGCTACTTCTGGTCGAAGACTGCGCGCACGCGCACGGGGCGAAGTGGCGCGGTCGCGGCGCCGGATCGCTGGGCGACCTCGGCTCGTTCTCGATGCAGAGCTCCAAGCTGCTCACGGCGGGCGAAGGCGGCGCAGTCACGACGAGTGACCCGACCTTCGCCGCGCGACTCGCCTCGCTCGTGAACTGCGGGCGCAAGGAGCCGGGCGCCGACGGGTTTCCCGAGCAGATGCTCGGTCACAACCTGCGCATGACGGAGTGGCAGGCCGCGGTGCTGCGCGCACAGCTCGAGCGGCTGCCGGAGCAGAGCGCGCGGCGCGAGCAGAACCTGGCGCGCTTCGAGAGCGAGCTCTCGCGGATCCCGGGGCTCCGTCCGCTGCGGCGCGACTCGCGAGTCACTGTGCGGGCCGCGTATCAGTTCGTGCTGCGCTACGACGCGCGCGCGTTCGCCGGCGTGCCGCGCGACCACGTGATCCTGGCGCTGCGCGCCGAGGGCATCCCGTGTTCGGGTCGCTTCTACACTCCGTTGGCCGAGGACCCGCTGTTCGCGCCCGACCCGCTCACGAACGCCGCGACACGCGCCGGTGTCGGGTACGACCCTTCGGCGTTCCCGGTCGCCCGGCGCGCCGCGTTCGACGAGTCGATCTGGCTTCCGCACGAGCTGTTTCTGGGAACCGAGTCGGACGTCGGCGACCTGGTCGCCGCGCTCGCGCGAGTCCAGCAGCACGCTGCGGAGCTGCGCGCGCAGCCGCCGGCCGGGCCCGTCTCGCGCCGCTGAACGGGCGTGGGCTCGGGTAGAGTGGCGCGCGGAGGCGTCGATGGAGCTGCCCGAGCTCGAGGAACGGCTTGCGCCGTTCGCGCGCGCGAAGTACGCGGATCCCACCGCCGAGGTGTTCGGGGTGCACAAGATGCCGGGTCACGCCGGCTTCTCGTACGGCTTCTCCGTGCGCTCGCGGGGCGCGACCGAGAGCTGGTTCCTGCGCCTGCCCCCGCCGAACGTGCAGTGGAAGGGAACCGCCGACGTGCTGCGCCAGGTCGCGGCGCTGCGCGCGCTGGACGGCGGGCCGGTGCCGCACTGCTCGGTGAAGTGGGCGGGCCACGAGCTCGAGTTCTTCGGCCGGCCCTACTTCGTCGTGCCCAAGCTCGAGGGCGACGTGCTGATGCTGGGGCCCGACGGCTGGGCCGAGAGCTTCTCGCTCCCGAAGAAGCGCGAGATGGCGGCCGACGCGATGCGCGCGCTCGCGCAGATCCACCGGGTCGACTGGCGGCGCAAGCTCGAGTATCTCGGCGAGCCGGTCGTCTTCGAGGACGACGTGACTCGCTGGGACCGCTTCGTCGAACGCGCCGCCGAGCCCGAGTCGATGCGGCTCGTCCCCGAGGTGCGGGAAGAGCTGCTCGGCTCGATCCCGCGCGGGGCGCACGTCGGTCTGTTCCACGGGGACTACAACTGGCGCAACACGTTCTGGAGCAAGGAAGGCCGGCTGCTGGCAGTGATCGACTGGGAGCTGTGCGGCGTCGGCGCGACGCTGAACGACGTCGGCTGGGTCGCGACCTTCAGCGATCCCGAGGCCTGGGCGCGCGGCGGCGAAGTGACTCCCATGCTGCTCCCCGCGGACGAGCTGGTCGAGCTGTATCAGCGCGCCTGGGGCGAGCCGCTCGCCGGCGTCGCCTGGTTCCGCGCGCTCGCCGCCTACAAGTTCGCGATCATCACCGGGCTGAACCTCGGGCTGCACCGCCGCGGCAAGCGCCACGATCCCCTGTGGGAAGTCACCGGCCGTTCGATCGTGCCGCTGCTCGAGCGCGCCCGCGCGCTGCTGGGCTGATCTGCTCGCTCCCCAGCAGGTTCCAATTTCATCTGCACATCTAAGCATTTGCAGATACAGTAGATTCCATTCAGATTTCGAACTTGCATTCGGTTTTCGTCGCGGGTAGGCTGCGCGCCCGATGGCACGTGCTCCCCGCGGCTCCGTCGTCCGGCTGGAACGCGCGCGACCCCAAGCGCGCGGGGTCGCGACGCGGCGGCGCGTCCTGCAGGCGGCCGAGTCGCTCTTCGCGCGGCGCGGCTACGAGTCCACGGCGATGGCCGAGGTCGCCGAGCGCGCGGGGATCGGCGTGGGCACGCTGTATCACCACTTCCCGGACAAGCGGGCGCTGTTGCTCGCGCTGATCGACGACTGGGGCGATCGCGAGCTCGAGCACCGCCGCGACCACCACGACGTGGAGCGCTTCCTCGGCGAGAGTGCGCGCGCCGCGTTCGGCGACGACCTGCGCGCGAGCTACGAGCGGCTGCGGCGCGAGGGCGGCTTCTATCTCGTGCTGCTCGAGCTGGCCGAGCGCGACTCGGACGCGCGCCAGCGCCTGAACCGCATCAACCAGCTCGCCGACGAACGGCTGCGCGACGTGCTCGAGCTGGGCCAGCGCCGCGGAGTGATTCGCGCCGAGATCGACCCGCTGGCCGCCGCGGTGCTGATGCGCCGCTCGATCGAGGCCGCGGCGACGGAAGTCTTCGTCCACCGCATGACCGATCCAGCCCCCGAGCGCGTGCTCGAGGGACTCACCGACATGATCTGCCGCTACATCTTCAAGGAAGGAACTCACTGATGGCCACGCAACCCGTCGCCCCCCAGCTCGGCTGGCAGGTTCTCGACTCCTACAAGACGCCGATGGAGATCGCCTGGCAGTTCGACTACGAGATCGGCATCGAGAAGCTGCGCAACCTGTACTCGAAGGCGAAGCAGTTCCAGTGGGACGCGGAGCAGAAGCTCGACTGGTCGGTCGAGGTCGACCCCTCGAAGCCGATCGTCGGCGAAGACCGCTTCATGTTCCTGCAAATGCCGTTCTTCCAGCGCATGTCGAAGTCACAGCGCGAGATGTTCACGGCGCACGCCACCGCGCAGCTGCTCTCGCAGTTCCTGCACGGCGAGCAAGGCGCGCTGATGACCGCGGCCGCGCTGACGCACGCGGTGCCCGACTACGAAGCGAAGCTGTACGGCGCGACGCAGACCATGGACGAGGCGCGCCACGTCGAAGTGTACGAGCGCTACGTGCGCAAGCTCGCGATCGTCTACCCGATCTCGCCGTGGCTGAAGGAGATCATCGACCTGACGCTGCAGGGCGACCACTTCGTCAAGATCCTGATCGGCATGAACATGGTCGTCGAAGGGCTCGCGCTTGCGGCGTTCCACAACATGCGCCGCCAGGCGACCTGTCCGCTGCTCCGGGACCTGACTCACTACGTGCTGCAGGACGAGTCGCGCCACGTCGCGTTCGGCAACGTCTACGTGAAGGAGACGATCGCCGCCATGCACCCCGACGAGCGCGAGGACGTCGCGCAGTTCGCGTTCGACGCGGTCAAGAGCATGGTCGACTCACAGGGCGGCGTCGACGGAAAGGGCCAGCGCAAAGGCGACCCCGGCTTCTTCAAGGTGCTCGAGCACTGCAGCATCGACCCGCAGGACTTCATCAAGGGCATCATCGAGGCCGGCGCGGCGGGCATCAACGCGAAGCTTCCACCGGGCTCGATCCACAGCTTCAAGGACCTGATGATGCCCGCGCTGGTGCGGGTCGGCGCGGTGACCCCGCGCACGCGCGAGCTGTTCCTGGCCGCCGAGATTCCCGTCTGGGAGGACACGAGCGTGCTCGAGTCGATGGAGGACGCGAGCACGGGCGACATCGTGATTCCGGAGAACCGGCACTAGCGGAGGTCGCGGACCCAGGTGCGCGGCGCTCGGCGATCGGCGACTCTGCCGGAATGTCAGAGCACCACGCGCAGGTCCACTGGGCGCGCACCGGCGAGCCGTTCGCGTACGAGAGCTACGGGCGCCGGCACCGCTGGCGCTTCGCGGGCGGCGTCTCGCTCGACGCGTCGGCTGCGCCGGAGTATCTCGGCGACGCCTCGCTGCCGAATCCCGAGGAGGCGCTGGTGATGGCGCTCTCGAGCTGTCACATGCTGTCGTTCCTCGCGCTCGCGGCGCGCAAGCGACTCACCGTCGAGTCGTACGAGGACCACGCGGTCGGCCACATGGAGAAGAACCAGGACGGGAAGCTCGCGATCACGCGCGCCGAGCTGCGGCCGCGCGTGGTCTTCGCGGCGGCGAGCCGGCCGAGCCGGGAGGAGCTGGTGAAGCTCCACGCGCAGGCGCACGGCATCTGCTTCATCGCGAACTCCGTCCGCACCGAGGTCACGGTCCACCCGCTGGACTGACTCGGCATGCGACCCGAGTCCGCGAACTGGAACGGCTATCTCGAGGACACGATCGTGATCGACTGGCAGATGCCGGCGATCATGGAGCGCTCGCGCGCCCTGGCGGCCGGCGGCGCGAGCGACGAAGCCAAGGCGCGCGCTTGCTACGCGTTCGTGCGCGACGAGATCGCGCACACGGCCGACGCGGGCCTCGACGCGCTCGCCTGTCGCGCGAGCGAGGTGCTGGCGGCTCGCACGGGGATCGGCTTTTCGAAGAGCCACCTGTTGGCCGCCCTGCTGCGCTCGCTCGGGATTCCCGCCGGTTTCTGCTACCAAGTCGTGCGCCGCGCCGCGGACTCGAGCGAGAAGCTGCTCTACGGCTTCAACGGCGTGTATCTCGCGAGCCGCGAGCGCTGGATCGCGCTCGACGCGCGCGGCAACAGGGCGGGCCTCGACGCGCAGTTCTCCGTCGATGCGCCGCGGCTCGCCGTGACTCCGGATCCCGCGCTCGGCGAATGGGCCTACCCGTGGATCTGGACGCGGCCGGCCCCCGTCGTGGTCGACCTGTTGTCGCGCAACAAGAGTCTCGCGCGCATCGCCGAGCACGTTCCGGAGGAGCTTCCCGGAGTGACTCGCCCGGCCCTGGAGCCCGCTAGCGACCCTTGAACGCGGGCTTGCGCTTCTCCAGGAACGCGCGCACGCCTTCCCGGTAGTCGTCGCTCTCGTAGCAGGCGGCGACGGCGGCGGCGATGCGCGCGGGGTCCCGGCGCGCGGGGTCCTTCGCGAGCTCGCGCGCAGCGATCTTCACGCCGCGCAGCGTGAGCGGCGCGTTCGCCGCGATGCGATCGACGGTCTCCCGCACCAGCGACTCGAGCGCGTCCTTCGGCGCGATCGCGTTCACCAGACCCATCGCGAGCGCTTCGTCGGCGCGGTAACGCCGAGCGGTGTAGAGGATCTCGAGCGCGCGCGAGTGCCCGACCAGGTCCAGCAGCGGCTCGAGCAGCGCCGCCGAGTAGCCGAGCCCCAAGCGCGCGGCGGGGATCGCGAAGCGCGCGTCGTCGGCGGCGAAGCGCAGGTCGGCGCTGAGCGCGAGCGCCACGCCCCCGCCGACGCAGAAGCCGTGGATCATCGCGACGAGCGGCTTGTCGAGCCCGCTCAGCGCCCGAAACGCGTGGCCCGATTCGCGGTCGTACTCGGCGGCCGCGCCGCCGCTGCTGCGCCGCTCCTCGAACTCCGAGATGTCCGCGCCGGACACGAACGCCGCCTCGCCCGCCCCGCGCAGCACGACGACGCGCACGTCGTCGTCCTTCTCGAACGCTTCGACGGCGCCGGGAATCTGCCGCCACATCCCGGCCGACACCGCATTGCGTCGCTCGGGGTGGTCGAAGACGATCCAGCCGATCGACCCGTCCTTCTCGATCCGCACCGTTCCGCTCATCGCGGCGGAGTGTAACAGAGCCCCTCGCGGCGGCCGCCCGAGCCAGACCCGCAACCCGCACGAAAACATGCGCCGGCTGTAGCCGGGGGCCTCCACGCCAGAGTCCACGACGACACCCGTACACAGGCGCGCCATCTGCACCTCAAGCGCCCGGTGCGCGCTCCCGATTGCATTAGAATGCGCTTCGGGACGGAGTCATGAGCTCCCCACCGCCCGTTCTCTTGCTCGACGACGGCGAGCTCGAATCCGTGCGCCTCTTGCTCGACGAGATGGGCGCCGAGTACGTGCGCCTTCAGTCGAGTGACTCAGGCAGCGGCATCCCGTCCCCGGCGCGCCTGCTGGTCACGACCGCGCGCATCGCGCACTCGCTGCGGCTCGAGCGCACGCTGACCCCCGCGCCGAATCGCGCGATCTGGATCGCGTTCGTGACGGGTGATTCGAAGACGCAGAAGACCCTGATGCAGAAATCGGGCTTCGACTTCCTGATTCGCGAGCCCGTGCATCCGGCGGCGCTGCGCGTGCTGCTGCAGCGCGCGCTGTTTCACGGCAGCGATACGCGCCGCGCGCCGCGCGTCGCCTGCGGTCATCCGATCCGCTACCGCACCGGCTTCTGGCCGCGCCCCGGAATGCTCGTCGACCTGTCGCCGCGCGGCTGCCGCCTGTTGATCCGCGCGCCGCTCGCGGAGAAGACCGCGATCTCGATCCAGATTCCGCGCGCGCTCGCGGGCGGCAAGTCGCTGAAGCTCGCAGGACACGCCGTGCGCGTCTCGCGCGCGGACCGCGAGGGCGGAGTCGCCGCCGAATTCTCCGTCGGGGTGCGCTTCGGCGCGCTCAACGACCGGACCAAGCTGCGGCTGCGCGACGTGCTCGCGGAGCGCGTGATCGGGCCGGCCGCGCTCGACGTCGCGATCCCCTTCACCCCGGCCGAGTCACGCCCCGCCGCGCCCGTGGCTGCGGCCGGCGCTCCCTCGCCCGTGCGTCCGCCGGCCGAAGATCCGAAGCGCCAGCGGCGCGTGAACGCGCGCGCGAAGTTTCGCAAGCAAGTCACCGCGGTCGAGGGCGGTGACTCGTACATGATCTTGTGTCTCGACATCTCCGTCGGCGGCATGCGGATCGAGGCCGTCGAGGGCCTCGGCGTGGGCGCCAAGCTCAACCTCGCGATTCAGATCTCCGCGCGCGAGGAGCCCGTCATGGTCGAAGCGGCGGTGCTGCGCGACGACGGCGAGAACGGCTTGGCGCTGCAGTTCGACTGGGTCTCGCCCGAATCGAAGCGGCGCATCGAGCGGCTGCTCGAGACACTGCCGGCGATCGAGGCGCTGCACGCAGAGGCGCGCCGCCATGGAACGATCCTCGCGCAGCGCCTGGCGCGATCGCCGCGCCCGAAGACCGACGGCCGCAGCTAGAGCTACCAGAGGAAGCGGCGCGGCTTCCCGTCGACGTTCGACTTCTCGCGCCCGGTGACCCGCGCGCGCAGCTCCTTGCGCTTCTTCGCGAGCGCGCGGTCGCGCGTGATCCGCCCCTGCGGGTGGTAGACGCGCTTCTCCTCGCGCAGGCGGAACTCGCAGAAGTCGGTATAGCCGTCGAGCTCGTGGCGCAGCTCGTGACTCACGAGCTCGATCATGATCGCGTCGTCCAGGAAGCCGAGCCCGGGCACGCTGTCGGGGATGATGTCGTCCGGCTCGGTCAGGTACGAGAGGGTCGCGAGCACGCGCCGCTTCACGACCTCGGGAATGCGCCACTCACTGTCGTAGCTCATCGCGACGATGCGCCCGAGCCGGTCCAGCCGCTCGCGCACGTAGTCCGGCGGCTCGGCCGCGCGCGCCTTCTCGATCAGCGCGACGGCGGCCTCGGTGATCTCGCGCTCCTTCTCGGGGTTCGCGACGTCGATGGCCTTCGCCATCACGCGCCGGAAGTGCTTGAGGTCCCGCTCGCCCAGGGTGAAGCTGACTTTGAGTTCCGCCACGCGGCGGAGTCTAGCCGACACCCGCGCCGCCGTTCAGCCGCTTTCCAGAACGCGCAATCCGGTAGAGAATGCGCGCCGTGCTGGGACTCCACGTGCTCTCACTCGCGTTCTGGACGTTCCTGGGCCTGTCGTCGGCGCTGCTCTTCCCCGTCGCGCTCGCGATCTGGGCGGTGACCGCCCCCTTCGACCGGCGCCTGGTCGTGCTGCACCGCTTCACCTGCTTCTGGGCGTCGCTCTACACCTGGCTGAATCCCGCCTGGCCCGTCTCGATCGAGGGCCGCGAGCACATCCGGCCCGGCGTCGCGTACGTGATGACCTCCAACCACCAGTCGTTCGTGGACATCCTGGTGCTGTTCCGGCTGTTCCGTCACTTCAAGTGGGTGTCGAAGATCGAGAACTTCCGGCTGCCGTTCATCGGCTGGAACATGTGGCTCAACCGGTACATCCCGCTGGTGCGCGGCAAGCGCGAGAGCGTGGTCCGGATGATGCGCATGTGCGAGGAGACGCTGCGCGCCGGCAGCTCGGTGATGATCTTTCCGGAGGGCACCCGCTCCGTCGACGGCCGCATGCGGGCGTTCAAGAGCGGCGCCTTCGAGCTCGCGCTGCGCGCGCAGGCGCCGATCCTGCCGATCGCCCTCGACGGAACCTCGCGCGCGCTGCCCAAGCGCGGCTATCTGCTGCGCGGGCACCATCCGATCCACGTGCGCGTGCTGCCCGCGCTCGACCCGGCGACCTACGTCGGAGAGACGATCGAGTCACTCACCGAGCGCGTGCGCAGCCTGATCGCGAGCGAGCTCCCGAGCGAGTCACAGCCCGCCGCGCAGTCCGCCTAGCCGGACTGCAACAGCACCACGCCGACCGCGACGCAGAGCGCAGCGGCGACGCGCCGCGTCCCCAGGCCCTCGCCGAGCAGCCGCGTGCCGATCAGCGCCGCGAACACGACGCTGGTCTCGCGCAGCGCCGCGACGTTCGCCATCGCGCCGCGCGACATGGCCCACAGCACGATCCCGTAGCCGGTGAGCGCGAGCACGCCGCCCGCGACGCCGCGCGCGCCCTCGCGCCCGAGAAAGGGGGCGATCCGCCCGCGCTGGCGCACCAGCGCGAAGACGCAGAAGCCGAGACCCGTCGCCCAGGAGTTCCAGGCGATGTAGCTCAGCGCCGAGCCCGCGTGCCGCACGCCCTGCGCGTCGAGGAACGTGTAGGAGCCGATCATCGCGGCGGTCACGAAGGCGGCCGCGACCGAGCGCGTGACTCCCGCGTGCGGCGCGCGTGGCTCCAGCGCGAAGCTCGTCATCGCGACCGATGCGAGCGCGATGCCGCCCGCCTGCAGCGGCCGCGGGATCTCGCCCGCGAAGCTCGCGCCCAGGATCGCCACCAAGAGCGGCGCCGTGCCGCGCGCGATCGGGTAGACGAGCGACAGGTCGCCGAAGCGGTAGGCGTAGAGCAGGAAGACCTGATACAGGAAGTGGAAAATGGTGGAGACGGCGAGATAGGGGAGTGACTCGCGCGCCGGCGCCGCGACCAGCGCGGAGGCCACGCCGCCGAACACCACGCTCGTGCCCATGACGCCGGCCAGAGTCACCATGCGGTCGCCGCTCGACTTCGCGATCGCGTTCCAGGTCGCGTGCAGCGTCGCGGCCAGCAGCACGAGCGCGGTCGCAAGTGGGTCCAGGTGCACGGCGCGTTCAGTCGGACTTCAGCGCGCTGTGCTCGCGCAGCCACTCGATGCCGCCCTCGGTCCGCTCGCGCTCCTCCGCGAGGAAGCGCGCGACCGCGGCGCGCAGCCGCGGCTCCGCGAGCCAGTGCAGGCTGTAGGTCGGCTCGCCGTCGAAGCCGCGCGCCTGCTTGTAGTCGCCGCCGGCGCCGGGCTCGAAGCGCGCGAGCCCGCGCGCGATGCAGTGCTCGACGGCGGCGTAGTAGCAGACCTCGAAGTGCAGGTTGCGCACGTCGCGGGTGGC
>JBIOJK010000028.1:0-32352 GCA_044450765.1 Myxococcota bacterium | reverse complement strand
GCCGCTCTCGGGCGCGACGACCGACGCGGATGGACGGCCGATCGTGTCCGAGCACTGGGACCGCTTCTTTCTGCCTTCACTCGCGCAGGTCGAGTACAAGACCTCGAGCGGGAGACACACGATCAGCACGTTGCCGCACACCCCGGTGAGCGACTTCCGCACGCGCTTCTGGCTCGTGTCCTGCTGGAAGGTGCCGGCCGAGAAGCGCGGCGAGGCGCGCCCGGTGATCGAGAAACAGCTCGACACCATTCTGGGTCAGGACGTCGAAATCCTGCGCGCTCAGACGCGGCGCATCCGCGAGCTCGGCGGCGAGTCATTCCGCTCGACCGCGCTCGACCTGATGGGCCCCGAGATCCTGCGCATGCTGCGCCAGGCCGAGCGCGGACTGCCGACCGACGACGCGCCGATCGGGCGCACGGTGAAAATGCGCGTGTTCTGAGCGCCGCAGCGTAGAATCGCGGGACCGGTGCGGGTGGTTGGCTCTGGGCAGGGAGTCGGCGGTGGCGCGCGTTTTCCGCTTCTGGATGCGATTCGGGATTCTCGTGGGCCTGGCGCTCGGGCTCGCGCTGGCCGGGGCGCTCGCCGCCGAGGCTCAGCAGTGCCCCTGTTCGCTTCCGGGCAACGTTCCGTGCCCGCTCTACTGCGCGACCTGCGTGCTCGCGACGGACTGCTGTCAGTGCGACGCGGGCTGCGGCGTTTCCTGCCCGTCCGGCTATACGACCGTCGGCACGACGCTCTGCCCCCTGACGCACGACCGTTCCAGTCTCTGCAGCCAATGCGCTCCGCGCCAGACGGCGACGTGCGCGACGTGTCCGCTCGGGACCTGGGGCTCGACGTGCTCGCCGTGCCCCGGCGGCGCGGCGAATCCGTGCAACGCCGCGAACGGCGGTGGCAGCTGCAGTCAGGGGACCCTCGGAACCGGAGCCTGCTCCTGCAACCTCGGGTTTCTGGGCAATGCCTGTCAGTACTCCGCGGCCACCTGCAACAACCACGGAACACCGAACAGTGTCGGACTCTGCACGTGTTCCTCGGGCTACGCCGGCGCCACGTGCGGTCAGTGCGCCGCGAGCTACACGGGCTATCCGAACTGCGGGACGATCTGCGGCGACGTGACCAACGACGGGAACGTCGACGCGGCCGACGTCGCGGCTTTCCGCTTTTATCTCGCCGATCCGGTCGACGGCGCGTTCACGCCGGCGGGAGCGGGCAAGTGCACCGTCGTCCCGCTGGTGCCGTCGCTGCCGCCCTGCGACGTGCTCGACCTGGTCGTGATCCGCCGCTCGATCCAGGCGCCCCCACTCCTCCCGGGCCGCGCTCCGGTCTGCGCCGCAGTCACTCCGTAGTCGAGGCGCGGCGAAGATCGACTTTCTCCCTCCGCTGCGAGATGCTGCGCGCAATGTCGGTTCTCTCGAATATCGCAATCGTCCGCGCGCTCGAGGCAGGCCAGTTGCGCATCGAGCCGCGACCGGCGCCCGGACCGGGAGCGCCCGGGTCGCCGTACAACAGCTCGTCCGTCGATCTGCGCCTCGCGAGCGAGCTGCGCGTGCCTAAGGCGAGCCTGAGCCTCACGTTCGACCTTCGGCAGGGGAACGTCGCGGAGACTCTCGACAGCATCTGCGAGCCGCACGAGATGGGAGCGTCGGGATTCCTGCTCGAGCCACACCATCTTGTGTTGGGCCGCACGATCGAGCACGTGGCGCTGCCGACCGATGGCGGGCTCGCGGCGCGCATCGAAGGCCGCAGCTCGTTCGCACGCACGGGACTCCTGATCCACTTCACTGCGCCGACGATCCACGCGGGCTTCGAGGGAACGATTACGCTCGAGATCATGAATCTCGGCCCGATTCCGATGACGCTCACCCCCGCACTGCCGATCTGTCAGCTCGTGCTGGAGAGGGTCGAGGGGCCCATCGCGCCCGCTCCGTCGCAATTCCACGGCCAGGCGACCGCGAGCGGCAAACGCGGCTCCTGAGGCCGCCCGGCTCGCTTTCGCGATCGACCCGTGCTACACAGCTCCGTGACGACGCGCCCTCGACTCGGATCCCGAGCGACGGCGTAGCGCTCCTGAGCCAGCGTGTTCGCGATTGACGCGAACGAGCTCACGGACGCCGAACTTGATCCGGGCGATGTGCCCCGTTCGCGGAGTCGCCCCGAGGATCGCAAGAAGCGCTTGGCCCCCGTCTATCCGCGGGGCCGGCTTCATCTGGAGTTTCATGACTTCCGTCTCTGCATCTCTGTCTTCCACATCCCAGTTCTCCGAATTTGGCCTCCTTCCCGAGCTCGAGCGCGCCGTGGGCGACGCGGGCTATTCGATTCCCACCCCGATCCAAGCGCAGGCGATTCCAGTCCTGCTCGAGGGGCGCGACCTGCTCGGCTGTGCGCGCACCGGCACCGGCAAGACGGCGGCGTTCGCGCTGCCCATCCTGCAGCACCTCGCGGGAGCCAAGCGCAGGGCGCCCGCCAACACCGTTCGGTGTCTGGTGCTGGTGCCCACGCGCGAGCTCGCGGCGCAGGTCGCCGAGAGCTTCCGCACGTACGGCGCGGGGCTCGACCTCTCCGTCGCCCTGGTGCACGGCGGCGTCGGCCAAGAGCCGCAGGTGCGAGCGCTGGCGCGCGGCGTCGACGTGCTGGTCGCCTGTCCGGGTCGACTCGTCGACCTGATGGGCCAGCGGCGCGCGAATCTCTCGCGGGTCGAGGTGCTCGTGCTCGACGAGGCCGACCACATGCTCGACCTCGGCTTCATTCCCGACGTGCGCAAGATCGTCGCGCAGGTTCCTCGCCGGCGGCAGACCTTGCTGTTCTCGGCGACGATGCCGCAGGCGATCCTCGGCCTGGCCGAGAGCCTGCTGGTGAATCCCGCCAAGGTGTATGTGACTCCGCCGGCGACGACCGTAGAGGCCGTCGAGCAGCGCGTGCACTTCGTCGAGAACGCTCGCAAGGGCGAGCTGCTGGCTCAGCTGCTCGGCGAGCGCGAAGTCGAGCGGGCGCTGGTCTTCACGCGGACCAAGCGCGGCGCGAACCGGGTCGCCGAGAAGCTCGCGAAGGGCGGCATTCCCGCCGAGGCCATTCACGGCAACAAGTCACAGAACGCGCGCACGCGTGCGCTCGACGGCTTCAAGCGCGGTCGCCCCCGCGTGCTGGTCGCCACCGACGTGGCCGCGCGCGGCATCGACGTGGACGGCATCACTCACGTGATCAACTACGAGCTGCCCGAGGTACCCGAGACCTACGTGCACCGCATCGGCCGCACGGCCCGCGCGGGCGCCAGCGGCATCGCGATCTCGTTCTGCGCGAGCGACGAACGCGATCAGCTGCGCGGCATCGAGCGACTGCTCCGGCGCAGCGTGCCGGTCGTGGGCGGCGGTTCACTCGGGTCGACGCCCGCGGCGAGCGAGCAGCGCTCGTACGGCCAGCGGCCCCAGTCGCACTCGTCCAGCCGCTCGAGCTCCAGCTCGCGCGGTGGCCGGCGCTTCGGCGGGACGGCGCGCGGCCGGCGCTAGCGCTCAGAGCACCGACAAGTCGCGACGCCGCGCAGGCGAGTCACATCAGGCTTGCACGGCGTCCACCTCTCGGGGAATGATGCACGAGACTGGTCGCGCATGCGCGGCTGATCGAAGCCTCATCAGCGGGGCAAGAGGTGCGTTTGACCAAGTGGCTCATCACCCTCGTTCCGCTCACACTCACGCTCGCGCTCGAGTATCTTGCGCCGGAGCAGCCCCTGTGGATCTTCGCGGCCTCCGGGTTGGCGATCGTCCCGCTGGCGGGCTGGATGGGACAGGCGACGGAGGAGCTCGCCGCCCGCGGCGGGGAGGGCGTGGGCGGACTCCTCAACGCGACCTTCGGCAACGCCGCGGAGCTCATCATCGCCATTGCCGCCCTGCGCTTGGGCCTGCACGACGTGGTGAAGGCCTCCCTCGCGGGCTCGATCGTCGGGAACATCTTGCTCGTCCTGGGAGCGGCGATGCTCGGGGGCGGCGTGAGACACCGCCCGGCTCAATCCTTCAACGCTCACGCGGCGGGCTCGCAAGCCACCATGCTGACGCTCGCGGCAATCGCGCTGATCATCCCCGCCGCCTTCCAACGCGTGCTCGGGCCGAGCGCGGCACCCGTGGCCTTCCTCAGCGTGAGTATCTCGATCGTGCTCCTCGCTCTGTATGGCGCGAACCTGCTCTTCTCGCTCGTGACTCACCGGGCGCTCTTCGAGGGCTCGCGGGTCGAGGGCGAGGTAGAGCACGCGGCCTCGTGGAGCCTGCGCCGTTCCCTCGCCGTACTGGGTGCCGCCACGGTCGCGATCGCCTGGACGAGCGAGATCTTGGTCGCCGCAATCGAGCCCACCGCGCACGCGCTCGGCTTGACCGACGCGTTCGTCGGCGTGTTCGTGGTCGCGATCCTCGGCAACGCCGCCGAGCACGCCACGGCGATCACCGCCGCGATGAAGAACCGCATGGACTTGTCACTCACGATCGCCATCGGCTCGAGCGTGCAAATCTCGCTGCTCGTCGCGCCGTTCCTGGTGCTGCTGAGCTACGCAATTGCTCCGACGCCGATGGACCTCGCGTTCAACGGCGGTCTCGTGCTGACGGTGGTGGTGTCCGTGTGGGTCGTCGGTCAAGTCGCGGCCGACGGACGCTCCGACTGGCTGAAGGGCGTGCAGCTCCTGGCGCTCTATCTCGTCCTCGGCCTCGCGTTCTTCTATGCGCCGGCGCCCGCGCCGCCGTGAGGAAGCCCGCAAATCCGACTAGAACAGTATTCCGAACAGTGTCCGGAGCAGTTCTTCCAGCGGCATCAGGGTGAGGAGCAGCGGCGCCACCGGTGCCAGCGTGGCCACCCCGAGCTGGAGGACCGCGTCCCTGGTCACTGGCGCGATGCGCATGCCTCGCACCACCTCGAAGCCATTTGCCAGATCTGCGAGTGACTGGATGTCTGCGCTGCCCAGCAACGGCTCGTCGGCCGACGCGCCTCCGCGCACCCACTTCGCATCGAACTCGGCCACGTAGCGCGCGGCTAGCACGCCATACTCGCGAAGGCCCGTCCGCTTCGCGCTCGCAAGCTGAGCCGCGAACACGAGGAGGGGCCCGAACACGATGCACTGCAAGAGAACCACCGCGACCGCGACCTCGACCTTGTACTCGGGCAGGGTCGCGCCGACGTGAAGAATGCGATTCGCGATGAATCCCGACACCATCGCGCCGTGCGCGAGCGCCAGCGGCACGAAGGCGTAGGCCGTGTTGGAGAGAAACCCCAACCCCCCGACACGGTCCGGATGCGTGGGCACCAGGTTCAAGTGGATCCGTGACACCTGCCAGAGAGCGCGCGTCCAGATGAACAAGCGAAAATACCAGCGCACCAACAGGAACTGGAAGGCGGGCAAGCTCACGTAGCCGTACCAGATCCCGGCGAGCGAGAGTGTCGATCCCGCGCCGGCGGTCGTCGCGTACCAGGTGGTCGTTTCGAGTGCCGTGTAGTGGCGCCAGACCACGAGAACGCCCACGCCGTACACGAACGCGACGAGCAGCAACTCGGCGAGCACGGAGTTGCGCAGACGGAATGCAGACGCGGCCACGGCATCGAACCGCGCTCTCTGATTCTCCGGGATCAGATCGCGCTCCAGAAATTGCTGCAGCACGGAACGCATCCGCTGGTGAACCACGAGTTCCGCGCCGATCAACAGCGGCAACGCCAGCAGGAAGCGAATATGAACGTCCACGTCCAAGAGGAACGGGACGGTCGCCGTCCCGCGCAGCAGCCGTCCCTCGAGGGTGGAGAGCACCAGGAGCGGAAGCCAAGTGAGCAGCGAAGCGACGATGATGCGTCGCCGCAGCTGCTCGAGCGCGTCCCCGGACAGGTGCGCGCGTCGAAGAAGCTGATAGAGCGGTCCGCCCAGAACGACGGAGAAGTCGGTCGGCTCTTGCAGCGCGCTCGACACGTTCACTCTTCTCAGAGCACGGAGAAGTCGTAGTTCACGATGAGTCGGTAGTCGTCGAGCGTCGCGTGCGTTCCGCCGCGCTGATTCACCATTGCCATGCGCGCGCGGAACGAGAGGCCCTTCAGCTTCGGCAGCGGGGGTCTCCACTGCAGGTCGAGGTCGTACTCGTCCTCATTCTGGCCGGTCGCCGCAGTGACTCCGAACCCGTGCACCCACAGGGCGTACACGGTGACTCCCGGCATGCGCAGCCGCGAGAAATTGTAAGAAGCCTTCACCATGAACGCCTGCTCGGCGGCGCGGTTGAAGTCCTCGACCTGCACGCTGGTGTAACCCGGGTAGCTGCTCCAGGGATTGCGCATGTTGGTGCCGCTGGTCGTGTTCGTGTACGCCAGCGTCCCGACGGCGCCGGCGTAGCTGCCCTCGAGCTTGCCCCCGACCTGATTGCCCGCGAACGAGCTTCCAGTGAGTAGGTCGTTCCCGGTGCTGCGCTCGTCGGTGAACTGCGTGGTGCCGAGCAGCCCGAAGCCGTTCTCGAACGTGTGTGAGTACTTTCCCTCCGCATAGCCGATGTTGATGATGTCGTTGGAGTAGTAGTCGACGACGCCCAGCGAGCCGTTCGTCGTCTTGTAGTTCGCCCCGGCGACCGCAACGCCGCGGTCGACCGCCGCGCCCGCGTCCTCGGACATGGGAACGAAGCGCTCCGAGTTCCGCTCCTTGATCTTGGTGACCCAAGCGGCGCCGTAGGTGAGTGTCCCATCATCGACGGCTCCCGGGCTCCAGTTGCCGATCACGTCGTAGGCTTCGAAGGTGTTGGGGGTCATGCGATTGTCGTTTCGGTTGATGAACGGCGTGTTCAATTCCTGCCGATACGCGGTCGCGAAGAGACCGTCGGTCAGCTTGATCTTTCCGTAGAGCTCGCCAACGACGCTGTAGCTGTCCTGGTTGTTCTTGAGCAGCAGCGTGCCGCTCCGGTCTTCGGGCGCGTAGATCGGCAGCGACGTGTAAGCGGTCGCGCCGATGCCGAAGTGCTCGAGCAGTAGGCCCGACTTGTAGCTGAGCGCGCCGCCGACGGCCCAGGCCTCCTTGGTCGTCGTGCCGTTGAACTGATCCTGCCGAAGGTATTCAGTGCGCAGGTTCGCCGTCAGCGTCGTGTCGCGCAGGAACGGCGTCGAGTCCTTCAGATAGTCCTTGATGACGTCCGTGATCCGCTCGCGCTCGGGCTTCGGCTGGAAGGTCTCTCCCATCGATGTCTTGTCGTCGGACACGGACTCGGGTGGGGGGTTTTCGATCGAGATCGACTCCTGCGCGAGAGCGCGATCGGCCCCCAGCAGCAATAGCAGTGCAACGATCAACCGCCCGACCAGAGTACTGCGCCGCATGATCTCTCTCCTCATGTCATTTAGGGGTCGATGTCTCTTCGAGGTTCGAGCCGAAGAAGTGACTCGCGCCGCCATGCATCGGAATTCTGATTCCAAGCAGCGCCGTCTTGCGCGAGATCTTCGAGCCCTCGACGCTCCCCGCAGCCTGGAGGTCGAGCTTCCCGAACAGCATCTTCAGCACGTTCTCGACTTCGCTGTCGGGGGCCTCGGTCGTCGTCACGAGCAGCGCAGCGGCGGCCGCGGTCGGGATCGCCTCCGCTTGTCCGGGGTACGTGTTCGGCGGCAGAGTGAGTCGCACCAGGGCCGGATTGCGTTCGAGCAGGCGCTCGATCACCGCGCTCGAGAGCGGGACGACCCGCGCCTGCTGGCGCGACGCCAGCTCCCGGATCGCGCTGACGGGCGCCATTCCAGTGACGAAGAGCGCGTCGAGCTGCCCGTTCGCGAGGCTCTGCGCCGCTTCTTCGAGGCCGATCTCGCTCGCGGCGCCCAGCTCGTCCGCGCGGACGCCCGCGGCCTCGAGGACGGCCAGCGCGTCGAAGCGGGTGCCCGAGTCGGGTGCGCCGAGGGCCACCCGCCGGTCGCGCAGATCCGCGACCTCGCGGATCTGCGAGCGCGACGACGCCACCAGCTGGATCGGTTCGGGGAAAAGACTCGAGACCGCGCGGAGCGACCCAATCGGTCCGCCGCGCGCGAACGGACCTTCACCCGCGATGGCTGCGCCCGCGACGTCGCTCTGCATGACGGCGTAGTCGACCTCTCCGCGCGCGAGCAACCAAGCGTTCTCTACACTTCCTTGTGTCGCAAGGCTGCTGATCGCGATCCCGGCGCCGCGCAGCCGCTTGACGCTCTCCACGACCCCGGTGCCGAAGCGCGCGTACTCTCCGTTCGCCGGGCCCGTCGCGATCACGAAGACGTGCTGCCGGCGCTCGAGCCGGCGCTGGATGTTCTCGGTGGCCTTGTCGAGCTCCTCGGAGATCACATCGTCGTCTTTGGCGGGCACGCCGGGGGGCGCGATCTCGACCATGGCCGCCAGCTTGTCGATGAGCTGCTTCGATCTCGAGGGCGGCGCAGTGTTGTCGGTGACTGGCGTGGCACTCACTCGGGAGGCGGCCGAAGCGGTCGGAACCCACTTCCCATCCGACATCTGGTACGTGCTGCTCCCATAGACGTACACGAGGTCGCCGGCGCGATTCTCGTCGGTGACGCCCGAGATCCCCTTCTCGGTCGCGCCGAGCACGTAGGCGAGATTCGCCCGGGAGAGCTCCTCCCAGCTTCCGAAGCTGTAGTTGTCGGCGAAGCGCAGCGTGCCGTTGAAGTAGACGATCAGGCGCTTCGACCCATCCGCGGCGGCCGCGAGCGGCGCGCTCCCGGTGCGGCGCAGAGCGACGATCTCGAACAGCCCCGGCTTCAGGTCGCGAGTCAGCTTCTCCTCGACTTGCTTGCGGAGCTCGCTCTCGCTCGGGCCGCGCGAGCATGCGGCGAGCACGAGCAGACACAACAGCGCTCCGCGCAGCGGGCGCGAGCTCGCGCTGCGCCGCTTCACGATCAGAACCCGAACCACGGCAGCGCCAGATACAGCTGGATCACGACCGCGTTGGCGATGTCGATGAAGAACGCGCCGACCATCGGAACGATCAGGAAGGCGACCGGCGAAGGGCCCGAGCGATCGGTGACCGCCTTCATGATTGCCAGCGCCGCGGCCGTCGACGACATGGCGAAGCCCACCTGTCCCGCGGCGATCACCGCGGCGTCGTAGTCTCGACCCATGATTCGAAACGTCACGAAGATCGCGTACGCGGCCATCGCGACGGTCTGCAGGCCGAGGATCAGGAGCAGCGGACCCGCCAGGTTGACGAGATCGAGCAGCTTCATCGCGATGAGAGCCATCACGAGAAAGAGGGACAGCGAGACGTTGCCGAGCAACTCGATGGTCTTGTCGCTCATCCGGAACAGCCCCGTGAGCGAGGCGAAGTTTCGGACCGCGACGCCGAGCAGGAGGCAAAACAGGAAGTCCGGCAGGATCAGCCCGGTGTTCTGCATGAGGCGAGCGAGCTCGCGTCCTCCGGCGAGACACGCAAACAGAATGAAGAGCATCGTCAGGAAAGACTGCGACCCGACGAGATCCTCGGGCTCGGCGGATTTCGCGTGGGCCGGCTCGGCCACAGCCGGTGCCGATCCGTGCAGCTGATACCTGTTGATCAGGTAAGCGGCGATCGGGCCGCCCAGCAGGCTGCCGAGCACGAGTCCCGCCGTCGCGCAGGCCATCGCGAGCTCCATGCTGCCCTGCAGGTTCATCGTCTCGCCGAAGCGCGTGCCGTACGCTGCGCCGGTGCCGTGACCGCCGATCAGCGTGACGGATCCGGCGAGCAGCCCCACGGTCGGATGCAGATCCAGCGCGCGCGCCATGACGACGCCGATCGTGTTCTGAACGGCGATGAACGCGATGCTCGCCGCGAGGAACACCGCGAGCTTCGGCCCGCCTTTGACGAGCATGCGCGCGTCCGCGCCGAGACCAACCGTCGTGAAGAACGCCAGCAGCAGGCTGTCCTTCAAGCTCATGTCGAACGAGATCCGGTAGCTCGCGACCCCGTCGAGCAGCGCGAGAACCACCGCCACGATCACTCCGCCGACGACGGGCGCCGGCACGCTGAAGCGCTGGAGCAATCCCACATGGGTCACCAGGGTCCGACCCATGAAGAACACGAGCAGTGACACGATCAGCGTGTACAGCAGGTTGATCTGCATGGCCGGCCCCCCCCTCCCGGCCGGAATGCTACTGAGAGAGTACCATCGCGAAGTAGCCGAACACGGTGTACAGCACGCCGGAGATCGCGTAGCCGACCGGGAAGCCGAGCCACGGGACACTGCTGTCGACTTCCTTCGCGGCCTCGCGCGCCGGTCCGGAGTGAGAGCGCGCGCCCGCGGTCGCGCCCATGAGGATCGCCGGGTTGAGCTTGAACACGTGGATCCCCAGCGCCCAGACGATGAACGGCGGAACCGTGCTCGCGATGAAGCCCGCGAGAAAGATCGAGAGCGCGATCGCTCCGGTGATCTGCGCGAGCAAGGTCGAGCCGGCGTTCAGGCCGACGATGGCGACGAAGGTCACGAGGCCGAGATCCTCGAGGATGTTGCGCGCGGCGTTGGGGGTGTTTCCGAAGAAGCGCACGCGCGAGACCAACGACGACACGATGATGCCCGAGAGCAGCAGACCTCCCGCGTTGCCGAGCCCGACCGAGAAGCTCCCGACCGGAATGTTGATCATGCCGATCCCGAATCCGAGGATCATTCCGACGGAGAGAGTGAGCAAGTCCGTCGCGGTGCTCGGGCGCGCGATTTTGCCGAGGAAGTCACCCAAGCGCTTGACCGCGGGCGCGAGGCCAGCCACGGTGATCACATCGTAGCGCTGCAGCTTCGCGAGTGACCCGATCGGAATCGGATTGCCGGCGCGCTCGACCTTGACCGCCTGTACCTGGCCGCCGTAGTCCCGGCGGTACTCGTCGAGCGTGAGCTCTTCCGCGGCCTTGTTGGTCACGAGGATCTCGGCCAGATCGAGCGGAATGTTCAGCGCCGCCTTCGACGCCACCTCGGGACCGACGATCCCCATCTTGCTCGTCAGGCTCTCGAGCGTCCCGCCCAGCGCGATCACGTCGTTCGCCTGCAGGGTGAGATCATCACTCGTCTCGAGTATGTCGTTGCCGCGCACGACGCGCAGGTAGCGGTACTCGGGATGTTTCTGCCGCATCTGGCCGATCGTCTTCCCGATCGTGTCCGGATTCTCGAGCTTGTACGCGCGGATGCCGGACGGCCGGTAGCCCGTGAGTCCGGCGTCGTCGACGTTCGGCACGCCGAACTTCGCCTCGTACTCTTTCGCCGCCGTCTTCGCGTCGAGCCCCCACCAGCGCGGGAGATACTTGCAGACGAGAATGATTCCGACGGTGCCCCAGATGTAGGTGATTCCGTACGAGAGCGCGATCATCCCGGAGATCTGCTCCGCGGTCGAGCCTTCGGGAATCGTGTACGCGCCCGAGCTCACGGCGAGGTCGGCGGTGCCGATGGCGGCCGACATGGTCTGCGAGCCGGCGAGAATTCCGCCGGCCGCGCCGGGCGGCAGCCCGAACCACTTCGCCGTCCAGATCGACAGCGCCAAGCCGAGGAAGCTGCACACGACGGCGAGCACGCTGAATTTCAGCCCGTCGCCTTTCAGGCTGTTTACGAACGAGGGCCCGACGCGCAGGCCGACGCCGTACATGAAGAGGTAGTAAAAGAGCAGCTTCGCGAAGTTGTCGAGCTGGAGCTTCACCCCGTAAGTCGACGCCCACGTCGCGAGCGCCGCGCCCACGACGACGGCTGCGGCAACCATCCCGAGGCCGTAGCCCTTGATCGCGAACTTTCCGACGTAGACCGCCAAGCCGACGAGCAGGAAGAGCAGGACGTACGGGTTCTTCTGGAGAAACAGGAAGACCGTTTCCATGAGTGACTCCTCTCGTCCGTTCAGACGTCGCGTGTCTGGGGCTTGCGGCCGGCGAGCGCCGCCGGCTTCAACAGCTTCAGCCCGTGCGCCGCGTGGTAGCCGTGGATCTCCTTCACGTCGAGCTTGCGCATGAAGGTGATCGTCTCCGTCGTGATCACCTGGCCGGGAACCATGATCGGGAAGCCGGGCGGATACGGGATCACGAAGTTCGCCGAGACGAGCTCCGGGCCGCTCTTGAGTCTCTCGTCGATCTGCGGGCTCGCGAGCTTCACGAACTCGCAGTTCGTCTCGTCATAGGCCATGAAGAACGCGGGCCGCATGTGGCCCTCGTTGCTCGCCCCCTTCGGATTGTCGCGCAGCACGTCGTGGAAGCGGCTGAAGTTCGGCAGATCCGGAACGTCGGTCATGAGCGACTTCACGCGCGCGGCGAAGATCTCGCGCTCCTCGGCGCCGCCCTGCGCGAGGCGCTCCTCGATCTCGCGCGACAGGTCGGACAGCACCTTCAGCAGGAGCGCCAGGTCGCTGCGCGTGTTGTTGATGTTGATCTGGATCAGCACGCTGTTGCGCGAGGTCTTGTTCAGCTGAATGTCGAAGCGCTCGGCGAGGATGCCTTTGAACTGAGTGCCGTCGAAGCCGGCGCTGCCACAGATCAGCGTGACGCGCGTCGGATCCAGCGCGAACTCGTCGTCGCGCCAAGCCTCCGCGACGTCCTTCCAGGTCGAGTGCGGCGGCCCGAATGCCTTCAGGCCCGCGGGCCGCAGCGCTGCCGGGATCATGTCCTCGACCGTGGCGATGTGGAAGTACTTCGAGATCAGCGGGTGCTCGTTCACCTCGCGGCGCAGCCGGATCGAGAGCGAGGCGGCTCGCATCGTGAGCTCGTAGCCCTCGAGCTCCATCTGGCGCCGCGCGATGTCGAGTGACGCGATGAGCTGAAGATTGGGCGAGGTCGAGGTGTGTGTGAAGAACGCCTCTTCGAACGGGCCCTCGACCTTGTGGAAGTCCTCGTCCCAGACCAGGATCATCGAGCCCTGGCGCAGCGCCGACATCGACTTGTGAGTCGAGTTGGTCTGATAGACGCGGATGCGCACCTTGTCCGGGTCGGGGAGCAGGCGCTCGTCGAGCAGCTTCGCGGCCTTGGCGTCGGGCTTTCCGTGCTTGGCGGCGAACGCCTTGTACTCCTCGCGGTACGCCGCGCTGCGGAAGCGCTCGGTCAGCGCCGCGGCCGCGCCCATCGCGGTGCGCATGCGGTGGAACGGATTGAAGCGCGCGAAGCCGAACCAGGCCTCGTCCCACAGGAAGATCAGGTCCGGCTTGATCGCGAGACATTCCTCCATCACCCGCTGCGGGTTGTACATGTGGCCGTCGAAGGTGCAGTTGGTGAGGTCGACGGCGCGCACGCGATCCAGGGTTCCCTCGGCCCGGCAATCGAGCAGCGCCTTCTTGATCGTGCGCAGCGGAACCGCGCCGTACATCGAGTACTGAGTCAGCGGGAACGCTTCGACGTAGTACGGCTGCGCACCCGCGAGCACGAAGCCGTAGTGGTGTGACTTGTGGCAGTTGCGGTCGACGATCACGATATCGCCCGGCTTGCAGATCGCCTGCACGACGATCTTGTTCGAAGTCGACGTGCCGTTCGTGCCGAAGTACGCGCGCTTCGCGCCGAAGGCGCGCGCGGCCGCGTCCTGCGCCTTCTTGATGTTCCCGGTGGGCTCGAGCAGGCTGTCCAGGCCGCCGGTCGTCGCGCAGGACTCGGCCAGGAACAGGTTCGTCCCGTAGAACTGACCCATGTCGCGGATCCAGTTCGAGCGGAATACCGACTTGCCTCGCGCGATGGGCAGGGCGTGGAAGGTGCCGATCGGGCGCTGCGCGTACTTCTTCAGGTTCGCGAAGTACGGTGTCTCGTAGCGGTCGTTCACCCCGTCGAGGACCGCGAGGTGGATCTCCATGACCTCGTCGACGTCGTGGAAGATGCGCCGGATCGGCGCCGCGTCGGGACTGCTCGCCAGCTTCTCGACCGCGCGATCGGTGAGCAGATACACGTCGAGCTCGGGTCGCACACGCTTCACCAAACGGGCGAGCGTGGTCGCGAGCGCGCCGGGCGCGATGCTCTTCGGGTCGACGTCGATCTGGCGCATCACGAGCTCGCGCATGTCCGAGAGATCGTGGCGAGATCGGAACTGGAAGCCGTCGAAGATCACGACGGCCTGCACGTTGTGATTCACGACCGTGCCGACGAGCGCATCCTCGAAGCTGCCGACTTGGACGAGCTCGTAGTTGAAGGCGTCTTCGGCGCGGCGCAGGCGGCGGAGCTCGTTGCGCGAGCGCTCCCAGGTGCTCGGGTCGTTGGGAGTCACGACGAGCGTCTCGAAGTAGGGCTTCTGTCCCTCCGGCGAGCGCAGGTCGGGCGGCAGCACGTCGGCGGCTCGTCCCTCGGATTCCTGCAGCGGATCCCAGGCCGCCGTGTCGTGGCGGTAAGTGCCGCCGAGCAGCGCCGCCGAGACCTTCTGCGTGAGTCGCGCGAAGACGCCGGAGTTCTGCTGCTCGAGTGACTCGGCCAGGGTCGCCAGCAGGCGCGAGCCCGGGTACGCCCAGTAGGCCTCGAGCGGGCTGAGCGCCGCCAGGATCCGCGTCGCCTCGAGCCGCAGCTCTTCGCCCGCGCGCCCCTGCGCCTGCTCCGCCTCCCAGGCGCGCGCAGCCGAAGTCAGATCGCACCAGTGATCGGAGCGCGCCTCCGCAGCCGAGAAGAAGTCCTTGAGATTGTGCGCGTCCACTTTCGCCTGTGCCATGGGATCCTCCTGCGCCGAAGCAAGGCGCCGTCCGGCACCGTTGCACGACTCGTACCCCAAAGTATGCGCCTAGACCCCCAAAAACGGGGAGGCAGCTGAGATAACAGGGGCGTGTGCGAGACCAGACGCAACAGAAGGGGGGCAATTCGCCTCAGCCCGAGGTGGTCGCGACCTCTTTCGCCCAGCGATAGTCGGGCTTCCCGGACGGCGAGCGCTCGATTTTCGCCACCAAGTGCAGCTCGCGCGGGATCTTGTAGCCGGCGATCTTCGTGCGGCAGTGGGTTTGAATGGAGTCGAGCGCAGGCGTGCGCCCGGGCCGCGCCTCGACGACCGCGGCGACGCGCGAGCCGAAGCGCTCGTCGGGCACGCCGACCACGACCGCGTCGAAGCAGTCGGGGTGTGACTTGATCGCGGCCTCGACCTCCTCGGGGAAGATCTTCTCGCCGCCCGAGTTGATCGACACGGAGCCGCGGCCGAGCAGCGTGATCGTGCCGTCCGCCTCGAGCGTCGCGAAGTCACCGGGAATCGACCAGCGCTTGCCGCGCGCGTCGGTCACGAAAACCTCGGCGGACTTCACCGGATCCTTGTAGTAACCGAGCGGCACGTTGCCGCCGCGCGCGAGCTTCCCGATCGCGCCGCTGCCGGGCGAGACGGGTTCGAGATTCTCGTCGAGCACGGTCGAGTCGACGCCCACGCGCACCGTCGGGCCGCCGCCCTTCATCGCGGTGTTGCCCTTCTGCACGAATGCGACGCCATTTCCGCCGCCTTCCGACGAGCCGACCGCGTCCGTCATGATCAGGTTCGGGAAGTGACTGAAGAAGTCGTCCTTCACGCTCGGCGAGAAGACCGCCGCGGTGCTCGACACCGAGACCAGCGACGAAAGGTCGTAGCTGGCGCCGGGCTCGCGCAGCGACTCGATCAGCGGGCGGCCCATGGCGTCGCCGGTGATCATCATCGACATCACGCGCTCTTTCTCGACCAGCCGCCAGACGCTCTTCGGCTCGAACCGCGCGACCAGCACCGTCTTGCGCCCGACGAAGCAGCCGCCCATGACACTCCACTGTGTCGCGCCGTGCATGAGCGGGGCGATCGCGAGCATGGTCGGCCCGCCCGCGCGGCCGCGCTCGGCCATGTCCTCCGGCTTCTGCGCGCGCTGCCCGCTGATCATGTCGATGCCGCCCCCGAGCGTCATCAACACGTCCTCGTGCCGCCACACGACGCCCTTCGGCATGCCCGTCGTGCCGCCCGTATACAGGATGTAGCGGTCGTCGGCCGAGCGCTTGTCGAAGTCGCGCGCCGGCGAGCCCGACGCGAGCGCTTTCTCGTACTCGAACGAGCCGAGCGCCGAGCTGTCCGCCCTACTGCCATCCTCGACGACCAACGAGAAGCGCAGGTCCGGCAGCGCGTCGCGCGCGCCCGCGATGCGCGGCGCGAACTCGCGCTGGTAGATCAGCCCGACCAGGTCCGCGTTGCCGAACAGATAGCGCAGCTCGTCCTCGACGTAGCGATAGTTGATGTTGATCCAGATCGCGCGGACCTTGAAGATCGCCCACAGCGACTCGACCCACTCGACCGAGTTGTACGCGTAGATCCCGACGTGATCGCCGGGCCGTACGCCTTGTGCCTGCAGGAAGTGCGCGAGGCGATTCGCGCGCTGCTCCAATTCGGTGTAGGTCCGGCGCGCGCCTTCGACGACCAGACACTCGCGATCGCCGAAGACGTCAGCGGCGTGCTCGAAGAGATCCGCGAGATTGAACTCCATCGCTGCAGTTTATCTCGGGCAGCGACGCCGCGTCTTTCCTGCGTTGACTCAGCGCGCGGCCGGAGCGAGGTTGATGCTCGCGCGAGGCATGACGCCCGCGCAGGAGCCCCGCGGGGTGCGATTCGCCCCCGCGAGGAGGAGTTGCACATGCACAGACATCACTGGTCCTCCCGGCGCCACAAGGGCTGCTGGGATTTCTCGCCCGCGTTCGCGTGGGCCGCTGCCGAGGGCGATTCGGAGCCGCGCGGCGCCGAGTTCTTCTTCTCGATGGGACGCGGCGACGACGAGGGCTCGTCCGGCCTCGGCGTGCGCCGCCCGCTGCGCTTCCTGACCTGGAAGCTCGACCTGACGAGCGATCAGGTCGCCGCGGTGGCGCGCATCCTGGAGCGCTTGAAGATCGAGCGCGCGCAGGCGGAGGTCGAGCAGCGCAGAAGCGCGTCGGCGCTCGCGGACGCGATGTCCGCCGAGGCGTTCGACGCGGCCGCCGCGTCCGTCGCGACGGAGCACCGCGCGACCTCGGCGCGCAACGTCCAGGCCGCCGTCGCGAACGCGCTCGGCGAGCTGCACGCGACCCTCGAGCCCGACCAGCGCCGCAGACTCGCGATGCTGATCCGAACGAGGGCGATCGCGTTCTGAGGTTCCGAGGCCCGGGCGGTGAAAGCCGCCCGGGCCTGCTCGTCGCGTACGATGAGCGGATGTACAAGATGATCTTCGGCGCGAAGCGCCGCCCCGGAATGTCCCGCGAGGAGTTCGGCCGCTACTGGACCACGACTCATGCCGCGAAGGCGAAGCGGGTCCCCGGAATCGCGCGCTACGTCATCAACCTGGCGCCGGACCTCGCGAACAGCGGCGCGGAGATGCCCTACGACGGCTTCGCCGAGGTCTGGTTCGCGAGCGAAGCGGCGATGCGCGCGTCCGCCAGCTCGCCGGAAGTCGCCGTCGTCCTGGCCGACGAGAAGAACCTCTTCGACCTCGCGACGCGCTTCTCGGTGATCGTCACCGAGCACGTCATGATCGGCGATTGAAACCATTTTCCGTTTCCGACGTACTCTCCGTACGAAGCCTCCACGGATGTGGAGGGAGGGAGGAACGAATGAAGCGTTCGATGCTCGGTGTACTGGCCGCGGGGGCGGTCGCGGGTTTGCTCGGATCGACGGTGTTCGCCGAACAGCAAACGGCGGGTGACCCGAAGGCTTGCTACCGCACTCACTGCGGAAAGAGCGTGAAGGCACACAAGGGCAAGTGCGGCGGGACCAAGGTGGACGGGATCGACAGCGAGAAGTCGTGCGCCGACGCCGGCGGCGCTTGGACGACGGCTGCCGACGCGAAGCAGTACGAGAAGAAGAAGGGCTGAGCCCGCGGATCGCGTCCCCGCCGCGCGGGCGCGCGCCTGCGCGGCGGGGCGCATCGCCCTGCGCGATGACTGCCCCCCGCTTCGGCGCCGGCTTCCGCACGCCGCACTTCGACGAGCTCGTGCGCGGGGAGCGGCGCGTCGACTGGCTCGAGATTCTGACCGAGAACTTCCTCGGCGTCGGGGGCGCACAGCGCGCCATGCTGGAGCGCGTGCGCGCGGACACGCCGCTCCTGCTGCACGGGGTGAGTCTGTCGATCGCGGGCGCGGACCCGCTGTCGAGGCGCTATCTGGGAGATCTGCGCGCTCTGGCGGACGCGCTCGAGCCCGAATTCGTCAGTGACCACTTGTCGTGGACCGCCCTGCGCGGGCATCAATCGCACGATCTGCTGCCCGTCGCCTTCACGCGCGAGGTCCTGGACCACGTTGCCGCGCGCGTGACTCATGTGCAGGAGCTCCTGGCGCGGCCGATCCTGCTCGAGAACGCGACCGTGTACGTCGCGTTCCGCGCGAGCGAGATGTCGGAGGGCGAGTTCATGCGCGAGCTCAGCCGGCGCACCGGCTGCGGACTGCTGCTCGACGTCAACAACCTCTACGTGAACGCCGAGAACCTCGGGATCGACCCGGACGCGCAGCTCGCGGCGCTGCCGCGCGCGAGCGTGGGCTACATGCATCTGGCGGGGCACGCGCAGCTTGCCGACGTGCGCATCGACACGCACGACGCCGACGTCCCCGACCCCGTGTGGGAGCTGTTCGAGCGCGCGGTCGCGCGCTTTCCCGACGCGGGGGTGATCGTCGAGCGCGACGACTCACTGCCCAGCTTCGCGGAGCTCTGCGGCGAGGTCGAGGAAGCCCGCGCGCGCCACGCGCACGCCCGCGCGACCGCGGCCCGCGCGCCAGCGGCCGCCGCCCCGGGCGCGCGAGCGACGTCGCCGGGCGGATCCCTCGGCTGGGGTGCGCTGCAGCGCGACTTCTGGAGCCGCGTCATCGACAAGCCGATCGGCTTCGACCACGGCTCGGACGCGCGGCTCGGCGCGCTGCTCGCAGACGATCGCCCGGTCGGCGCGGCGCGCGGGCTGCGCGTCTACAGCGACGCCTACGGCGAGAATCTGCGCCGCGCGCTGTCCACGAATTTCCCAGCGCTTGCGCGCGCGCTGCGCGGCGACGACTTCGCGCAGCTCTGCGCCGCGTATCTGAGAGCTCACCCACCGAGCGGTCACGACTACCGGGAGCTCGGTGCGCGGCTCGCCGAGTATCTCGCGGCGCACGTCTTCTCGGCGGAGTACGGCGTCGAGCAGCGCGCATTCGCCGACCTGGCGGCGCTCGAGCATGCGCAGCTCGCGGTGCAGGAGGCGACCGACGAGCCGGCGCGCGTCTCGCCGGCGGAGCTCGCGGCGATCCCCGCGGAGAAGTGGGGCGATGCGCGCTTCCAGCTCGCGCCCGCGATCCGACTCGTGCGCGCGAGTCACGACGTGCTGCCCGCCGTCGAGTCCGTGGCGAACGGCGAGCCGCCCGCGCGCCCTGATCGCAGAGACGTCTGCTATCTCGTCCAGCGCTTGGATGGCGGCGTCCGCAGCGAGCGCATCGGCGCGCTCGACGCAACGATTTTCGAATCACTCGCCGCCGGACGGACGTTCTCGGAGGCGTGCGCGGCCGCACAGGCGAGTCAACGGGTCGACGAGGCCGACGCGGCGCGGGCTGCCGCGCACCTGCTGGTGGCCGCGGGCGCGCACGGGCTGCTCGTGAGCGTGACCCTCTAGCGGAGCGGAGTCAGGAGGACTCCAGCTCCCACACGTTGAACGCCGAATCGATCCGCCCCGCGCGGCGCTTCAGGATCTCGCGCTGCTCGGGGTGAGTCAGGATGTAGAGCTCCTTGCGCTCGATCGCGCGCACGACGCGCAGCGCGAGCTCGCGCGGCTGGATCGTGCCGCCGACCAGCGCGGGCGCGCTGCCGCCCGTCTGCGGGAGGTCGGTGCCCGCGGGGTTGCGCAGCTCGGTCGGGCGCATGCGCAGCGAGTTCTCGTTGATGTTCGTCTGCACCATCATCGGACACAGCACCGAGACGCCGATGCCCTGGTCGCGCAGCTCGACGAAGAGCGACTCACTGAGCCCGACGACCGCGAACTTCGACGCGCAGTAGACGCCGAGCCAGCGCATGCCCACCAAGCCCGCCATCGAGGCGGTGTTCACGACGTGGCCGCCCTGGTTCTGGGCGATCAGGCGCGGGACGAACGACTGCACGCCGTTCACGACCCCCCAGAAGTTCACGCTCATGGTGAACTCCCAGTCTTTCCGCGTCGACTTCGCGATCGGCCCGAACGTCGCGATGCCGGCGTTGTTGCAGACGATGTGCACCGCCCCGAATCGGCGCAACGTCGCCTCCGCGAGCGCCTCCACGCTCTCGGGCTTCGAGACGTCGGTGCGCACGGGCTGCACCTGCGCGCCCGACTTCTCGAGGTCGCGCGCGACCGCGGCGAGATTCGCTTCGTCCAGATCCGCGAGCACGATCTTCGCGCCGCGCTCCGCAAAGGCGCGCGCCATGGCCGCGCCGATTCCACCCGCTCCGCCGGTGATGACTGCCACGCGATCGCCGAATGCGTCCATGCGCGCATCATACGCGCTCGGCCGCCCGAGCTGCGCCGGGTGCCGCAACCCTGAGATACTGGGCCGGCATGCAAGAGCCGATCGCGGTCGCCGCGCCGCCCCCGCCCGCCGGCACGTTCGCGGCGCTCGGCGTGCCCGCGTTCAGGGTGCTGTGGGCGGGAACCTGGGCGTCGTACATCCCGTTCTTCATGGCGAACGTCGTGAACGGCGTGGTCGCCTTCCACCTCGCGCACGTGAACCGTGCGGTCGGCACGGTAGTGTTCGCGCAGGGCATCGCGATGGCCGTGCTGGCGCCGATCGGCGGCGCGGGCGCCGACCGCTGGCCGAAGCGCCGGGTACTGGCGGCGTCGCAGTCGGCGGCCGCGGCGGTGTTCGGCGCGTTCGCCGTCCTGCTCTCGCTCGGTCTGCTGACCATTGCGGCGCTGGCCGCGGGCTCCTTCGTGCTCGGCGTCTCGATCTCGTTTCTCGGCCCGGCGCGCCAGGCGTTCGCCGCCGAGCTCGTGGGTTCCGACCTGCGCGGCAACGCCGTCGCGCTGAATCAGGTGCCGCTCACCGGCTCGCAGGTGCTCGGGCCGGCGATCGCGGGGTTCATGCTCGCGTCGCCGTTCGGCGCGACCGGCGCGTACACGCTGATGAGCGCGCTCTACGCGACCTCGGCGCTGTCGCTGATCGCCCTGCCGAAGTCACTCGCCCGCCCGAACGCCGCCGAGACTCACGTGCTCGCGGACCTGCTCACGGGTCTCCGCTACGTCGGCGCCCATCCGCGGCTGCGGCTGCTGGTCGGGTTCTTCGTGTGCGTGATCATGATGGGCTTCTCGTACGTCACGGTCCTGCCGGGGCTGGTCGTCCACGCGCTCGGGCGCGGTGGCGACGCCGTGCCGCGGCTCTTCTTCACGAGCGCGCTGGGCGGGCTGACGATCACGCTGATCACCGCGCGACTCGCCGACTCACGCCGCGCGCTGCCGATGTTCGTGACCATGCCGTTCGTGCTGGCGACCGGGCTGCTCGGGTTGTTCGCCGCGCCGAGCTTCGAGCTCGCGATCGGGGCGATGTTCGTGGTCGGGATCGGCTTCGGCGGCTTCCAGACCTTGAACGCCGCGGTGATCGTGCAGACGACCGAGCCCGCCTACTTCGGCCGCGTCTTCTCGCTGTCGATGCTCGCGTTCGCGGGCGTCTCGCTCATGAGCCTGCCCGTCGGCATCCTCGCCGACACGATCGGCGAGCGCGCGACGCTGGCGACGCTCTCCGCGCTCGTGTCCTGCATCGCCATCGCCGCGGGGTCGCGGCTGCTGCGCACGAGTCACTCTCCGACGCAGGTCAGCTGAGCGCCCTGCCAGCGCAGGACCAAGTCCGACGCGCGCACGCGCGCCCAGTCGAAGGCGGCGAGCAGATCGCGCGGCGAGCGAGCCGACCCGCTCTCGCCGAGCCCCGCGAACCGAGCCAGCCGCGCGCAGAGTGACTCGGCCGGGTATGCGCCCGCGAGCTCGCGCCAGCCGACCGCTCCGTGCAGCTTCGCGAGCTTCCCGCCGGACTCCTCGAGGAACAGGAAGTGGTGCCGGTAGGCGGGGGTCGGCAGGCCCAGCGCGCGCTGCAGCGCCACGTGAGTCGCGCTCGAGCTCGCGAGGTCCCTGCCGCGCACGATGCGAGTGACTCCCGCGCGCCCATCGTCCACGACCGCGGCCAGGTGATAGGCGATCGCGCCGTCGCGCCGGCGCACGACCGGATCGCCCATCTCGCGGCGCACGTCTTGAGACAGCGCGAGCCCGCTCTCGTCCAAGAGGTCGATCCGCCCGTCGGGAACGCGGAAGCGCAGCGACGCGTCGGCCGCGCGCCAGCCGCGCGCGGGAAGCGGCCGCGCGCGACAGCGCTCGCCGTAGCGCCAGCCGCCATCCGCCGCGCGCTCGCCCACCAGTGCGATCTCACTGCGGCTGCACGAACACGGGTACAACATCCCCAGGGCGGCGAGGCGGTCGAGCGCGGCCTCGTGAGCGGCGCGGCTCCGGCTCTGCAGCTCCTCGGCGTCCCAGTCGAGCCCGAGCCAGCGCAGCGCGGCGCGCATGTCGTCGGCCGCCTCCGGAGTGCAGCGAACCGGGTCGATGTCCTCGAGTCGCAGCAGGAAGCGCGCGCCGCGAGAGCGCGCGTCGAGCCACGCGAGCAGACCCGCGACGAGCGTGCCCGGGTGCGCAGGCCCTGACGTCGTCGGAGCGAAGCGCGCGCTCTCACTCACCCGGGAATTCTCGCACGTGCGCTCGATCCTTGACGCCGCTCGCCATGTCTTCGATCGTCCGGGCACCCCCGAGGAGAACGGATGGCCGCCGACGGCGACCGCAAGGGTTCGCGCAAACAGCCCGTGGCCTACGACGAGAGCACGATCCAGACGCTGGACGCGCTCGAGCACATCCGCTTGCGGACCGGCATGTACATCGGGCGGATCGGAGACGGCACGCATCCCGCGGATGGCGTCTACGTGATGCTGAAGGAAGTCATCGACAACTCCGTCGACGAATTCATCATGGGCCACGGCAAGAAAGTCGAGATCGAGCGCGAGGGGGACACCGTCACGGTCCGCGACTACGGGCGCGGCATTCCGCTCGGCAAGGTCGTCGAGTGTGTCTCGCAGATCAACACCGGCGGCAAGTACAACGACGACGTGTTCCAGTTCTCGGTCGGGCTGAACGGCGTGGGCACGAAGGCCGTGAACGCGCTCTCGTCGGCGTTCGAGGTCGTCTCCTGGCGCGAGGGCAAGTACCGCCGCGCCACCTTCAAGCAGGGCAAGATCACTTCAGACAAGCAGGGCAAGGAGGCGGACGCGGCCGACGGCACTCTGGTTCGCTTCAGGCCCGACCCGGTGATCTTCAAGAGCGTGACTTGGAACGACGAGCTGGTCGGCGACCGGCTCTGGTACTACGCGTATCTCAACACCGGCCTCGCACTCGCCTACAACGGCAAGACGTTCAAGAGCCCCGGCGGACTGGCGGACCTGCTGACCAAGGAGATCGGAGAGGAGCCGCCGCTCTACGAGATTCTGCACTGCAAGCTCGAGAGACTCGAGTTCGCGTTCACCCACACGCACCTCTACGGCGAGAGCTACTTCAGCTTCGTGAACGGGCAGTTCACCAACGACGGCGGCACGCACCAGGCGGCGTTTCGCGAAGGTCTGCTGCGCGGCGTGAACGAGTTCGCCGGCAAGGACTTCGCGGGCGAGGACGTGCGCGACGGTCTGGTCGGCGCGGTCGCGGTGAAGATCCAGGACCCGGTCTTCGAGAGTCAGACCAAGAACAAGCTCGGCTCGACCGACGTGAAGCCGTGGATCACCAAGGAAGTGAAGGAGCAGGTGATCCTGTGGCTGCACCGCAACGCGCCGGCCGCCGAGGCGCTGATCGAGAAGGTGAAGGCCAACGAGCGCCTGCGGAAGGAGCTGTCCGCGATCAAGAAGCAGGCGCGCGAGCGCGCGAAGTCGATCGCGATCCGGATCCCGAAGCTGGTCGACTGCAAGGCGCACTACAACGAGTTGCTCGCCGAGCGCCGCGACGAATCGACCATCTTCCTGTGCGAGGGCAACTCCGCGGGCGGGCCCATGATCTCGGCGCGCGACGTCTACACGCAGGCGATCTACACCCTGAAGGGCAAGCCGCTCAACACCTACGGCCTGCAGCGCGACGCCGTCTACAAGAACGAAGAGCTGTACAACGTGATGCGCGCGCTCGGCATCGAAGACGACCTGGACGGCCTCCGCTACAACCGCGTGGTGATCGCGACCGACGCCGACGTCGACGGCATGCACATCCGCAATCTCCTGTTGACTTACTTCCTGCGCTACTTCGAGGAGCTGGTGCTGAAGGGCCACCTGTACATCCTCGAGACGCCGCTGTTCCGCGTGCGCAACAAGAAGGAGACGCGCTACTGCTACAGCGAGAAGGAGCGCGACCGCGCGATGGAGGAGATCAAGGGCCCGGAAGTGACTCGCTTCAAGGGGCTCGGCGAGATCTCGCCCAGTGAGTTCGGCCAGTTCATCGGGCCCGACATCCGACTGGTTCCGGTCTCGCTCGCGAACATCGGCGAAGCGTCTTCGAGCCTGGAGTTCTGCATGGGCAAGAACACGCCCGCGCGGCGCGACTTCATCATCGACAACCTGCTCCACGACGTGAGCTGAGCGGAGCGTCGGTGTCCAACCTCGCGCCGCTGATGCGCCGCAACTTCCTGGAGTACGCGAGCTACACCATCCTGGATCGCGCGCTGCCGGACCTGCGCGACGGCTGCAAGCCGGTGCAGCGCCGCATCCTGCACACGCTGTTCGAGATGGACGACGGCCTCTTCCACAAGGTGGCCAACGTCATCGGCGAGACGATGAAGCTGCACCCGCACGGCGACGCCTCGATCGGCGACGCGCTGGTCGTGCTCGCGAACAAGGACTACTTCGTCGAGCGCCAGGGGAACTTCGGCAACCCGATCACGGGTCACGAAGCGGCGGCTGCGCGCTACATCGAGTGCCGGCTCACCCCGCTCGCGCGCGAGACACTCTTCAATCCGAACCTGACCGAGTACGCTCCGAGCTACGACGGGCGCCGGCTCGAGCCGGTCTTCCTGCCCGCGAAGCTGCCGGTCGTGCTGATGCTCGGCGTCGAGGGCATCGCCGTCGGCATGGCGACCCGGATCCTGCCGCACTCGTTCGTCGAGCTGCTGCGCGGCCAGATCGCCATCCTGCAGGGCGAGCGCTACCGGCTCTATCCGGACTTCCCGAGCGGCGGCCTGATGGACGTGTCGGAGTACGACAAGGGCCGCGGCAAGGTGAAGGTGCGCGCGGTGATCGAGACGCGCGGCGAGAAGACCATCGTGATCCGCGAGATTCCGTGGAGCGCGACGACCGAGTCACTGATCGCATCGATCGAGAGCGCCGCGCAGAAGGGCCGCGTGAAGATCAGCGGCATCGAGGACTTCACCACCGACAAGGTCGAGATCGAGCTCTCGCTCGCGCGCGGCGTGTACGCCGAGGAAGTGATCCCGCAGCTCTACGCGTACACGGACTGCGAGGTCACACTGCAGTCGTCGCTGCTCGTGATCAAGGACGAGAAGCCCGTCGAGCTGACCACCGCCGAAGTCCTCGAGGACGCGACCGAGCGGCTCAAGAGGCAGATCAAAGCGGAGCTCGAGTTCGACGAGGCGAAGCTCGTCGACCGCCAGCACTGGCTCACGCTCGAGCGGGTCTTCATCGAGAACCGCGTCTACAAGAAGATCGAGACGGCGCGCACGGAGGAGAAAGTCAGCGAAGCGGTCATGAAGGGGATGGACGAGTTCAAGCGCCAGTTCATCCGGCCCATGGTCGAGGACGACGTGAAGCGCCTGCTCGAGATCCGCATCCGACGCATTTCTGCGTACGACATCGAGAAGCACAAGGAGGAGCTCGCGGGCGTCGAGGGCGATCTCGCGACCACGCGCAAGAAGCTGAAGCAGCTCACCAAGACGGTGGTCGCGTGGCTCGAGGAGCTGCTCGAGAAGTACGGCGACCGCTACAAGCGCAAGACCAAGATCACGTCGATCGAGGAGGTCGACAAGAAGGCGGTCGCCAGCGCGAACATCAAGCTCTCGTACGACGAGGAGTCGGGCTTCTTCGGCGCCGACGTGCGCGGCTCCGAGCACCAGCTGCAAGTCACCGAGTACGACCGCATCCTCGCGATCTCGAGCGACGGCAGCTACCGCATCATGGCGCCGCCGAAGAAGGTGCTGCTGCCGCGCAAGGTGATCTTCGTCGGCCTGTTCGACGCCGAGAAGGGCAAGGACTTCACGCTCGTGTACCGCGACGCGGACCGCAACGCGTTCGGCAAGCGGGTGCACATCGAGTCGTTCATCCACGACAAGGAGTACCGCTTCTTCAAGGACGAGAAGGGCAAGCTCGACCTGCTGCTCGAGGGCGACGCGACGCCGGGCCGCGTCCACCTGCAGTTCGTGGCCCAGAAGCGGCAGCGCCAGAAGGAAGCCGAGTTCGACCTCGGCGAGCTGGAATTCGCGGGAGTCACCGCGCGCGGTCAGAGACTCGCGCCGAAGCCGGTCGCGAGGGTGAAGCACCTGCCGGCAGAGTGACTCGCGGCCCGCGCTAGTCGTCTGCCTTCGCGCACAACTCCAGCAGCGCGGCCTCGGCGTCGGAGCGGTTCGCGTGCACGGTCGCCTGGAAGCCGCCCTGCTCGATCGCCTTCTTCGAGGAGCGGCTCGCCGACAGCTTCGAGACGGCCTTTTGCGGGGGGATCACCGCCGCTTGAGTCGCTCCGGCCGCAATGAACTCCGGCCAGAACCACTCTTCGATCCACTTCACGTCGGTGAGGTCGACGACCGAGAGCTTGCTCGAGTCGATTAGCCACGGGGCGCCGCGCCGCGCCTTCGCAGCGTCGATGCACGCTTGGTAGGAACGCCGCAGGTCGTCGCCCTTGCGAAACACGTACTGCCAGTCGGAGAGATAGTAGCCGTACTCTTCGTTCCAATAGATGCGAAGCGCGTCGTCTTCGTAGATGAGAGTCAGCGAGGCCATCGCCGACTCACTCCGCCAACGTGCGCTTGCGCCGCCACTCGAGCAGCGCCGCTTCGGCCTCCGCTCGGGTCGTGTGCGCGCTGATCTCGAAGCCGCCCTTGGCGAGCATCTTCTCGACGGAGCGGTTCGCGGACATCTTGGCCACTTCCTTCTCGGGCATGACCGCCGCCTCGAAAATCGCGCCGGCGCGGATGAACTCGGGCCAGAACCAGCCCTCGATCCACTTCACGTCGCCCGGGTCGATGACCGCGAACTTGCTCGCGTCGGCGAGCCAGAGCGCGCCGGGCCGCGCCTTTGCAGCGTCGATGCAGGCCTGATACGAGCGCTTCAGCTCGGCGCCTTTGCGGAATACCGGCTGCCAGTCAGAGAGGTAGTACGACTGCTGCTCGTTCCAGAAGATCTTCAGCGCGTCGTCTTCGTACACCAGCGTCATCCCGGCCAAGGCAGACTCCCCTTCGTCGTTCGCGTTCTTCTTCGGAATTCGCCCCCAGCAGCTACACTGCGGAGCGACATGCTGCGCCGCGTGCTCGTCGGCTTCGCGTTCCTCGTGCTCGCGGCGGTCGTGTATGTCGCCGTCGGCCTGTTTCTGGCGAAGCGGGCGATCGTCGCGATCGCGCCTCCGCTGCCTTCCGTCGAGGAGGTGCTGGCGGTCGACGCGAACGGCGACCTGCCGGTTCGCCTCTCGTGGCTGAACACCGCGAGTCAGAGCATGCCGCGCTCGGGGGTGCTCGAGGCGAGCCTCGATCCGACGCCGGGCGCGCCCTACGTGATGAGTCACCCCTCGTTCGTGCTCGAGTGGCCGGACGGCCGCGTATTCCTGATCGACCTGGGCATGGACCCGGTCTCGGCCGAGGCCTTCGGCCGGCCGCTCCAGCTGCTGGGCGGCGCCGAGAAGATGCGGCCGATCGGTTCGGCCGCCGAACGCCTCGGAGAAACGCTCGCGCGCGTGCGCGGGATCGCCTTCACGCACGAGCACACCGACCACACGTCGGGTGTCGCAGATCTGTGTCGCCTCCATCCGGCGACCATCCCGCTGTTCCAGAACCGGCTGCAGGTGGACGAGTCGAACTTCACCACGCGCCCCGGCCAGCGGCAGCTCGACGCTGCGAAGTGTCTCGAGCGGCACGTGCTCGACGGCGGCCCGCTCTTCGCGGTGCCCGGTTTTCCGGGGCTCGCGTTCTTCGCGGCCGCCGGACACACGCCGGGCTCGCAGGTGTTCGTCGCACACGTACGGACGGGTGACTCGATCCGCACCTGGATCTTCACCGGCGACGTCGTGAATCAGATCGACGGCGTACGGCAGAACCTGCCGAAGCCGCGGCTGTACAGCCTGCTGATGGTGCCGGAGTCGACCGGGCGACTCGACGCGGTGCGGCGTTTCCTCGCGGGACTCGAGCGGGACCACGGCGCGAGTCTCTTGGTCTCGCACGACCAGCTCGCGATCGAAGCCAGTGGCATCCCGGCGTTCTGAGCCGAAGCGCGGCCGCGAGCGGAGCTGATCGGATGTCGCTCTCGGTTCTGATCGCCGTGCTTCTCGCGCAGACTTGCGGCGGCCTCGCGTCCATCTTCACGAAGCTCGCGCTCGTGGGTCTGGGTCCGTGGACGATGGTCGCGGCGCGGCAGCTGGTCGGCGTGCTCCTGCTGTTCGCGTTCGCGCGCCTGACGGGACGAGCGGCAGGCATGCCCGCGCGCGAGCCGTTCACGCGGCGCGACTGGCTGCTGCTCCTCACCCTGTCCTGGGCGGGCTTCGCGCTGCCGCAGGTGTTGCTCGCGAACGGCATCGCCCGCTCGACCGGCACGAACGGCGCGCTGCTCACGCCGCTCGAGCCGATCGGCATCTTGATCGGCGGCGCCCTGCTCTTCCGCGAGCGACTCACGCCTCGGCGACTCACCGCGGTCGGGCTCGGCACCGTCGGCGCGATCCTGATCGTGCTGCAGGGCGGCGTGCGGCCCGATCTGGGCAATCCTCTCGGCGACGCGCTGATCGCCGCGGGTCACTTGTCGTGGGCGATCTACACCCTCGCCGCCAAGCCGCTGCTGGAGCGGCACGATCCCGGCCGCGTGTCACTCGTCTCGCTGTTGCTGTCCATCCCGATCCTCGCCGCGCTCGCGATCGGCGAGCCGATCGAGCTGGAGCGCGCGCTCCCCTCCGCCGGCTGGATCCTCGTCCTGGCAGTCACCGGCAGCGTCCTCGGCCCCTTGTCGTGGAACTACGCGCTGCGCTCGATCAGCGTCGGCACGATGGCGGCGTTCGTCTTCGTGCAGCCCCTGATCGGCTTGATCGCCGGGCGCGCGCTCCTGTCCGAGCCGGTTGGTTCGCTCGCGCTCGGGGGAGCGCTGCTGATCCTCGTCGGTGTCGCCCTGGAGGCGCTGCGTGCGGCGCCGGGCTCGGGCGTCGCCGCGGACGCGGCGGGCGGTGGCGCCACGCGCATCCCGAGCTAGGCGCGCTCCGCGCGCAGAGAGTCGAACGAGAACACGGCGATGCCGGCCCAGATGCAGGCGAGCGCCAGTGCACGCGTTTGGGTGACCGTCTCGCCGTAGACGGCGACCGCGAGCAGAGCTGCCAGAGTCGGCGCGAGATACTGGAACAGACCCAGGGTCGACAGGGGCAGCCGCCGCGCCGCACGCGCGAACCAGAGCAGCGGCAGCGCGGTTACCGCGCCCGAGAGCGCCAGCAGGAGCGTCGTCGCGAGATCTCCGGTCGCGAAGTGACTCTCGCCGCGAAGCCCCTCCGCCACCAGGATCGCGAGCGCCATGGGCACGACCAGCGCCGTCTCGATCGTGAGCCCGACCAGCGACGAGACACGAGTCACCTTGCGCAGCAGCCCGTACAACCCGAACGACAGCGCGAGCGCGAGCGGCAGCCACGGAGTGGTGCCCGACCCGATCCCGAGCACCGCGACGCCGAGCGCCGCGAGCGCGATCGCGCCGACCTGCGCGCGCCGCACGCGCTCGCCGAGCAGGGCGACGCCGAGGCCGATGCTGACGAGCGGTGTCAGGAAGTAGCCAAAGCTGGTCTCGACGATCCGTCCCGCGCCGACCGCCCAGATGAAGATGCCCCAGTTGAGCGCGATCAAGACGCCCGACCCACAGAGCGCGAGCCTCCGGCGCCGGTCGCGCAGGACCTCGCGCAACTCACTCGAGCGCCCCAGCAGCGCGACCAGAGGCGCGGTGAACAGGAGCGACCAGAGCACGCGGTTCGCCACGATCTCGAGCGGCGACACGGCGCCCAGGAGCTTCCAATAGGCGGGCACGAGGCCCCACCAGCCGTATGCCGCCACGGCGTAGCCAGCGCCTGCCCAGCGTTCGTGCCGTGCGACCTCCATCACGCGCTTCGGTGCGGCGTATCATCGCGAGGTGTCGGACTGCTTCGTCTGTCGCAAACACCGCGGCGAAATCGACGTTCCCGGCGGCGCGATCTGCGAGGACGAGCTCGTGTACTCGAGCCATGGAATCATCGGAGAGGACGGGCGCGACGCCTATCTCGGCACGCTCTTCGTCGAGCCGAGGCGCTGCGTGTCCGGCTTCGGCGATCTCACGCGCCCCGAGGCGGAGCGCGTGGGCTTCACGGCGAGCCGACTCGCGGCCGCACTCCGGGTGACCGAGCGCGCGGAGCACGTCCATCTGTTCGTGCTCGGCGCGCACGTGCCGCATCTGCACGTCTGGATCGTGCCGCGCTACCCGGGCACGCCGCGCGAGTTCTGGAACTCGAGGCTGACCGCGTGGCCCGGCGCGCCGCGCGGAGGTCCGACCGAGATCGCCGCGCTCTGCGAGCGGGTCCGCGCGCACCTGCGGGAGAGCGCGTGAAGGAGCCCGCGGTCGAGCGAGCGCGCGCGGCCTACGCGGAGAAGATCCGCGCGCCGGCGGGAATCCGCTGCGAGTCACTCGTGCGCGCGCTGGCGCGCGTGCCGCGCGAGGACTTCGTGGGCCCAGGACCGTGGAAGATCCTGCTGCCGACCGATCTCGGCCGCGGCTACCGCGAGACACCGGACACGGATCCGTGCCACTTGTACGACAACGTGCTGGTCGCGCTCGATCCGGTGCGGCGCCTGAACAACGGCGAGCCGGCGGTCCTGCTGCGCTCGCTCGACTCGCTCGAGCTCCAGCCCGGTGACTCGTTCCTGCACGTCGGCTGCGGCGTCGGCTATTACACGGCGATCGCCACCGAAGCCGTGCGCCCCGGCGGCCGAGCGACCGGGGTCGAGATCGATCCGAGCCTCGCCGAGCGGGCGCGGCGCAACACCGCGAAGGACGGAGACATCGAGATCGTCTCCGGCGATGGGAGCGCCAGCGCGGGCGGGCGCTTCGACGCCATCTTCGTCAACGCGGTTGCGACGGAGGTCTCCTCGTCGTGGCTCGACTCCCTCGCAGCGGCGGGGCGCCTATTGCTGCCACTCACGGTCTCGATCGCGGGCGTCAACCTGGGCGTCGGCTGGATGCTCCTGGTGCGCCGCTACGGCGAGACCTACACGGCGGAGTTTCGCACTCCAGTCGGCATCTATCACTGCGCCGGCGCGCGCAGCGACGCGGGCGAGGAGAGACTGCGGCGCCTCTTCGCGAGCCCACCGGCGAGCGGCGAACGCCGGCTGCTCCGCCGCTCACACGCGGAAGGCGCCGGCTGCGCGCTGCACGGCGCCGACTTCTGCATCCAAGACTCTCGGAGGTGACTAGAGTGCCCCGCAAGCCTGCAGAGCTCGTGGTCGGAAATGCGACTGACCCGTCGCTCAGCTCTCGCGGCTGGTTCGTGGGTCACTTCATGACGAAGGGATCACCGCTCCACAGCCGGGACCTCGAGGTGAAGTGGACCACGCACGCGGCGGGAGAGACCCGGCCCGAGTGGGCGCCGGGCATCCCCTCGCGGACGCTCAACCTCCTCGTCCGCGGCAAGTTCGCGCTGCTGTTTCCGGACCGCGAAATCACGCTCGAGAAGGAAGGGGACTTCGCGCTGTTCGGCCCGGGGATCCCGCACTCGTTTCGCGCGCTCGAGGAGTCGCTCGTCGCTACGGTGCGCTGGCCTTCGCTGCCGCCGCGGGGAGCCAGGCCTGCAGCTCGATCGCGTTCCCCTCGGGGTCGGTCACGTAGCACCAAGTGACTCGCGCGCCGGTCGCGACCGCAACCGTGACGACTTCGCCGACCGTCGCACCGCCTCGCGCGACCACGTCGCGGCGCGCGGCCGCGACGTCGCCGACCTCGAACGCGATGTGCGCGAAGCCGGGCCGATTCACGGCGCGCTCGCCGGGCGCCGCGAGCGCGCCGTAGCTGAAGATCTCCAGCGTCGGCCCGCCCTCGCCGTGACCGGGCAGCCGGAGATGTACACCGCGAAGTGTCGCACCGGCAATGCCGGTCGCGGCCTCGAGATCCTCGGGGCCGTAGTCTCGCTCGGGCGGCACGGGCGTGCAGCCGAAGACGTCCGCGTAGAAGCGCGCGAGCGCGCGCCAATCGCGGGCGATCAAATTCGTGTGCGCGTAGCGCGCGGCGATCGGCATCGGAGTCAGTCGGGCGCCGGCAGACCGAGGTCTTTCGCGAGCAGGTTCGTGACGATGTTGTTCGTCT
>JBIOJK010000027.1:0-32487 GCA_044450765.1 Myxococcota bacterium | reverse complement strand
GGCAGGCGCACCGCGAACTCGACGGTCTCGCCGGAGTCCGGCCGCGGTCGCACGTTGCGGGCGTATTGGTCGGGCGTCAGAACCTGCTCGAGGATCGCGCCGAGCTGAACTTCGCCGAACGTGCCGCGCGTCTTCACGTTGGAGAGCACGCGCTTCAAGTCGCCGACCCCGGTGGCGAGGTTCTGCATGTCGCCGAGCCCCTTGTGGACCGCCTCGAGCTGCGCGCTCACCAGCTTGAACGACTCACCGAGTCTCTTCTCGAGCGTGCCCTGCAGCTTCTCGTCGACGACCTGCCGCATCTGGTCGAGCTTCTTCTCGTTGCCCTCCTGCAGCTCCTTGATCTGACTCGTGACTCCCTGGAGGGTCGCGGCGAGCGCGATCGCGCTCTCGGCGAAGCGCGCCGCGACCTCGCCGCGCAGCTCGGCTGCCGCGCCGCGCGCTTCGTCTCGGCCCAGGCGCAGGTCCTCGCGCACGGTGCGGAATAGCCACGCAGCGCCGCCGAACACGGCGAGGGCGAGCACGAGCCAGGGAACGACTTCAGCGGGCACGGCTGGATTCTAACGCGTGGTGTACGCTGCCCGCGCTTGGTCGACTTCTTCATCGGACGCCCCGTCTTCGCGGCGGTGCTCGCGATCCTGATCACGTTCGCGGGCGCAGTCTGCCTGCCGTTCCTGCCGATCGCGCAGTTCCCGCACATCACCCCGCCGACGGTGCGCGTGAGCGCCTCGTACCCGGGCGCCAGCGCAGAAGTGGTCGAGAACAGCGTGACCCTGCCGCTCGAGCAGCAGATCAACGGCGTCGAGGGCATGTTGTACATGTCGTCGAACAGCGCGAACGACGGCAGCTGCTCGATCACGGTGACCTTCGAGGTCGGCTACGACCTGAACATCGCGGCGGTCGACGTCCAGAACCGGGTCGCGGTCGCGCTGCCGCAGCTGCCCGAGGAGGTGCAGCGCTCGGGTCTCACGGTGCGGCGCGTGTCGACCGACCTGACGATCGTCGTGAACCTGATCTCGCCCGATGGCTCGCGCGACGACCTGTATCTCGCGAACTACGCGGGGATCAACATCAGCGACCGGCTGAAGCGCATTCCCGGGGTCGGCGACGTGAACCTGTTCGGCGAGCGGCGCTACTCGATGCGCGTCTGGCTCGACCCCGACAAGCTGGCCAAGCTCTCGGTCTCGGCGCAGGACGTGATCGCCGCGCTGCGCGAGCAGAATCAGCAGGTCGCCGCCGGTGTGCTGGGGCAGCCGCCGGCGCCGGCGGATCAGCCGTTCCAGTACGCGCTCGTCGCGCACGGGCGCCTGTCGAACGCGGAGGAGTTCCGGCAGATCGTCCTGCGCACGCGGCCCGACGGCTCGGTGATGCGGCTGGGCGACGTGGCGCGGGTCGAGCTCGGCGCACAGAGCTACGGGAACTTCAGCCGGCTGGGCCGCGACCCGTCGACCGGCGTCGCGATCTACGCGCTGCCGAGCGCGAACGCGCTCGACGTCTCGCGCGCCGTGCACGCCGAGATGGAGCGCATCGCGCCGCGCTTCCCCGCCGGCGTCGAGTACCGGATCCTGTACGAGCCGACGCGCTTCGTGACCGAGTCGATCCGCGAAGTCCTGTGGACTCTGTTCGAGGCGATGTTCCTCGTGTTCCTGGTCGTGTTCGTGTTTCTCGAGAGCTTCCGCGCGACCCTGATTCCCGCGATCACCGTGCCCGTGTCACTGGTCGGCACGTTCGCGCTGATGGCGATCCTCGGCTTCTCGATCAACACGCTCTCGCTGTTCGGGCTCGTGCTCGCGATCGGGCTCGTGGTCGACGACGCGATCGTCGTGGTCGAGAACGTCTCGCGCCTGGTCGAGGAGCGCGGGCTCTCGGCGCGCGAGGCGACGCCGCTGGCGATGCGCGAAGTGACTGCGCCGATCGTCGCGATCTCGCTCGTGCTGATGGCGGTGTTCCTGCCCGTCGCGTTCCTGCCGGGGACCACGGGCCGGCTCTACCAGCAGTTCGCGCTCACGATCGCGTTCTCGGTCGCGATCTCCGCCTTCAACGCACTCACTCTGAGTCCCGCGCTCTGCGCGCTGCTCCTGAAGCACGACGGCCCGAGCAAGGGCGCGTTCTTCCGCGCTTTCGACCGCGCGTATGGGCGCTTCGTCGCGTTCTACGAGCGGATCGGCGCGATCGCGATCGCGCGCTGGCCGGTCGTGCTCGGCATCTTCGGCGGGCTCGTGCTGGCGACGATCGCGCTCTACCAGCGGCTGCCGACGTCGTTCCTGCCCGAGGAGGATCAGGGCTACTTCATCATCTCGGTGCAGCTGCCGGACGGCTCGTCGCTGCAGCGCACCGAGGCGGTCACCAAGGAAGTCGTCGAGCGCATGCTCGCGATTCCCGGCACCGCCAGCGCGGTGGTGAACGGGGGCAACGACTTCCTGACCGGCGCGGCGGCGTCGAACGCGGCGGCCTGCTTCGTGATCCTGAAGCCGTGGGACGAGCGGAAGTCCGCCGATGTGCAGCTCCAGCCGATCCTGGCGCGCGCTCGGCGCGAGCTGGCCAGCATCTCGAGCGCGGTGATCGTCGCGTTCAACCCGCCGCCGATCCGCGGGCTCGGCTCGACGGGCGGCTTCCAGCTGCAGGTTCAGGACGAGGTGGGGACCGACTTCGCGGGCTTCGCCAAGCGAGTCGGCACCTTCGTCGACGCCGCGAACGCCTCGAACAAGGTGACTGGCGTCGTGACTGGCCTGCGCGCGAACATCCCGCAGTACGAGGTCGACATCGACCGGACCAAGGCGAAGTCGGTCGGGCTCTCGCTCTCGGACGTCTTCGGCACGCTCGAGACCTATCTCGGCGGCTACTACGTGAACGACTTCAACATCTTCGGCCGCGTGTTCCGCGTCATGGTCCAGGCCGAGGCGGACGCGCGCGCAGACCCCGCCGACGTGACCGGGCTGTACGCGCGCAACGCGCGCGGCGAGATGGTGCCGCTGTCGACCTTCGCGAGCGTCAGGTCGATCGTCGGGCCGCAGACGATCTCGCACTACAACATGTTCCGCACCGCGGCAGTCACCGGCTCGGCGGCGCAGGGCCGCAGCTCGGGTCAGGCGATCCGCGACATGGAGGCGATCGCGAACGACAACCTGCCCGAAGGCACCAGCTTCGAGTGGACGGGTCTCTCGCTGCAGGAGCTGCGCGCCGGCGGCACCGCGCCGGCGGTGTTCGGGCTCGCGCTGGCGGTCGTGTTCCTGTGTCTCGCCGCGCTCTACGAGAGCTGGGTGCTGCCGCTCACGATCATGCTGGTCGTGCCGCTGGCGGTGCTCGGCGCGCTGCTCGCGCAGTACCTGCGCGGGCTCGCGAACGACGTGTTCTGCCAGGTCGGGCTCGTGATGCTGGTCGGCCTGGCCAGCAAGAACGCGATCTTGGTGGTCGAGTTCGCCAAGATGCTGCGCGAGCAGGGCGAGTCGATCGAGCGCGCGGCGCTGCACGCGGCGCGCGTGCGCCTGCGGCCGATCCTGATGACCTCGTTCGCGTTCATCTTCGGCGTGGTTCCGCTGGTGGTCGCCAGCGGCGCGGGCGCCGCGAGCCGCCACTCGCTCGGCACCGCGGTGTTCGGCGGAATGCTGCTCGCGACGTTCCTCTCGCTCGCGGTGGTTCCGGTCTTCTTCGTCGTGATCGAGCGGATCCGCGAGCGGATCAGGGGCGGGCTACCGCATCGGGCTTCGGAGCCGAGTCACTCGGCGTCGAGTTCGTCGACTCCGCCGCCTTCGCACTGACCTTCATCCCGGGGCGAAGCTTCCCGAGATTGTCGACGGCGATCTTCTCGCCGGCCTGAAGTCCCGAGTCGATCACGCGCATCTGCTCGTGCACCGCGCTGGCGACCACCGCGCGCGGCTGGATCGTCTGCTCGGGAGTCACCACGAAGACGGAGCTGCCGCCCTGCTCCTCGATGATGGCCGACGCGGGCACCAGCAGCACCGGCACGTCGCGCCCGACCAGGATGCGCAGATTCGCGTACTGACCCGGCAGCAGCGACTTGTCGGGGTTCGGGAACACCGCGCGCACGCGCAGCGTGCCCTCGTTCGGGTCGACCGCGTTGTCGACGAAGTCCAGCCGGCCCGGATACGGATGCTCGCTGCCGTCGGCCAGGGTCGCGCGCACCTCGATCTGCTCGCGCTGCACGTAGCGGCCCTCCTTGCGCAGGCGCAGCACGTCGAGCCGCTCGCGCTCGCTGGGGCTCCAGTAGATGTAGATCGGATCGAGCTGGACGATCGCGGTGAGCACGGTCTGCTCGCTGCCCCCGACGACGTTCCCGCGGTCGCGCAGCACGCGGCCCGCGCGGCCGGCGATCGGCGCGCGAATCTCGGTGTAGTCGAGATCGATCTGCGCTTGCTCCACGGCGGCCTTCGCGCCGCCGACGCTGGCGGACGCCTCGTCGTGCGCGGCGCGCGCGTGGTCGAGATCGGCCTGACTCGCGACATCCTTCTTCGCGAGCTCCGAGGTGCGGTCGAAATCAGCCCGCGTTCGCTCGAGCGTCGCGCGCGCCCGCTCGAGGTCGGCCTTCGCCTTGCTGAGCACGGCCTGGTACGGCTTCTGCTCGATCACGAACAAGAGCGCGTCCTTCTCGACCTCGGCGCCTTCCTTGAACAGCACCTTCTCCAGGACTCCGCGGACCCGCGCGCGCACCTCGACGGTGCTGACCGCTTCCGTCGTGCCGACGTGCTCCAGATACAGCGGGATCTGCGCCTCGCGCACCTCCACCGTCGCGACCGGCAGCGGCGGCGGCGGCCCGGGGTCGCGCGGCCCGCACGCCGAGCCGAACGCCAGCACGGCGAGCGCGAACGAGAGCGCGATTCGATCGGGCGAGCACATCGGGCCGCGGTCCTCCGGGCGCACGAGAGTAGCAGGGACGCGCCGCGGTCTACCGGCCGGTGCGCTACACGCGAGTCGCGTCCCGGCCGCTCGACATCGCAGGAATCGGAGCCGGAACCGAAGACCGGTCGCTGCGCGGCGGCAGCGCGCTGATCACGGCGGTCGCCAGCGACGCGAAATAGGGCAGTGACTGCACGCCGAGCAGCGCGATCCAGAGCTGCGCCTCCACGTCCTGAGAGCCGTACCGGAATCCGACGGCGAGCGCGCCGAGCGCGAGCAGCGCCAGGATGGTGCTCTCCTCGCGGGACGCCAGCAGTCCCTTCACGAGCGCGGGGTGGTCCTCGCACTTCGGCGTGCGCATGAACGGGCGATCCGAGGTCGTGAGTCCGGAGAAGATCGCCTTGCCGATCGTGTGGGTGAGTGACAGGCCAGCGAGCGCCGCCGAGAGGTTCTCGGTCGGGCTGGCGTGCACGCGTGCCGCGTACAGCCACAGGGTCTTGCACACCTTCAGCGCGAAGTAGCCCAGCGATGCGCACAGGAAGAAGCGCAGCGGGAACTCGAAGAGCTTCGGCAGCGCCACCAGCCCCGCGGTCCAGATCAGGGCGAGCGCAGTGACTGCCGTGTTGAGCGAATCGGCAAACCACGGCAGCCAGCCGGCCGCGAAGTGGTAGCGCTGCGCCCAGGTCAGCTTCGACGCGCGCAGCCCGGCGAGCTCGCGCCAGTGGCGCTTCAGGATCTGCACGGCGCCGTACGCCCAGCGGAAGCGCTGCTTCTGATACGCGGTGTACGTGTCGGGCATCAGGCCCTGTCCGTACGAGTGATTCACATAGGCGGTCTCGTAGCCGGCCTCCATCACGCGCAGGCCGAGCTCCGCGTCCTCGCAGATGCACCACTGTGCCCAGCCGCCGAGTGAGTCGAGCAGCGAGCGGCGGATCAGCGACATGGTGCCGTGCTGGATGATCGCGTTGCGCTCGTTCCGGTGGACCATCCCGATGTCGAAGAAGCCCGCGTACTCCCAGCCGCACATCTCCTTGAAGGCGCTCTGGCGGCCGTCGCGGTAGTCCTGAGGCGCCTGGACGATGGCGAGCTTCGGGTCCGCGAAGTACGGGACCAGGTTGCGCAGCCAGTCGGGCCGCACCACGTAGTCGCTGTCGATGATCGCGACGATCTCCGCCGCGGGGTCGGTCTCGCGCAGCACGATGTTGAGCGCGCCGGCCTTGAAGCCCGCGACCTGGTCGACGTGGAAGAAGCGGAAGCGCGGGCCCAGGATCTGACACGCGTCGGCGACCGGCTTCCACAGCCCCGGGTCACTGGTGTTGTTGTCGATCACGAGCACTTCGAGATCGGGGTAGTCGAGCGCGGCGAGCGAGTTGAGCGTCTCGCGCACCATCTCGGGCGGCTCGTTGCACAGCGGCAGGTGCAGCGAGACCTTCGGCCAGCGCTCGAGCTTCACCGGCGCGATCGGGCGGAAGCGGCGCGCCAGCTTTCGGTGCCAGAGCAGCTCAGTCAGCTCGAACGCCTCGGTGAGTCCGATCAGGAGCAACACGCCGAGCGCGCCGAGCAGCACGACCCAGGCCGTCGCCGAATACAGACTGTGATACTGACTCACCGTGAGATAGCTGATCCAGACGAACAGCGAGGTCACCGCCTGCGCGAGACCCGCGAAGAAGATTCGACCTCGCAGCCGGTAGCGCTCGAACCGGTTCAGGAACCAGAGCAGCGGCAGGAGCGGCAACAGGGTCGACAGCGTGAACAGGAGCGGCCAGCTCGGCGTGCCGATGATCGGCCCCGACCACGCGAACTTCGCCTCGCGCGCGGCGTCGAGCATGCCCCAGTACGCGCCGACGCCACCTTCGACCGGGATCTTCCAGGGCTGGTCGAACGCCTCCATCACGAAGTAGTCGATCTTGCGAGCCTCGGCGACGTTCAGGAACTCGCGCAGGAAGGCGGCCTCGTTCGCCAGCGACGGCACCGAGCCGCGCCGGATGCGTCCGTTACTGGGCCAGCCGACCTCGCCGATCATCACCGGCTTGTTCGGGAAGCGCTTCTTCACCTCGGCCAGGCGGTCGAGCACGAAGTCGATCGCGTGCTCCGCGGGCACGCCTTCCCAGTAGGGAAGGAGGTGGACGGCGATGAAATCGACGTCGCGCGCGAGCTCGGGGTGCTTCAGCCAGACGTGCCACGGCTCCGCGGTCCCGACGGGGATCGAGAGCTGCGCGCGCACGCGCCGCAGGTACGCGGCGAGCTGGGCGGGCTTCATGTCGCCGCGCAGCAGGACCTCGTTGCCGACGATCACGCGCTTCACGTTCTCGTTCGCCGAGGCGCTGGCGATCAGCTTGCGGATCTCGCGCTCGTTCTTCTTGCGGTCGCCGTCGAGCCAGGCGCCGGCCGTGACGTTCAGCCCGAACTCGTTCGCCAGGCGGGGGATCTGGTCCATTCCGTCGAGCGAGGTGTACGTGCGCACCGAGCGCACGTGTGGCGCCAGGGTCTGCAGATCCGCCCGGATCTGGTCCGGGGTCGGGAAGACCTTGTCGATCGGTCCCTGACCTTCGCGATACGGGCTGAACGAGGCGCCCGCGATCATCCCCTGCCAGGCAGGCGAGTCGGTGGGGCGGTTCAGCACAGCGAAGACGGCGAGGTTGCTGAGGGCGACCAGGATCAGGATCGTGAGAGTGGAGCGACGCATACGGTTCCGCCCCGCTCGCTTGCCACACCCGAGGCGTCGCTTCCGTTCGCCAGCCGCCGCCGGAGACCCGCTAGAACTCGCGCGTCAACCCGTCAACAGCCGCCGAAGTGGGTTCGGCGCTCTGCTCGAGCTTGGGGAGGCGAGGGTTGTTTTGGCGGTCTCTTGACCAGTCCAAACACTGGCTTGCGGAGGGAATCGGCGTCTCTCAGAGCCGCCCCGACTGCAACCGCGCAGCCGGCTCGGCAACGCCAACAAGGGCTCCGCACGGGGCGCGATTATATACGGTGGCCGACCCCTGTCTATTCGATTGCATCACTCTCGCGCAGCGCCGCGCTTTGCTGCGCCGACGCGACCTTGACAGGCGCAATTTCCGACGCCGTGGCGCGCGAGTCGCGCCGCGATAGCGTGTGCGCGCGCATGCAGAAGACGCGACGCAAAGCCCGCGCGGCGAAGCTGCGCGCGAACGAGCTCCACGGAGACGCGGCGCTCGCGCGGGCGCTCGCGGCGGCGTTGGCACAGACGAGTGAAACCGCGCGCTACACCAATTTGTTTCACACGTATCCCGCCGCGCTGCACGCAGACGCGGCGCGCGATCTGCTGGCGCTGTTCCCGAGCCGCGCGGTGCTCGACCCGTTCTGCGGCGGCGGCACGGTGCTGGTCGAGGCGCGCGCGGCCGGCCGGCGGGCGTTCGGCTGCGACGTGTCACCGGTCGCGGTGCGCGTCGCGCGCGCGCGCTGCGCCAGCCCCGACGACGCGCTGCTCTCCGCGCTCCGCTCGCGGGCGCGCGCCCTGGCCGCGCGCGCCCGGGCCGCGTCGGCGCGCGGCGAGCTGCCCGACGCGCGCATCCTGCGCGCCGTCGAGTCGTGGTACTCGGAGCACGTGCTGCGCGAGCTCGAGTCACTTCGCTCCGGCATCGCCGAGTCCGAGCCGCGGCTGCGCGAGATCCTCGAGGCGGTGTTCGCGTCGATCCTGGTGAAGGTGAGCTGGCGGGTCTCGGACACGAAGGCGGCGCGCGAGAGACACCACCGGCCCGCCGGCACCACCGCCGTGCTGTTCCACAAGCGCACCCGCGAGCTCGCGCGCCAGATGGTCGAGCTGCGCGAGGCGGTGCCGCCCGGAACTCCCGACGCCGAGATCTGGCTCGGCGACGCGCGCGAGCTGCGCGTGCGCGATCCGGTCGATCTGGTGCTCACGTCGCCGCCCTACCCGTCAACGTACGACTACCTGCCGATGCAGCATCTCCGCCACGTCTGGCTCGGCGACCGGCCGGACGCGGCGCGCGAGATCGGATCGCGCCGGCTCTTCCGCAAGGGCGCCCAGGCCGCGCGCGACACCTGGCGGCGCGACACCGGGCTGTGGAACGAGCGAGCGGCGCGCGCGCTCGCGCCGGGCGCTCATCTCGTGCTCGTCGTCGGCGACGGCTGGGTGCCCAGCGGCGTGGTCGACGCCGCGGGGCCGAGCGTTCAGGCCGCGCGCGGCGCAGGCCTCGAGCTGCTCGCCGGCGCGTCGCTCGACCGCCCCGACCTCGATGGCCGCGCGCTGCTGCGCGAGCACGTTCTCGCCTTCCGCAAGCCGCGCTAGCCGAGCGCATCTCGCGCGCGCAAGTGAGTCGCTAGATCCCTGCCCGCAAAGCGCGATTTGCGCGCATTGCCGGGGCGCGACGCGAAGCCCCGGCGCGCGCGCCGTTGCGAGCGCCGGTCGATTCAAGTCGCTGCGCGAAAAGCCCGCTCCAGAAGCGATATGCGGCGCGTCTGGATCGCGGTTCTGCTCCTCGCCGCGAGCGGGGCGGCTCGCGCGAACCTGCGCGCGGCGCCTGCTTGGTACGACCCGACCTGGCACTACCGCGTGCCCGTCTCACTGCCGGCGGCTTCGGCGCTGAACAGCACCGACGTGGTCGACGTGGACTTCGCGGCGCTGCTGACCCAGCTCGGCATCAGCGGCACGCTCGACGTGAACTCGCCGCGAGTGACTCGCGCGGACGGCATCACCCTGGTCACTTCGCAGGAGTGGACCGATCGCAAGTACGCGGGCGCGACCGACGCGCTGAACAACTCGCGCGGCGAGCTGCGCTTCATCGCGCAGGACGCCGGCGCGGTGACCTACTGGCTGTACTTCGACATCACCGCGAACGGCGCGAAGGCCGCCACCGCGTTCGCCAACCGGGTCAACGGAAACTTCGAGAACTCGAACGGCACGAACCCGGTCGTGTGGGCCACGTCGCAGGCCGCCGCCGGCGCGAACTTTGACGATCAGGTCGTGACGGCGGCGCCCGGCTCGACGGTCACTCTGGCGGCGGGCTGCAACGACAACCAGACGACCGTCGACAACGACGCGCTCACCGGCGACAGCTCGTTCCTGCTCGGGTATCGCGGCCACTGCGAGGACGGCGCGGCCAACGCCAACGAGCTGATCCGCGTGGCGCGCACGTTCACGGTTCCGGCGGGCGCGGCGGCGGGCAACTTCGTGTTCCAGTTCCGCTACGAGGCGTTCGACTCGTTCGCCAGCGCGACTCAGTACGACTATCTGATCATCGACGTCAACGGCACGGCGGTCGATCACACGACGCTCGGCATCGCGAACCCGGCCGGCGACCTGCGCATCGTCGCGGGCGGGATCGGGCGCAATCCGGGGTTCTCGGCCAACATCCTCGACGCCGGCTGGCGCACCGCGACCCTGAGCCTCGCGCCGTACGCGGGCACGACGATCACCCTGCGCTACACGATGCGCTTCTACACCGACAACCAGTACAAGTCGTGGGTCAAGCTCGACGACGTCGAGTGGAGCCGACAGAACGCGACGATCACGAACTCGCAGGTGCAGGCCTTCGGCGCGAACATCACCGCGCCCAACGACACGGCGGTCACGACCGCGTCGAGCTACCAGACCGGGCAGACACTCGTGATTCGCGCGGCGGTGCAGGCGACCACGAGCGCGGTGCGCGCGGACGTGATCAACCCCTCGGGCACCGTGGTCGCGACGGGAGTCATCCTGTACGACGACGGCACCCACGGCGACACGACGGCGGGCGACCGCATCTTCACCAACAACGGCACGGTCGTCGCGAACCCGACCTATACCTTCACCGGCAGCGACGCAGACGGCACGACGTGGACGGTGCGCGTCTACGCGCGCGACTCGTCGACCAGCACCGTCGGCGCAACGAACGGTCACGTGCACATCGCCGGCCAGCCCAATACGCCGCAGGTCCAGGCGAACTTCTGGAACATCGACGACCAGGTCTTCACGCTCGCGGCGGTGAACCTGGTGATCGTGAAGAGCGTGTCCACGGTCTCGGACCCGGTGGACGGCGTCACGAATCCGAAGTCGATCCCGGGCGCGATCAAGCAGTACACGATCACCGTCACGAACCAGGGCACCGGCACGTCGGACAACAACACGATCAAGCTCACCGACGCCATTCCGGCGCAGGGCGAGCTCGTGGTCACGAACATCGGCGGCGCCGGCAGCGGACCCGTGCTGTTCACGCAGGGCGCGCCGACCAGCGGACTCACCTACACGTTCACATCGCTCGCGAGCGGAGCAGACTCACTCGACTTCTCGAACAACGGCGGCGCGACGTGGACCTACACGCCGACCGCGAACGCGAACGGCACCGATCCGGCGGTGACCAACATCCGCATCAGCCCGACCGGGTCGTTCGCGGGGAAGAGCGGTGTGACCGCTCCGAGCTTCACGCTGCAGTTCAGGATGCGGGTGAAGTGAGCGCCCGCGCGCGACCCTGATAGGTGTAGGTCAGCACCTTCGGCCCGGGCAGGAACTCCTGCGACAGCTCGGCGATCTCGAAGCCCGCGGCGCGGATCAGCTGGTCGGTCTGGCGGTTCATGTTGCAGCCGCCGGTGACTCGCTTCCAGATCGGGTTCAGCCGGTCCTGCCACTTCCGCACGCCGGCGGCCGGCGCGCGGCCGTGCTCGGCGAAATAGAGCTCGCCTTCCGGCCGCAGCACGCGGCGCGCCTGCTGCAGCGCCCGGATCGGGTCCGGAATCGAGCAGAGCGCCCAGGTGACCACCACGCTGTCGACGCTGTGATCCTGCAGCGGCAGCGGCTCCTCCGCGGACTGCAGCAGGAGCTCGAGCGGCCGCGAACTCTCCACGGCGCGCCTGCGCGCCATGGCGTGCAGCTCCGGCGACGGGTCGACACCGTAGAGGCGAGTCACCTCGCCCGAGTAGAAGGGCAGGTTCAGGCCCGAGCCGATCCCGAGCTCGAGCGTGACTCCCCGCGCGCGCGGCACGACCTGCGCCCGGACGCGCGCCGTGTCGACGTTGCTCATCGCGAAGTCGATCAGTCGCGGCAGGACGAAGCGCCGGTAGAGGCTCATGCGATTCAGGGTACACGAGAAGCTCGGGCGCGAGTGCCCGAGCCCGCGCTCAACGAGACACTCGATTCCGGCCGGCGCGCTTCGCGCGGTAGAGCGCCTCGTCGGCGAGCTGCAGCAGGTGGTCGGGGGTCGGCAGGCCGCTGCGCAGCTCCGCGGCGCCGATGCTGATCGTCGTCGCGGCGCGCGCGCCGTCGCGGATGAACTCGCAGCCGGCGACGCGCGCGCGAATCCGCTCCCCGACGGCTTCCGCGCCCGCGATGTCCTGCGCCTCGACGTAGGCGATGAACTCGTCGCCGCCGTAGCGGCAGGCGCGCCCGATGCGCGCGAGCTCCTGGTGGATGATCTTGCCGACCTCCGCGATGCACAGCGAGCCCATCTGATGCCCGCGCACGTCGTTGATCGACTTCAGGCCGTCGAGGTCCATCATCAGGAGTGACAGCGGCGCGCCGCCGCGCACGGCGGCCTCGAAAGCGCGCGCCAGCTCCAGGTCGAACGCGCGCTTCACCAGCAGCCCGGTCAATGCATCGACGTTCATCAGCACGTCGATCTCGTCGTGGAACTTCTCCTCGATCGCGTCCTGCAGCGAGAAGCGCAGCACCGTCTCGCCCACGAAGATCTTGTCGCCCTCGGCGAGTGACCACTCGCTGACTTTTTCGCCGTTGACGAACGTACCGTTGCGGCTCCCCAGATCCGAGACGACGAACGCGCCTGTCTCGGGCTCGAGCTCCACCACGCAGTGTCGGGCGGAGACGGCGGGATCGACGAGCACGAGCCCGGCGACCTGCGGGTCGCGCCCGATCACGAGCCCGCCCGCCGCGAGTGCGTGGCGCTTGCCGATGTCCGCGCCATGCACGACGACCAGACCCGGCGTGCGCCGTTCGCGCTCCGGCGCGCCGAAGTCGAGGGCGATCCTCGCGACGGTCTGGCTCTTCGGGTCGTTCAACGCGGCCCTCCGCCTTCGCTCTTCGACAGGGGGAGGGGAGTTCTTATGAGCCTCTCGCGCCTTGGCTCAGCGCGCCCAGACTCCCGCGTCGTTGCCGCGGTAGCCCAGGGTGCGGTAAGTGGCGTCGACGAGAGACTGGCCGCGCGCGTTGAGCAGGATGCCCGCGCCCATCTGGTTCATCGAGTAGCCGAACGACAGCCCTTCGACCGGATCGGCGAAGCCGATGCTTCCGCCGGCGCCGACGTGGCCAAAGGCGGCCGAGGAGAGCACCGCCGAGTCGCGGTCGCCGCGCGCGCGGCGCCGGTTGTCCATCGACTTCATGAAGCCGAGCGCGAAGCGCGACGGGATCAGCAGGGTCGCGTCTTCGTTCGTCGCGACCGCGACCTCGCCCATGCGCGCCAAGTGACCGCGCTCGACGAGCTTCACGGAGCCGAGCGAGCCGCCGCAGGCGAGCGGCGCGTAGATGCCCGCGAGCCCGCGCGCGTTCGAGATTCCGCCGGCACCGCCGATCTCGGCCGCGTGACACTCGCGTGCGTTGGGATCGAAGCCACCGCCGTTCAGCAGCGAGAGCGCCTGCGTCGACTTCGGGTCGAGCATCATCCTCTGCATGAACTCGCTCATCGGCTCGCCCGGCTGGGGCAGATACATCATGACCGGCGCGATGCGCGGCTCGACGGCTTCCGGAGTGCCGATGTGGAACTCGACACCGAGCGGTGTCGCGATCTCGTCTCGAAAGAAGGCGCCGAGCGACTTCCCGGAGACACGGCGCACCAGCTCTCCGACGGTCCAGCCGAAGTTGATCATGTGGTAGCCGTTGCGCGTGCCGGGCTCCCAGAACGGCTCCTCGTCGGCCAGCATCTCGACCATGTAGCTCCAGTCGTTACAGCCGCCGAGGCGAAGCGGCGTCTTGAACGCCGGCAGGCCGACGGAGTGGTCGAGCATCATGCGCACCGTCGCGCGCTCCTTGCCCTTGCGCGCGAACTCGGGCCAGTACGTCGCGACCGGCGCCTCGAGGTCGAGCGCGCCCCGGCTCGCGAGCACGTGCGCGCAGATCGCTGTCGCGCCCTTCGTGCAGGAGAACACGATCGAGACCGTGTCTCGCTCCCACGGCACCCGCTCCGCCTGGCGCGCGAGCCCGCCCCACAGGTCGACGACGGTACGCCCCTCGAGCGTGACACAGACGGAGCCGCCCACCTCGCCGCGCTGGGCGAAGTTGCGCTCGAATTCGTCAGCGACCGCGAGGAAGCGCGCGTCGCAGCTGCCCTCGATCTTGCCGTTCGGAACGTCCCGCTTGATCGTCTCCATGGTGGCAAGCATACCCGAGACGCGTTCCGCGCTGCCCGAGGTGCCGCTCGCGCGGCGGCGCGAGATTCTCGCCGCCGCGCCGAGCGCGGCGCGACACGCCGAGCTGCTGGCGGAGCTCGGCTTCGCGGACGCGCTCGACTTCGCTCCACTGCGCGCCTGGACGCGGCTCCGCGACGAGCCGCTGCGCGTCGTCGCTTGGAACGCGCAGCGCTGTCGCGACCCGGCGCGAGCCGCGGAGTTTCTGCGCGCGACGGGCGCCGACGTGTTTCTGCTCTCGGAGCTCGACGTGGGAATGGCGCGCTCGGGGCAGGCGAATGCGCCGCGCGAGCTCGCCGGGCGGCTCGGATGCAGCTCCGCGTTCGCGGTCGAGTTCCTCGAGCTCGGGCTCGGCGACGCGCGCGAGCGCGAGTCACTCGCCGGACAGGAGAACGCGGTCGGCTATCACGGCGGCGCGATCCTCGCGCGCGGCGATCTGCTAGCGCCCGAGGTCCTGCGCGTCGAGCTCGGCGGGCGCTGGTTCGACGGCCGGCTCGGCGAGCGCCGGGTCGGCTCGCGCATCGCCGTGCTGTGCCGGCTCGCGGTCGCGGGTCGCGAGCTCGCGTTCGCCTCGCTGCACCTCGAGAGTCACTCGGATCCCGACGAGCGAGCCGCGCAGCTCGCGGCCGTCCTCGACCGGCTCGAGCGCTTCGCGCCGGGCGCGCCGGCGCTCGTCGGCGGCGACGTCAACACGCACTCACTCGGCCGCGCGGAGCTCGAGGACCGCGAGCGGCTGCGGGCGGCGCTGGCGCGCGAGCCGAGCCGCCTCTCCGACCCGGTCGCGCACGAGCCCCTGTTCGCGCTCGCCGAGCGGCGCGGCTTCGCCTGGCGGGCGGCGAACCTGCGGCCCGCGCCGACCTACAAGCGGGACGGGCGCGGAGCGCTTCAGCTCGACTGGTTCTTCGCGCGCGGGCTCGACGTCTCGGAGCCCGCCGTGCTCCCGTCGGGAGATCTCTCCGACCACGACGCGATCGCGCTCTCCCTCCGCGTCGCCTGAGGCGGTGGTAGAGTGTCTGGCGTGACACACGAGAGCGTAGACCTCTCGACGCGGCGCCCCTCCGGGGCCGCGCGGTCCGCGCGGGAGCGCTGACCTGCGCTGGGTCGCGCTCGCGCTCGTGGCTCTGGTCGCCGCGTGTGGCGGCTTCGCGGCCTGGCTGGGCGCGTTCGAGAAGGTCGCGATCGAAGAGCGGCCGATCGGACCGTTCACCTTCGCCTATCGCGACCTGCCGAATGCGACCCCCGCCGACGTCGGCAGAGTGACGGAGGATCTGATCGCCGAGCTCTCCGCCGCGGGCGCCAGCGGACTCCGGCCGCTCGGCGTCTACAAGCCCGACGGCTCGGCGCAGATCGGTGTCGCCGTCGGCGGCGCCGCCGAGAAGCTGGCCGCGCTGCCCGACGTGCGGATGCGCGAGCTGGTCGCCGAGCGCGGCATGGTCGCCGAGTTCCCCTGGCGCATGCCGCTCTCGTTCGTGGTGTCGTATCTGCGCGTGAACCCGGCGTTCGAGCGCTATCGTGAGGAGAAGGGCTACGAGATCGCGCCCGCCTGGGTGCTGCTCGACGGCCCGACGATCGTCAACATGATGCCCATCGAGCGGAGAACGCCATGACGAGTGCCATCGAGGAAGTTCGCGGCCGCGAAGTCACGATCCGCTTCGCAGCGAAGAAGTGCATCCACTCGCGAAATTGCGTGCTCGGCCGGCCCGACGTATTCGTGCCGAACGTGAAGGGCGAGTGGATCCACCCCGATCGCGCGACACCGGCCCAGATCGAGCACCTGGCGCTTGCGTGTCCGTCCGGCGCGATCGCGTTCGTCCGCAACGACGGGGCGCCGGGCGAGGCCGCGCCGCTCGTGAACACGGCGCACGTGCGCGAGAACGGCCCGCTCGCGCTGCACGCCCTGCTGTCGATCGGCGGGCGCGAGGCCGGCTTCCGCGCCACCCTGTGCCGCTGCGGCGCCTCGCAGAACAAGCCTTTCTGCGACGGGAGTCACAACGCCGCCGGCTTCAGCGCGACCGGCGAGCCCGCGACCAAGGAGTCCGAGTCACTCGCCGTGCGCGGCGGTCCGCTCAGCGTCACGCCGGCGCCGAACGGACCTCTGCGCGTCCAGGGCCCGCTCGAGATCGCGACCGGGACCGGCCGCACGATCCTGCGCACGACCGACGCGTATCTGTGCCGCTGTGGCGCGTCGGCGAACAAGCCGTACTGCGACGGCAGTCACAAGCGGATCGGCTTCGTCGGCTAGCGCCGCGCGATCGTCAGCCGCTGCTCGAGTGAGTCGAGCTCTTGCGCCAGCTCGCGCGGCAGCCGGTCGCCGAACTGCGCGTAGTGCGCGCGGATCAGCGGGATCTCCGCGAGCCAGCCGGCGACGTCCGCGCCGAGCAGCACGTCGAGATCCTCGGGATCGAGGTCGAGGCCGCGCGTGTCGAGCTCGCTCTCGGTCGGCAGGATCCCGATCGGCGTCTCGACGCCCTTCACTTCGCCTTCGCAGCGCTCGAACACCCACTTCAGCACGCGGCTGTTCTCGCCGTAGCCGGGCCACAGAAACTCGCCGTTCGGGCCCTTCCGGAACCAGTTGACCCAGAAGATCTTGGGCAGCCGCGCGCCGTCTCGCCGGCCGATCCGGAGCCAGTGCGCCCAGTAGTCGGCCATGTTGTATCCGCAGAACGGCAGCATGGCCATCGGATCGCGGCGCAGCTCGCCGATCGCGCCGGCGGCGGCCGCGGTCTTCTCACTCGCGATGATCGAGCCGAAGAACGTGCCCTGTGCCCAGTCGCGCGCCTCGTTCACCAGCGGCACCACGGTCGCGCGCCGGCCACCGAACAGGATCGCGCTGATCGGCACGCCGCTGGGGTCCTGCCACTCGGGCGCGATCACCGGACACTGCGACGCGGGCGCGGTGAAGCGCGCGTTGGGGTGCGCGGCGGGCGAGTGACTCGCCGGGGTCCACGGCTGGCCGCGCCAGTCGGTGAGTCGCGCGGGCGGCTCGGAAGTCATCTCCTCCCACCACACGTCGCCGTCTTCGGTGCGCGCGCAGTTGGTGAAGAGCGCGTTCTCCGCGATCGTGCGCATGGCGTTCGGATTCGAGCGGTCGCTGGTGCCCGGCGCCACGCCGAAGAAGCCGGCCTCGGGATTGATCGCGTAGAGCCGGCCGTCCTCGCGGAACTTCATCCAGGCGATGTCGTCGCCGATGCACTCGACCTTCCAGCCGGGGATCGTGGGCTGCATCATCGCCAGGTTCGTCTTGCCGCACGCGCTCGGGAACGCCGCGGCGAGATAGCGCGTCCGGCCGGCGGGCGAAGTGAGCTTGAGGATCAGCATGTGCTCTGCGAGCCAGCCCTGGTCGCGCGCCATCGCCGACGCGATCCGCAGCGCGAAGCACTTCTTGCCCAGCAGCGCGTTGCCGCCGTAGCCGGAGCCGTAGGACCAGATCTCGCGCGTCTCGGGGAAGTGCACGATGTACTTCCGCTGCGAGTCACACGGCCAGGCCACGTCCTTTTGACCCGGCGCCAGCGGCGCGCCGACGGAGTGGAGACACGGGACGAACGCGCCGTCGCCCAGCACCGAGAGCGCGCCGGCGCCCATGCGGGTCATGATGCGCATACTCGCGACGACGTACGGCGAGTCGGTGAGCTGCACGCCGATGTGCGAGATGTGCGAGCCGAGCGGCCCCATCGAGAACGGCACGACGTACATCGTGCGGCCGCGCATCGCGCCGTCGAAGAGCCCGCGCAGCGTGCGCCGCATCTCGGCGGGCTCGCTCCAGTTGTTGTTCGGGCCGGCGTCCGCGCGCTTCTCGCTGCAGATGAAGGTGCGGTCCTCGACGCGCGCCACGTCGCCGGGGTCGGAGCGGACCAGGAAGCTGTTGGGTCGCGTCGCGGGATCGAGCGGCTCCGCGGTTCCGCTCGCGACGAGCAGGCGCAGCATCTCGTCGTACTCGGCTTGCGAGCCGTCGCAAACCTGGACTCGCTCCGGTTTGCAGAGCGCGGCCATCTCGTCGATCCAGGCCTGCAGCGCGCGGTTCTTCAAGGGACGCGTCTCCTTTGCTTTCGAGATCGAGAGCGCGAGCGGTATCGCAAGCGCCATGCCGCAGCGCAGCGCCCCTCTCGAGACCGGGCTGGCCCTCCCGGACGGCGAGAGTGTAGATCCCCACCCCTGCGAAGGTGAAGCATGGGAATGAGGGGGGCGCGACTTGCCGGTCGCTGTGGGGCTCAGGCCATGCGCCGGGCGGCGAACGCGCAGCCCTCCACCGCGATGTCGCCCAGAAGCCGCAGGGGGCGGTGCCGGCGCAGCAGGGCGATCACGCGGCCCCGCCAGCCGGAATCCTCTTCCGGCAGGCGCAGATCCCAGCGGTCGACGATCTCGCCGAAGCCCGCCTCGGTCAGCTTCCGGCGCGCTTTTCCGGGGGTCCACCAGTGAAAGGCCGGGTGCTTGGTGTAGCCCACCAGCGCGGGTCGATGGTCGCGCGCCCAGCGCATGATCCGGCGCTTCAGGGGATCGGGGTACCAGCCAAAGGCCGGGAAGCCCGAGATCTCGTTCTGCCGCGGGCAGAGCGAGCTCTCGGAGTTGAACCAGAACATCCCGCCGGGAACCAGGACCCGGTGGATCTCGCGCAGCGCGGCCTCCAGGTCGCCGACGTGCTCCATGACGGACGTCGCAATCACCAGATCGAAGCTCGCATCGTCGAACGGGATCGCCTCTGCCAGCCCCTCGCGCAGGTCGATGGTGGTGCCCTCCCGGGCGGCGAGCTGATGGGCGACCTCGATCGCCTCGCGGTCCGGCTCGACCCCGAACGGCTGGTGGCCGAGGCGCCGCAGCGCGATCAGCCCGCGGCCCTGCGCCGCGCCGACGTCGAGCACGCGCCAGGGCTTCGGCGCGCGCACCCGCACGGCCATGCGCCGGACGATGCTGCCGATCCAGCGCTCCGTCTCGGCGAAGCGCGCGGCGGCCTCTTCCAAGCTCAGCTTCTCGGCGGCGTGCACGGCACCGCACGGTGCTTGAAGCAAGCGGCGCCGGTCAATCCTACACAGAGGAGTGTTGCTTCACCGCGACTCGGCCGCGAGCGCCTTCTCGAGCGCGGCGCGCAGCTGCGCGGGGAGCGGCGTCTTGCGGCCCAGCGCGTCGGTCGTGACCGCCGCGATCTTCCCGGCGATGCAGAGCTCGCCCGCGAGGTTGCGGATCTCGAACGCGTAACTCGCCGAGGTGTTGCCCACGTGCGCGACGCGCGCGCTACAGGTGAACTCGTCCGGATAGCGCAGCGCGAGCTTGTAGTCGGCCTCCACGTGCACGCGCGGCATGCCGAAGTCGGGGCTGCCGGCCAGGGTGACTCCGCCGGACAGCCGGCGCATCAGCCCGTGCTCGGCGATCTCGAAGTAGCGCAGCGCCGCCGTGTAGTGGATGCGGCCGCTCGCGTCGGTGTCGACCCAGTTCACGCGCAGGCGCTCGGTGTGCACGACGGGCATGCCGGAAGTCTGAACGGCGCCCGTGATAGCCTGCAAGTCGATGAGCGAAATTCGACACCGCACGGTCCAGACCAACGGCATCTCGCTGCACGTCGCCGAAGCCGGCGAGGGACCCCTGGTCCTGCTCTGTCACGGCTGGCCCGAGTCCTGGTACTCGTGGCGCCACCAGCTCCCCGCGCTCGCCGCGGCCGGCTATCACGCCGTCGCGCCGGACATGCGCGGCTACGGGCGAAGCGACGCGCCGCGCGAGATCGACCGCTACACGATCTTCCACCTGGTCGGCGACATGATCGGCCTGTGCGACTCACTCGGCGCGAAGCAGGCCGTGATCGTCGGTCACGACTGGGGCTCGATCGTCGCCTGGAACGCCGCGCTGTTGCGGCCCGATCGCTTCCGCGGAGTCACCGGGATCTCGGTGCCGTTCTTTCCGCGCATGCCTCTCCCGCCGACGCAGATGTTCAAGGCCGCGGCCGGCGACAACTTCATGTACATCCTCTACTTCCAGGAGCCCGGGAAAGCCGAGCGCGAGCTGGAGGCGGATCCGAGACGGACCATGCGGATGCTGCTGTACAGCGCGTCGGGCTCGCTGCCGCGCGAGCCGGGCATGCGCCAGAGCGTGCCGAAGACGGCGGGCTTTCTCGACGCGCTCGCGGAGCCGCCGAAGCTGCCCGCCTGGCTCAGCGACGCGGACTTGGAGTACTACGCGGGTGAGTTCGCGCGCACCGGCTTCCGCGGCGGCCTGAACTGGTACCGGAACTTCGACCGCAACTGGGAGCTGCTCGCGCCGTGGAGCGACGCGAAGGTGACCGTGCCGTCGTACTTCATCGGCGGCCTGCGCGACGTCGTGGTGACCGGGCCCGACGGCAGCGGCCCGGGCCCGATGGTGCAGATGCTTCCGTCTTTCTGCAGCGACCTGCGCGGCACCGTGCTGCTGCCCGACGCCGGTCACTGGACCCAGCAGGAAGATCCGCGCGGGACGAACCAGGCGCTGCTCGAGTTTCTGCGCGGCCTGCGCTAGGCGAGCAGAGCGCGCACGCGCGCGACCAGTGACTCGCTCGCACGCGCGAGCTCGCGCGCGTTCTCGAGCACCAGGTCGGCGTGCGCACGGCTCGGCTCGACGAACGCAGCGTGCATCGGCTGCACCGTCGCGGCGAACTGCGCGCGGACCGACTCCGCGCTGCGGCCGCGCTCCGAGACGTCGCGCGCGATGCGGCGCTCGAGCCGCATGCTCTCCGGCGCTTCGACGAAGACGCGCAGATCGAAGCACGCGCGCAGCTCCCGGTCGGCCAGCGCGAGGATGCCGTCCACGATCACCAGCTCGCGGGGCCGCGCGCGGCGCGTCTCGGCCGCGCGGCGATGGCGCGCGAAGTCATACACGGGCAGATCGACCGCGCTCCCCGCGCGCAGCGCCACGAGGTGCGCCACCAAGAGCGCAGTCTCGAGCGCGTCGGGATGGTCGAAGTTGAGCCGCGCGAGCCGCTCGCCGGCGAGATCCGGGTGATCGCGGTAGTAGGCGTCCTGTGGAATGCGCAGCACCCTTTCGGACCCCAGCGCCTCGGCGAGCGCTTCCGCGAGGGCGCTCTTTCCGGCGCCGGTTCCCCCGGCGAGTCCGAGAAAAACCGGCGGCCGCATGGCGCCGATTTTGTCCGGGCAGCGCCCTGCCGACAAGGCTAGACTCCGCCTCCCCAAAGCGAAGGAACGCGAGCATGAGTCATCCGAAGATCGTCCAACGCGCCGCAGCCGCGGCGCTCCTCGCCGCCACCGTCGCGTGCAGCGGTCGTGACTCCGGCGGTGCTGGCGCAGCGGCGAAGAAGGTTGGCGACAGCGAGGTCGTGGCGACCCTGAACGGCCACGAGATCGTCGCCTCCGAGCTCGAGGCCTGGATCAAGGACGACCTCTACAAGCGCGAGATCGGCGACAAGCCCGCAGGCGAGGCCTACGAGGTTCGCGCGCAGGCAATCGACTCACTGATCGACGACCGGCTGCTCGAAGAGGCCGCCAAGAAGGCGGGCAAGACCTCCGACGCGTTCCTCGCCGATCAGGTGAAGGCGCTCGGGGAGGTCAGCAACGACGAGATCAAGGCGTTCTTCGACGAGAACCGCCAGCGCCTGCCGCCGGACGCGACGATCGAAGCCTACAGCGCGCGCATCAAGTCGCACCTCGAGTCACAGCGCCCGGACAAGGTTCGCGCGGACCTGCGCAAGAACGCCCAGGTCGCGGTGCTGATGCAGCCGCCGCGCGTGAACGTCGAGGCGAGCGGCCCCTCGCGCGGGCCTGCCGACGCCGCCGTGACTCTGGTCGAGTTCAGCGACTACCAGTGTCCTTTCTGCAAGCGCGCCGAGCCGACCGTGCTGGCGATCATGGCCAAGTACCCGACGCAGGTTCGGCTCGTGTACCGCCACATGCCGCTCGACGGCCTGCACCCCCGCGCGCGTGCGGCCGCGATTGCGGCGGTCTGCGCAGAGCAGCAGGGCAAGTTCTGGGAGTATCACGACCTGCTCTTCAGCAATCAGCAGGCGCTCGCGGACGCGGACCTGGAGAAGTACGGGGCGGACCTCGGTCTGGACGCCGCCAAGTTCAAGGCCTGCCGCGCGGATCCGGCGAGCGAGGCGCGCGTCAACGTCGACGCCACCGCGGCGCGCGCGGCGGGACTCACCGGCACGCCCGCGTTCTTCGTGAACGGCATCCTGATCTCGGGCGCGCGGCCGCTCGAGGACTTCACGCGCTGGATCGACTCGGAGATCGCGGCGAAGGGCAGCGCGCCGAAGCCGCCCGCGTCGTAGACCTAGCCGGTCTCGGGGAAGCGCGCGATCAGCGCCTGGATCCACTCGCGGACCCGCGGCTGCTGCTCCGCGGTCGACTCACCGAGCCGGACCACGACGACGTCGCGGGCGGGCGCCACGAAGACGTACTGTCCGCGATAGCCGTTCGCGGAGAGCATTCCCTCGCCGCCCGGGGGGATCCACCAGTGCGCGCCGTACTCGCCCGCGGACCCGGGAGTCACGCTGCGCGCGCAATCGACCCAGCCCTCGGGCAGGATGCGTTCGCCGTTCCAGATCCCGTCGCGCAGATACAGATAGCCGAAGCGCGCGAAGTCGCGCGCGGTCGCGAAGACGAAGGAGGAGCCGATCCAGGTTCCCGCCGCGTCGACCCGCGCGCTCGCGCTCGCCATGCCGATGCGCGCGAACAGCTCGCGGCGCAGGAACTCCTGGATCGCCGGCGTGCCGCCGCCGAGCGCGCGGCCGGCGAGCGCCGAGAGCAGATTGCTGGTGCCGCTCGAGTAACACCATGTGGTGTCGGGAGCGTGGGCGAGCGGAAACTGCGCCGCGAACGCTGCGACGTCGTCCTTGCCCTCGCCGAAGAGCATCTCGATCACGTCGGACCGCTGCGCGTCGACGTAGTCCTCGCGCCAGTAGAGGCCGCTCGACATGCGCAGCAGTTGATCCAGCGTGATCCCCGCGCGCGCGTCGCCCGGCGCCTGCCACTGCGGGACTCCGGCGCGCGCGGCCGGGTCGAGCTTTCCGTCGCGCACCAGGATGCCGACGGCGGCGTGCAGAATGCTCTTCGCTACCGACCACGAGATCAGCGTGCTGTCGGGGCCATAGCCGGGTCCGTAGCGCTCGTGCACCAGGCGACCGCGCCAGATCACCGCGAGCGCGAGCGTCGCGCCGAGATCGCCCGCTTCCGGCTCCCGGAAGCCCGCGAGCGGCGCACCGCGCGGCCAGTCCGACGTCGGCCAGGCGACGCCGACCGGCTGCTCCGGCAGCGGAACGCGGCGACTCACGCGCCGCCGCCGGCTCGCCCCGCCAGCTTCTCGACCTCGGTGCGCAGCAGCGCGACTTCCTGCGCCAGGTTCTTGATCAGCAGGCCCGCGCGCGAGAGCCGCACGGCGTAGTTGAGACAGATGCCGACCAGGAAGAGCTCGCCCAGGAAGAACACCGTCGAGCTCGGCGTCCACGCGCCGATGGCGCGCGTGAGCTCGCGCAGGAGATCCAAGCGCAGCGACACGAAGACCAGCGCCGCGGAGACGGCGATCCAGATCGGCGTGTACTCCTCGCGCAATCTCCGCCGCCGCACGAGGAAGAGCACCGCGGCGACCAGCGCGAGCGAGATCGACAGCGCGAGCCAACGCGTCGCCTCGAGGTCCGGATTGTCGAGAAACAGCTCGCGCAGATGCGCGAGTGTCTGTGCGTCGTTCACGTCAGCGCCCTCCCCCAGCCGCGGCCCAGACCGCGAGCAGCATCTTGTAGACGTACCAGATCGAACGCAGGCCCCCGTGCAGGGTCGACTTGCGCTCGGATGCGTGCATCTCGACCGAGACCTCGCGCACCGCGAGGCCGTGCCGGTGCGCGGTCAAGAGCACGTCGACGTCCGGGTAGTCACTCGGAAACGCGTCGCCCGCGTACAGCTCGAGTACGCGCCGGCCCAGCGCCTGAAAGCCCGAGGTCGGGTCGGTGACTCGAATCCCGAAGGCGCGCGCGAGCGCGACGAAGAAGCGCCGGCCGAGCGTGCGCGTGGCGCCCATCTGGTAGCCGGTGGGCGCGAGGAAGCGCGAGCCGATCACCAGATCGCACTCGCCCCGCTGCAGCGGCTCCAGCAAGCGGCCGATGTCCCGCGGGTCGTGCTGGCCGTCCGCGTCCATCTGCACGACCCAGCTCGCGCCCACCGCGAGCGCGTACTTGTATCCCGTCTGCAGCCCCGCTCCGTAGCCGAGATTGAACGGGTGGCGGAGCACCGTGGCGCCCGCGCGCGCCGCCACCGCGGCGGTCGCATCGCGCGAGCCGTCGTCGACCACCGCCACCTCGAGCGCGGGCTGCTCGGCCGCGATTCGCGCGAGCAGAGCGGGTAGGCGCGGGGCTTCGTTGAACGCGGGAATCACGAGCACTCCGCGCGCGCTCTTCGCTTCGGGCTGGGGCACCTTGGTCATTCTGTCTCAAACGCGACAGGGTTGCCGAATCGCGCCGGGTGTGGTGCCGTCTCAGCTCGCGGCAGCGTTGATCCGATAGCGCGGAAATGGCGCCCGACGTGGGGGAATCAGTGAGAGAGAAGCTCCCGCAGCTGCTCCGCTGGGCGGTGATCGTAGCCGCCGGCGCGGGCTTCCTCGGCGTGCGAGCGGTGCAGGTGCAGGCGGTTCCCGAGTCGAACGACCCGATCGAGGTCGCGATCACGGTCGACGATCTGCCGCGCATGGCGGTGTCCGGCGGCTCGAGCACGGCGGACGAGGTGCTGCACAGACTCGTGGCCGCCTTCGAGCGCCATCACCTGCCGCCGGTGACCGGCTTCGTGAACGGCTTGCGCCTCGAGGAGCACCCCGAGGACCGCGAGTCACTCGAGCGCTGGGTGCGGGCCGGCAATCCGCTCGGCAACCACACCTACTCGCACTTGGACCTCGCGCGCGTGCCGCTGCCGACGTTCTTCTCGGACGTGCGCCGCAACGAGGCGCTGCTCGAGTCACTCCAGGGCACACCGGTGCCCGGCCGGGACTGGCGCGTGTTCCGCTACCCGTACCTGCAGGAGGGCGAGAATCAGGCGACGCGCGAAGCGGTGCGCGCCTATCTGTTCTCGCGCGGGTACCGGATCGCGGAGGTCAGCGTCGACTTCGAGGACTGGCAGTGGTTCCCGATCTTCGGCCGCTGCTCGGGCGCTCGCGACGAGCGGGGCATCGACACGCTGCGGGTGCGCTACCGGCGCGCCGCGCGCGAGACGCTGGTCGAGGCCGATCGGATCGCGCGGAACCTGTTCGGCCGGCGCATCCGGCAGATCCTGCTGCTGCACGCGGGCGAGTTCACTGCCGAGATGATCGAGGACCTGCTCGACGAGTACGAGGCGATGGGCGTCCGCTTCGTCTCGCTCGACGACGCGCTGCAGGATTCGGTGTACCACCTGGACCCGCGCTTCGCGCGCAATTGGGGCAGCCCCTTCCTGTACCAGGTCGAATCCGCGCTGCGCGGCGACGACCCCGACTCGAAGTGGCCGCCCTACCCGGAGCTCGCGACCCTCTGCCGCTGAGTCACTGGCCTCCGTCGTCCGCCGGCGCGCCGAAGCATGCGATGACTCGGATCTCGCGAAAGTGCGGGCCGGCGTAGAAGATCCCCTCCGGGTTCACGTCGCAGATCCGCACCGGCTCGGGACGCGGCCGCGCGCGCTGCGCCGCCCAGAACGCGACCACCTTCGGCGGCGCGAGCTCGTCCGGTGGGCGCGCGTCGAGCGCGAACGGCTTCGTGACGAACAGCACGAACGCCGCGCCCATGACCAGTGCCGAGCGCAGCGCGCGCGCCGGGCGCTCGACGTCGCCGGCGAGACCGAGGGCGGTCGCGATCGCCAGCGAGAGCGGAACGAAGAGCCAGTAGCGGAGCTCGTGACTCTGCGGCAGACACGCCACCACGATCAGCGCGGCGCCGAAGGTGACTTGCGCCGACGCCGGCAGCTTCCCGGCGCGGCGCGCGCGCAGTGAGCCGAGCGCGAGCGCCGCGAGCGTCCACGGGAACCAGCCGCCCAAGCGGTGGTGCGGGCTGCGCCCCGGGTCCGCGTGCGCGCTCTGGTCGATGCTCCAGTAAAAGCGCTCGCCGGTGTGGAAGCGATTCCACTCGAGCGCGGAGGCGAGGAAGCGCACCGGACGCGGCTCGTCCGCGAGCCACTCTGGGAGATTGAAGACGCCGGAGTCGGCGTCGACCGAGGCGTTCGGGAACAGGCCGGGCGCGAGCGGAAAGACGACGGGGTACACCGGATTGTGGAACACGGCGAGATTTCGCAGCGGCCACGCGCCGAGCGAGACCGCGAGCGCGAACGCGAGCGCGAGCGCCGTGCGCCGCGTGATGCGGCCCGCGCGCGCGAGCGCCGCGAAGCGAAACAGCGCAGCCGCGCCGAGCACCAGCGCGATCGGCCAGGCTTGAAACTTCGAGAGCTGCGCTGCGCCGAGCGCCGCGACGACCAGCGCCGCGCCCGCGCGCGGCCGGCGCGCCGCGCTCGCGAGCTCCGCCAGCGCGGCGAGCGCCAGCGCCAGGAACGCACCGGTGAACAGGTCGACGTAGCCGGACTGCAGATGGAACACGAAGAGCGGCACGCCGAGCAGCGCAGTCGCCAGCCAGCGCAGCGAGAGGGCTCGGCCGTAGAGCCACGCCAGCCCCGCGAACAGCGTGCCGACACCGATCAGGTTCAGCGCGCCCGCGGCCGAGAAGCGCCCGCTCGCGAGCACGAGCGCGCCCTCCAGGATTCGCGGCAGCGGCGGAAAGCCCGCGATCACGGCCACCAGGCGCGGCTCCGGCGTGTAGGTCGTGAGTCCGTAGGTCGCGAGCGCGCCGGGAAAGTGATACGCGAGGAAATCCCAGTCGAGCGGGAAGCGCAGACACGCGATCTGCGCGAACCGCCCGTACGCCGCGAGCAGCAGAGCCCAGTGGACCAGCGCGAATCCCGCGGCGACCGGCTGCTTTCGCGGCATGGGGGCGGCGACTCTAGCGCACGGCCCGCGCGAGGCTCACACTCGCGCGAGCGCGCGGCACGCGCGCCAAGGGGGGAGTCATGCACGCACCGGTGACCGCACTCTGGGCCGGTCTACTCGGCCTGCTCATGCTCGCGCTCGCGATGCTCGTCGTGCGCGCGCGCCAATCCGAGAAAGTGATCTTCGGTGACGGCGGCAACCTGATCCTGCTGCAGCGCATCCGCGTGCACGGGAACTTCACCGAGTACGTGCCGATGGGCGTGTTGCGGATGCTGGTGCTCGAGCTGAACGGCGCGTCGGCCGGCGTGCTGCACGGGATCGGCGGGAGTCTCTTCGCGGCGCGCCTGCTGCACGCCTTCGGTCTCTCGAGCTCGACCGGCACGACGCTGGGCCGTTTCTCCGGCACGGTGCTGACCTGGCTCGTGGTGCTGGTCGGCAGCGCGCTCACGATCTACTCGTTCTTCGCGCGCGCGTAGGACGCGCGCCGCCGATTCCCGCTCAGAACGGCGAGAGCGCGAAGCGCCGGCGCTCGGTGGACGCGACCAGCTCGCGCCAGATCTCGTCCTCGACCGCGCGCGCCCAGGGCGCGGCGAGTGTCTCGACTTGCGCGTGCAGCTCGATCAGCAGCGCGCGCAGCTCGCCGTTCGTCCTGTCGAGCTCCGAGATCCGCAGGTCCGCGTCCGCCCCCGCGGCCGCCGCCTCGAGCCGGCGACGCAGATCGGTGTCACTGATCTGCGCTGCCGCCCTCGCGAACAGCGCGCGCAGCGCGGCATTCTCGTCGACCCGGCGCGCCGCAGAGCGCTCCCACTCCTCGCGCACCATGCCGAGCAGCATGCCCGTGAGCCCCACCGACGACTGCCGATAACTCGGCTGCACGTTCGGCGCGATCTCGAACAAGAGCTTTCCGGAGATGATCTCGAGCAGCTTTCCGACGTCGGGCTTCACGACAGCTTCCCCATGGTCTCGAGCGCGGCGCGATCCTGCGCGTTTCCGAGCCAGATGCTCGAGAACGCGAGCACCGGGTCCTGATTCGCGCCGTTCTGATACTCGCGCCCGCCCGAGATCCAGATCGCGAGTCCCTTCACGCTCGAGAAGAGCTCCCACCAGTGCAGCGCGGCGGGATCGGCGCGCAGCCCGCTCGCCTGTTCCCAGATGCGGATCGCGTTCTCCTTGGAAGTGAGTCCGCCGACGCGGCCGTCGCGCGCCCAGCACCAGATGCGGTTGATGCTCCAGGCCAGGTCCTCGAGCGGATCGCCCAGGTGCGCCATCTCCCAGTCGAGGATCCCGCGGATCGATCCCTCGGCGTCGTACAGGAAATTTCCGGTGCGGTAGTCCCCGTGCACGACGTGCGCGCGGAGCGGCGGGGGCGGTGGCGCGCGCCGGAGCCGCCGGATCGCGGCGCGAATGATCGGCTGCGGCTCGAGCTCGTCCTCGTCGACCACGCGGGTCCAATGGTCGAGCTCTCGGCGCCACGCGTCGGCGGGTGCGACGGCCGGCAGCTCACTGGCCAGGCCGAGCTTCTCGGGATCGGCCGCTGCGATCGCGCCGAGGATCGACCACTTCTCGCGCGCGAGTCTCTCGTGGTGCTGGGCGTAGGGCGGCGCGAGGATCGCCTGCGGCGAAGCGTCGAAGCCGACGAGCTCCTCCATCACGAAGAACGGGTGATCGAGCCAGCGCGAGTCACTCTCCAGCCAGAGTGGCTCCGGCACCGGCACGGCGGTGCCGTGGAACGCGCGATAGGCCGCGAATTCGGCCGCGCGGTCGGTCTCGATCAAGCTGCCCGGCGGATCGCGGCGCAGGATCAGCCGCCGCTCGATCTCGCGCCCGCCCTCGCGCCAGCGCAGGCGGAAGCGGTAAGTCTCGCGCGACGCGCCGCCGTGGATGCGGTCGACGTGGCTGGCGGCCACGTCGGTCGCCGACGGGAGGCGATGCGCGGCGTAGGCGGCGATCCGCTCGGCGAGCTCTTGCATGCGCGCGATTCTCGCACAGCCCGCGCGCGCGCCGCCTCGGCTAGAGTCAGCGCGTGCCTCCGCTCGCACGCGCGCTCGTTCTCGTCGGCCTCGCGCTCGCAGTGCTCGGCCTCGTGCTCTGGCTGCTGCCGGGGGCGGCGTGGCTGGGCCGGCTGCCCGGCGATCTGCGCATCGAGCGACCGAACTTGCGCGTGTTCGTACCGCTGACCAGCTCGATCCTCGTGTCGCTCGTCCTCAGCGCGCTGTTCTGGGTCGTCTCGCGCCTGCGCTGAGCGCGCGAGCTAAAGGCGTGCGCCCCACGTCTCGATGCGTCGAGCACGATGCGCGTCTGCATCCTCACGCTCGGAACCCGCGGCGACGTGCAGCCGTACGTGGCGCTCGCGCGCGGGCTCGACGCGGCCGGGTACTCGACCGCGATCCTCGCCGCACCGGCCTTCCGCTCGTTCGTCGAGGCGAACGGCGTGGAGTGGCGCAGCTTCGACACGGGTGACCCGCGCGAGCTCTTGCACTCGCAACAGGGCCGCGCGCTCGTGCGCGGCATGGCGAACCCGGTCCAGTTCGTGCGCGCAGCCGTCCGCATGATCGAGCCCTTGCTCGAGAAGGGCTACACCGAAGCGTGTCAGAACACCACGGACGCCGACGCGATCCTGGTCGCGCCGACCGCCCTGCCGCTCGCTCAGGCGCTGCGGGAAGCGCGCGGGACCCCGTTCGCGTGCGCGTTCCTGCAGCCCGCTCACGCGACCCGGGAGTTCGGCAGCTGGATCCTGCCCGAGCCTCCGCGCTGGCTGCCGTTCCGCGGCACCGCGTGCCGACTCACTCACCGCATCGGCTGGGAGCTGCTGTTCAAGCTGGTCGGGCGCATCTACGACCGGGCGCGCCAGCGGGTACTCGGCCTGCCTCCCGGGAAGAACCCGTTCGCGGCGCTGGCGAGCGAACGCTGGCCCACGCTGTACGGATTCAGCCGCGCGGTCGTGCCGCGACCGGCCGACTGGGGCTCGCAGATCGAGCTCACGGGCTACTGGTTCCTCGACCGCGACCCGAGCTGGCGCCCACCCGCGGCGCTCGAGGCGTTCCTCGCCGCCGGACCGCCACCAATCTGTGTAGGGTTCGGCAGCATGCCGTCTCCGGATCCGGGGGCGCTGACTCGCGAGGTCGTGCGCGCGCTCGCGCTCTCGGGCCAGCGCGGCTTGCTGCTCTCGGGCTGGGGCGCGCTCGCCGACGGCGAGCTGCCCGAGACCGTGCTCCGCGTCGAGTCCGCGCCACACGACTGGCTCTTCCCGCGCATGGCCGCGGTCGTGCACCACGGCGGCGCGGGCACGACCTCTGCCGCGCTGCGCGCGGGCGTGCCGTCGGTGGTGCTGCCGTTCATCGCCGATCAGAAATTCTGGGGCGCACGGATCGCCGCGATCGGCGCCGGCCCTCCGGCCTTCTCGCGACGCGGGCTCCGCGCGGAGCCCTTCGCCGAGATGCTGCGCGACCTCGCCGGGAATCCGCGCTATCGCGAAGGGGCGAAGCGAGTAGCCGGCGAGCTGGCGGCCGAGGACGGAGTCGCGCGCGCGATCGCGGCGCTGCCCTTCTGAACTCGCTCCGCGGCGGAGTATGCTGGAGCCGTGGCGAGCTACCGGTACGAGCTCCTCTCGCCGCAGGACGCGGCATTTCTCGCGGCCGAGGGACCGACCACGCCGATGCACATCGGCGCGGCGTTCGTCGCTGAGGCGGGCCCGCTCGAGACACCGGACGGGGGAATCGACATCGCGCGCGTGCGCGCGTTCATCGGCTCGCGCCTGCACCGGATTCCGCGCTACCGCCAGCGCGTAGCCTACACACCTCTGCGCAAGCGCCCGCTCTGGATCGACGATCGGCACTTCAAGGTCGAGTATCACGTGCGGCACACCGCGCTGCCGCGGCCGGGCGACGCGGCGCAGCTGAAGCGCCTGATCGGCCGGGTCTGCGCGCAGCCGCTCGACCGCGGCCACCCGCTCTGGGAGCTCTGGGTCGTCGAGGGCCTGCAAGGCGGCCGCCGCTTCGCGCTGATCTCCAAGGTCCACCACTGCATGGTCGACGGTGTCTCGAGCACCGAGCTCTTGACCTTGCTGATGAGCGCGCGGCCCAACGACGAGCCCGAAGCGGCGCCGCCGTTCGTACCGCGCCCCGCGCCGGGCGCGCGCGAGCTCGCGCGCGACGAGTTACTCGGCATCGCGCAGGCTCCGCTCGAAGTGGCGTCGCAGATCCGCGGGCTGTTCGCGCCCGAGCGCCGCGCCGAGCTCGGCGAGGCGCTGCGCGCGGCCGGCCAGCTCGCCGCGCGCGCGCTGCTGCCCGCCTCGCACACGCCGCTCAACCGCGAGATCGGGCCGCACCGGCGCTTCGACTACTTCGGGCTCGATCTCGCGCTCGTGAAGGCGATCAAGGACAAACTCGGAGGTACACTGAACGATGTCGTGCTCGCGGCCGTGGCGGGCGCGATGCGGCGCTTCCTGCAGCGCCGTCTGGTCGACGTCGGGTCACTCGACTTCCGCATCTCGGCGCCGGTGTCGGTGCGCTCGACGTCGGAGCGCGGCGTGCTCGGGAACCGAGTCTCCGCTTGGATCATCCGCGCGCCCGTCGGCGAGCCGGACCCGCTGCGCCGGCTCGACGCGATTCGCGTCGCCACGCGCCGGCTGAAGGAGTCGAACCAGGCGCTCGGCGCGGACCTGCTCTCGGCGGTCACCGAGTGGACGGGTACCACGCTCTTGTCGCTCGGCACGGCGTTCCAGAATCTGGGCCGGCCGCAGAACCTGATCGTGACCAACGTGCCCGGCCCGCAGCTGAGGCTGTATCTCGTCGGCGCGCCGCTGTTCGAGGCATATCCGATCGCGCCGCTGTTCCAGAATCAGGCCGTGATCATCGCGCTGTTCAGCTACGACGGCCGACTCTTCTTCGGCTTGAACGCGGACTCCGACGGGATGCCCGATCTCGCCGATCTCTGCGCCGACCTCCGGGGCGCATTCGACGAGCTGGCGGCGCTTGCGGCAGTCTGAGCGCGTGGACCTCGACCGCCGCGGCTATTGGATCTTCGACATGGACGGCACGCTCACGGTGGCGGTGCACGACTTCGAGGCGATCCGCGCCGAGCTCGGCCTCGAGCCCGAGAAGCCGATCCTCGAGCAGCTCGCGCTCTTGCCGGAAGCGGATGCGCGTCCGCGCTACGCGCGGCTCGACGCGATCGAGCTCGAGCTCGCGCTGCGCGCGCGCCCCGCCGACGGCGCCGAGCGGCTGCTCGAGTCTCTCAGCGCGCGCGGCAGCGCGCTCGGGATCCTGACGCGGAACAGCTTCGCGAACGCTGAAGAGACTCTGCGCGCGTGCGGACTGGCCAGATACTTCGCGCCCGAGTGCGTCGTCGGCCGCGAGGCGGCGGCGCCGAAGCCGGACCCGCAGGGGATCCGGCGACTCCTGGCGCACTGGCGCGCCGAGCCGCACCAGGCGG
>JBIOJK010000026.1:0-32964 GCA_044450765.1 Myxococcota bacterium | reverse complement strand
TGTTCAGTCAGCTCGGCAAGCTCGACGCCGACCTCGAGCGTCTCGAGCATCCGCGCGCCTATCTCGCGCGCACCGCGACACGGATCTGGATCGACTCGAGGCGCAGGGCCGCGCGCGAGCGGGAGGTGCTGGAGGTGGAGCGGCGCGAGGACGAGCAGCGGGCGCAGGCGGATGCGCCGCGCGCGGACGACCCCGGCCGCGCGCCCGAGGTGCGCGACGCCGCGGCCGAGCTGCTGAGTCGGCTCGCGCCCCGTGAACGCGCGGCCGTGCTCTTGAAGGACGTGCTGGACCTCTCGCTCGACGAGACCGCGTCGACCTTGCACACGACGGTGGCGGCGGTGAAGGCCGCCCTGCAGCGCGGTCGCGGGCGGCTCGAGAGCGCCGAGCGGAGCACACCGCCGGTTGGGCCGCTGCCGCCGCGCGCGCTGGTCGAGAAGTTTCTCGCGGCGCTCTCGAACAAGGACGTCGAGACACTGCAGGCGATCTGCTCCGCGGATCTCTGCGTGGAGCTGGTCGGCGGCGTCGAGATGGACGGCTTCGCGCGCGCCCGGCCGTTCTTCGAGCACGCGCACTTCGTGCTGCCGGCGCTCGGCTTCGGCGCGAACCCGCGCTGGGAGCTGGCCGAGTATCTCGGCGAGTGGCTCGTGCTCGGATTCCGGACTCTCGACGGAATCGAGGGCCTGAACGAGGTCCACCGGCTCGAGGAACAGGACGGCCTGATCGCGCGCATCCGCTGCTACTGCTTCTGCCCCGACACGCTGCGCGTGCTGGGCGAGCACCTGGGGCGGAAGGCGCTGGCGCGGCGCTACCGGAGCCCCTAGTCGCCGAGCAGGGCGAACGTCACGATCGGCTCCGAGATTCCCTTCAGCGCGTTCGGGGGCAGCGCGCGCAGGCCGAAGCGCGGATCGAGCGCCCGCTGCACCTCGCCGGTCAGGAGGATGTCGACGCCGTGCTGGCGGGTCAGTGTCTGCACCCGCGCAGCCACGGTCACGACGGTTCCGACCACGGTGAACTGCATCAGCTCCGGGCTGCCGACGAGACCCGCGATGCCGAGCCCGCGGTGCAGGCCGACGCCGAGCGCCAGCTTCGGCAGCCCCTCGGCTGCCAGCTCCGCGTTGTACGCGGCCAGCTCGGCGCGCATCGCGAGCGCCGCGCTCGCGGCGTCGTTCGTCTGCCAGGGGTTCGCCTCGAGCGCGCCGAAGAGCGCCAGAATTCCGTCACCGATCAGTGTCGAGATGTGACCCTGGTGGTTCGCGATCGCGCGGCTCATCCGCTCGAAATACCCGTTCAGAATCCGCACCAGCACCGACGGGTCGACGCTCTCCGAGAGCGGGGTGAAGCCCACCAGGTCGGCGAACAGCGCGGTCACTTCCTTCCGCTCGCCGCTGGTCGGTACGCCGCTCGCGATCACGCGCTCGACCAGCTCCATGGGCGCGAAGCGCTCAAAAGCGTGCTGCAGGCGCTCGAGTTCGGCGGACGCCGCCAGCAGGCGTGTGCGCGCGCGCTGGTCCGAGCGGCGGGCAACCCGCCAGAGCGCCGCGAACAGCAGACCGGCTCCGGCGAAGAGCAGCGCAAGAAGCCACGCGAGAGTCATCCGACCTCGGTCACCACGCCCAGGCGGCCGACGACGTTCGCCAGCGCAGCCACGCCGACCGCCTCGACGAGCTGCTCTGGGGTCAGAGACCCGACGAGCGAGCGCGTGCGCTGCTGGAGCTGCGCCGGCCGCCCGCGGATCGTCCCGCGCGCGAAGGGAATCACCGCGTTCTCGAGCGGCGAGAGGTCGGCTGAGCCGAGATGAGTGAGGGTATCTTCGATCTGACGAGGCGTGAGTCCGCTCTCGAGCAGGAGCTCGTTCGCCGCGTGCGTCGCCTTCGGGCAGTCGAGGCCGCGCGCGACGACGCCGAAGATCAGCGCCTTGGCTCGGGTCGGCAAGACCCGTGATTCGAGCGCGCCGTCGAGAACCCCGCGCAGCGGGCGCGCGCAGCTCAGGCCGGCGAGCGCACCGATCAGATAGTCCCAGCGCCCCGGAGCTCGGTCCGGACCGAGCAGAGTCACCTTGCTGACTGCCAGGCGATGCTTGCGCCGCAGCACGAAGCGAATCAGAGGCGCAGCGACGCGGATCGCGCGCAAACTCGCGAGCCGTTCGGGTTGCGCGTACGGAATCGCCGCCAGAGTCATCAAGCGATTCATGTACAGATTGAAGAGCGTGAGAAAGGCCAGCTCGCGGATCGCGTCACCCGTCCAGCCGGCCGCCTGCAGCGCCCGAACGTCGGCGCCCGAGACCAGCGGAGCCGCGCGCGAGAGGCGGCGCGCAAAGTCCAGCCCGGCTCGCGGGTGCGGATCGATCTCGGCCTCGACCAGATTCTGTTCGATCTGCCGGATGCGTGAGTCGGGCACGCCGTGTACGCGCATCAGCATCCGCTGGACCCCGTAGCAGTAGCGGCAGGAGTTGTCCTGGCTGACGACCAGCCCCACGAGGTCGGCGAGCAGCGGGTCCAAGTGAGCGGCGGGCGCGCCGAACTCGCTCAGCTCGGTCATCGAGCGCACGATCCACGGCACGGGCGTGAAGTAGACGACCGAGGACGGCAGCGAGCCGAGCTCGCGCCGAACGTACGCTTCGAGCTCGCGGTCGCGCCGCGGCTCGAGCAGGCACGCATCCCACTCGACGTCACTGAGCGCGTGGGTCACGGCCCCGAGCATAGCCGGAATTTGCCCCGCGGCGGGCGCTCCCGCAAAATGGCGCGGTGCCGGTCGACGTCTCCGCGCTCCGTCCGTACCGCACCGCGGTCTTCGACAACCGCCGCTGGGCGAGCTTCGCGCCGCGCCCGGACGACATCTTCGTGTGTACCCCGCCGAAATGCGGCACGACGTGGACGCAGACCATCATCGCCAGTCTGCTCTGGCCCGATGGCGATGCGCCGGGCTCGGTGATGGCGATCTCGCCGTGGATCGAGTTCGAGCTCACGCCCGTCGACGCGGTGATGGCGGCGATCGAGTCACAGACGCAGCGCCGCTTCATGAAGAGTCACACGCCGGCGGACGGCATTCCGTGGTTCCCCGACGCGAAATACGTGGTGGTCGCGCGCGACGGCCGCGACGCGTTCATGTCGATGTGCAACCACATGGAACGCTTCCTGGCCGGCGACATGCTGAACGCGCGCGCGGCCGCGGACGGAGTGCCGCCGATGCCGGCGTGGGACGGCGACGTGCACGGCTTCTTCCGGTACTGGCTCGAGCAGCGGATGCACCTCGAGCACCTCGCGTCCTTCTGGCGCCTGCGCAGCGACCCGCGGGTGTACCTGCTGCACTACAACGACCTGAAGGCCGACCTCGCCGGCGAGATGCGGCGGCTCGCGGGCTGGCTCGGAATCTCGGTGCCCGAAGCGAAGTGGCCCGCGGCGGTCGAGCGCTGCACGTTCGAGGCGATGCGTGAGCGGGGAGCCGAGATCGGGCCGTTCGAGATCGCGTTCGAGGGCGGCGCCAAGGGCTTCATCTTCAAGGGCACGAACGGCCGCTGGCGCGACGTGCTGACTCCCGAGGAGATTGCCGCCTATCAGAAGCGAGTCAGCGAGTTGCTGCCGCCAGACGCCGCCGCCTGGGCCGAGCGCGGGCGCTCGGCGTTGCGTCCGTAGCCCGCGCGGCGCGCGAAACGTGGCGCAGCCGGTCGAGCTCGAAACCCCGAGGTTGCGGCTGCGGCAGTGGCGCGAGTCCGACCTCGCGGCGTTCGCCGCGCTGAACGCCGACCCGCGCGTGATGGAGTTCTTCCCGGCCCCGCTGGCGCGCTCGGAGAGCGACGCGCTCGCGGCGCGGATCCGGGGCGAGATCGCAGAGCGCGGCTGGGGCCTGTGGGCGGTCGAAGCGCGGGGAGTGAGTCCATTTCTGGGCTTCGTCGGGCTCTCGATTCCGTCACCGGCGTTGCCGGTGTCTCCCTGCGTCGAGATCGGCTGGCGCCTCGCCGCGGAGCGCTGGGGCGCGGGCTACGCGAGCGAGGCGGCGCGAGCGGTGCTCGCGGCCGGCTTCGAGCGGTTGGGATTACACGAGATCGTGTCGTTCACGTCTGCAGTCAACGTCCGCTCGCGCGCGGTGATGGAGCGCATCGGCATGTGCTTCGACGGCGAGACGTTCGAGCACCCGAACCTGCCGAGCGGAAGCCCGCTGCGCGCGCACGTGGTGTACCGACTGAGTCGGCGCGCGCGCGGCTAGCGCGCGGGTGCCGCCGCGTCGAGCTCGGCGAGGAAGCCGAGCACCGCCTCGGCGCTGGCTGGGTGTGAGACGGCGCTCAAGTGGTCCGCGCCGGGAATCACGGCCGTGCGCGCGCCGGGAATCAGCGCAGCCAGGCCCGCCATGTCACCGACCAAGGCGTCCTCGCTGCCCGCCCAAACCAGAGCCGGCAGCCGGAGCGCCGCGAGCGCGCCGCGATTCGCGCCTGCCGGACGTGGCGCGCGGCGGATGGCGGCGAGCGCCCGCAGGTCGTTGCCGCGCGACTGTGCGAACTCGCGAAACGCGCGGCCGACCGGGCTCGCGATCTTCGCCGGGTCCGAAGCCTCGAGCGCGGAGGCGATCGCGTCGTTCTCGGGCAGACCCCGCAACACATTCTCGCCGATGCCGCCGAGAATCACCGAGCGCAGCCGCGACGGCTTGCGCTCGAGAAAGTGAAGCGAGATGCGCGCGCCCATCGAGTAACCGAACAGATCGACCGAGCGCGCGTTCGCGTAGCGCAGCATCTCCTCGATGTCGGCGGCGAACAGATCGAGCGAGTAAGCGGCCGGGTCGTGCGGCTTCTCGCTCCTGCCGTGCCCCCGGCAGTCGATGCGGACCGTGCGGCGCTTCGCCTCTCGGAAGCGCTTCACCCAGCCCGTCGCGAGCCAGTTGTCGTCGGCGCTCGATGCGAAGCCGTGCACCAGGAGCAGCGTCGGCCAGCTCGGATCGCCGTCCTGCTCGAAGTGGAGCCAGAGGCCATTGGAGCGAATCGTCGGCAAGCGCGCCTCCCGCTAGGTCGCGCCGACGCCGGAGAGACCGCCGTCGACGACGAGTGACTGACCCGTGATGTAGCTCGCCTCGTCGGAGAGCAGGAACAGGGTCGCGTAGGCGACCTCCCAGCCGGTGCCCTGCCGCGCGAGCGGGACCGGGGTGCGCGCGCGGCCCGGGCGGCCACGCGTCGCCACGCGCCCGAGCGGCGTGTCGATCAGCCCCGGCAACAACACATTTGCGCGTACCCCGAGGCGCGAGCCCTCGAGCGCGACGTGCCGCATGAGCCCCGCGATGCCCGCTTTGGACGAGTCATACGACGGCGAGCGCGAGCCGGGCTGGATCGACGCGACGGAGCTGATGAAGACGAACGCCGCTCCCGGGTGAAGCCGGGGCAGCGCGGCGCGCGAGATCAGGAAGTGCGCGCGCAGATTCACCGCGAACGTCTTGTCCCAAGCGTCGGCGTCTGTGCCGGCCAGCCGCGCGCCGGCCGCGATGCCGACGTTCAGCACGACGCCGTCGAGGCCGCCGAGCGCGCGCTCCGCTTCGGCGACGATGCGCTCGCAGGCGCCCGCGTCGCTCACGTCGCCGACGATCACGGCGCTGCGGCCGCCCTCCTTCTGAATGCGCGCCGCCGTGTCAGTCGCGGCTTCGAGGTCGACGTCGGCGCAGGCGACCGCCGCGCCCTCGCGCGCGCACAGCAATGCAACCGCGCGTCCGTTGCCGATCGGCGGATCGGGCTCGGGGCTCGCCCGCGTGCCCGCGCCGACCACCAGAATCTTGCGGCCCGCGAGACGCCCGCGGCCGGCGGCCAGACCGAGCGCTTCGGCGGGCAGGGGCGCGGGCTGGCGTTCGGGTCGATTCGAGTCGCTCACGCCGCCATCATAGCCCGGCGATCGACTAAGCTTCGCGCGTGGACCTCGAGTCGGTGGATCTCGTTCTCGGCACCACGCGCTCGGTGCGCCGCAAGCTCGACTTCGAGCGCCCCGTCGAGCCGGAGCTGATCGAGGCCTGCATCGCCCTCGCGACTCAGGCGCCGACGGGCCGCAACGCACAGGGCTGGCGCTTCCTCGTGATCACGGAGCCGGAGAGAAAGCGCGCGGTCGCGGATCTCTATCGCCGGGCGTTCGCTCACTACCGCGACCTGCGCGCGGCGGAGCCGAACGCCGAGCCGCCGAAGGCGGCGTACCAGCAGCTCGCCGACCGCATGCACGAGATGCCCGCGCTGATCCTGGTCTGCGTCGAGGGCCGACCCGAGTCACTCTCGGTCGCCCAGCAGGTCGCGTTCTACGGATCGGTCCTGCCCGCGGCCTGGTCGCTGATGCTCGCGCTGCGCTCGCGCGGCCTGGGTTCGACCTGGACGACCCTGCACCTGCTGCACGAGGACGAGGCGGCGCGCCTGCTCGGCATCCCCGGAGGAGTGACTCAAACGGTGCTGCTCCCCGTCGGTTACATGCGCGACGCGGTGCTGAAGCCGGCCGAGCGGCTCGCGCCCGGCGACGTGACTTACTGGAACGCCTGGGGAATCAAGCGCTCCCCGTGACCAGGAACTGCGGCAGGATCAAGAGGAAGCTCCCGTCGGCGAGTGACTGCTTCAGGTCGCGCGCGAACGAGTCGAGCGCCGCCTGCGAAAGCCGGCCCGACGCGCGCGCGTAGCCGAGCATGTTGAAGACGACTGGCGACATGCGGCCCTTGGTGTCGGCGCTGGCCAGGATCTGCACCTTCACGTCCGAGAATCCCGCCGCGCGCAGCGCGCCGTAGAGTTTGCGGCCGATCAGCGGCGTGCGGTACGCGGGCGCGGCTGCCGCGAAGAGCTCGGCCATGCGCTCGGCTCCGAGCGGCTCGACGGCGAACAGGCCCCAGTCGCTGTCGATCACGTGCGCGAGCCCGCCGGGCTTCAGCACTCGCCGGAACTCCGCGAGGGTCGCGGCCACGTCGGGCACGTACTCCATCACGTTCTTGCACACCAGCCGATCGGCGAGCCCGCCGTCGAGCGGCAGCTTGTCGCCGTCGCAGCGGTGCCAGGTGACGAGTGACTCGACCCCCTCGCGCGCGGCGCGCGCCGCCGCGCGCTCGAGGAAGACCGGGTTCAGGTCGACGCCGTGCACGCGGCCGTTGGGCGCGACGCGCCGCGCGAGCTCGACCGCCAGCCCGCCGGGGCCGCAGCCGTAGTCGACGACGACCTGCCCCGGCGCGAGCCGCGCCGGCTCGAGCAGCGGCGCGTTCTGCGGCCGCCACTCGAACATCTGCTCGTAGGCCTCGACCCGCTCCGGCTCGATCTCGACCCAGTGATCCCGGTAGTAGGTCTCGTGGTTCATCGGCGCGCCGCGAGTCCCACGAACAGGATGAGAACGCACGCTGCGGCACTTGGCTCGGGCAGGAAGCGCAGAACGGGCGCGATCTCCGGGTCGTGCGCATAGTCGGAGAAGCCTCGATATCCGGTGGTGACTGCGACTCCGTCCTGGAGATAGCTCGCTTCGTGATCGCCCCGAACCATGAATCCAGCCCAGGAGACGCCGCGATCGAGCAGGTCGCTGACGAAGGGAGTCACGTCGAGCGCGAGCGTGCCGTCCGCCGCGGGTGCGACGCCGGTGGCGAGAAGCGTCTGCTCGAAGTTCTCGCGCCCGGTGATCGCTACATTGCCGTCGAACCCGTACACCGAGAGCGATAGAGGTGTTCCGCGCGCCCAGACCTGGTAGAGCCCAAGCTCGATCCGACTCAGCGAGGCGTCCGCGGGAAGCGCGGGGAGGTAGAACTCTACCACTCCGCGCGTGACGAAGAACTGAACGCCGTCGTCTATGAACCCGCAGTAGAGAGAGTTGACCTCGAAGGCCCCGAGGTCGCCACTCTGCAGATAGTCGAGGGAGAGCGCGGGCCCGGACAGCTCTACCGGCTCTGCGAGCGCGAGAGGAGCTGCGAGAGTCGTGCTGGCGAGAGCGGTCGCGAGCCCGACCCAGATCGCGCGCATGGCCTCATCCTACTCCCACGGGCGGAGTTGGAGCAACGCCTGCTCGAGTCCGGTGGCGCTACAGCTTGAACACTCGCACCGCGTTCTCGCGCAGGAACTTCGGCCAGACGGAGTCCTTGAACGGGACGTTTGGCATGTCGCCGAAGATGCGCTCCAGCGTGAGTCCCGCGGGGAAGTAGCCGGCGTACATGACCTTGTCCGCGCCGCGCGTGTTCGCGTAGTCGATGATCGCCTTGGGGTAGTGCTTCGGCGCGAACGCGCTGGTCGAGTAGTAGAGGTTCGGCCACTTCAGCATCAGCTTCACGGCCAAGTCACACCACGGCTCCGCGCCGTGTCTCATCACGAACTTCAGTTCGGGGAAGAACCAGCAGATCTCGTCCAGCTGCTCGACGTGCTGAGCCGCCATCGGAATGCGCGGGCCGGGCACGCCGATGCAGCAGTTGAAGGGCAAGTCGAGCTCGACACACTTCGCGAAAATCGGGTACCACTCGCGGCTGCCGATCGGGATCTGCGGAAAATTGCCGCACGGGAAGGCCGAGACCGACTTGATCCCGAAGTGCTCGTACAGATACACGAGCTCCCGCACGCCCTCCATGCCCTTGTTCGGGTCGCTGCCGGCCGACGCGAAGAAGCGGTCGGGGTGCTCGCGCAGCGCCTGCTGCGACACGACTCCCTCGCGACTCACTCCGATGTGCGCTTTCTCGATCCCGTACTTGTCCATCAGCTGGAGCGTGAACCGGATGTAGTCGGCTTGCTTCTCGACCTTGGGGAACTCCTTGAACATGTACTGAACGGGGAAATCGAAGCTCGCGATGCTCTCCTTGTCGCGAAAGAGCGGGCGCATGAAGTCGTAGACCGACTTCTGGTCGTCGCTCGGGATGCCGAGCATCAGGTCGACGATTCCGATTCCAGCGGGCATGGTCATCAGACTCTCCGATGTCGCCGCGTCCAGCGACCGCTGAGCAGGCACGCGATCATCAGCCCCGAGTTCAGCAGCGCGTAGACGAGATTCGCGATCCACATTCCGGTGGGGCCGAGATCGCTGCGGGTCGCGAGATAGTAGCCGAGCGGCGCGCCGACGAAGACCGCCGACGAGACCGAGATGATCATCGGCGAGTTCATGTCGCCGGACGCCTGTAGGGTGCGGAACGCGACGAAGTACAGGCCGTAGAACATCAGGATCGTCGAGGAGTACATCAGGTACTCGGCGGCCATTGCCGCGACCTCGGGGTCCTGCACGATTTGCGACACGATTTGGTGTCGGAACACGAAGACGCAGATTGCGAGCGGCCAGAGCGCGCCGAGCTCGACCACCGAGCTCGCGCGGATCGCGCCCCACGCGCGCGCCAGGTTTCCGGCGCCGAGGTTCTGTCCGACCAGCGTCGCGCACGCGTTCGCGATCGGGAAGGCGAGCATGATCGCCAGCATCTCGATGCGCAGGCCCACGGTGTACGCCGCTTGCACCTTGCCGCCCAAGTGACCGGCCATGACCATGAAGAACATGATCATCAGGGTGCGCGCGAGCATGTGGAACGCCGGCTGCCAGGCGATGCCGACCAGGCGCAGGAGCATGGCCGGATCGGGTCTCAGATGGCGCAGCCTCAGGTGCACACGGCAGCGGCCGCTGAACAGCATGAAGAGCGAAATCGCCGCGCCACAGACCCCGCCGATCGCGGAGCCGAGCGGGATCCCCGCGATGCCGAGCGCCGGGAAGCCCGCGTGCCCGAAGGTCAGCGACCACTCGAAGAAGATCGCGACCGGCGTGACTGCAAACGAGGTCATCATCGGCGTCGTCGTGTCTCCCGCTCCGTTGAGCACGCTCGCGAACACCTGACTCGAGATCAGCACGGAGAACGTGAGGAAGACGATCCGCACGTAGACGGTCGCGAGCGCGATCACCTCCGGATCGAATGCGACGAGCCTCACCAGCGCGCCGGGGAACAGCCCGCCGATCAGCGCGGCGATGACTCCCAGCCCCGCCGCGAGCAGGAGACTCTGCCCCGCGACGTGCTCGGCGCCCTCGACCTTCCCGCCGCCGATGAAGCGCGCGATTAGCATCTGCGACGCGACCGACATGCCCATCGCCAGCAGCATGAGTCCCTGGCGCAGGATCTGATCGCTCGAGCCCGCGGCTGCGAGCGCGTGCTCGCCGAGCCGGCCGAGGAAGCTGAGCTCCATCATCTGGAACAGGCCGAACGAGAACGCGGTCGTCAGGACGGAGGGCAGCGCGAGCACGAGCACCGAGACCAGCAAGTGTCCCTGCGTGTGGTCGCGGTCGCGGAAGAAACCGAGCAGAGATTGCCGCTCGAGCGCGCCCTCGGCCGACGCCTCGACCTCTCCGACGTCAATCTCGCGCGCCTCTTGCATCGGCCCGAGCCTACCACGCGCGCGGCGGAGCTCGCCGCGAGCCGCGCAGTCGGTGAGGTATTCTCGCGGGATGAAGCAACTTCTGGGCGTATTCGTCGCCGGCGGCATCGGCTCGTGCGCGCGCTACCTGGTGTCGAGCGCGTGTCTCGCGGCGTTCGGGCCGATCTTCCCAGTCGGTACCCTGGCGGTGAACGCCGTCGGGTGCTTCCTGCTCGCGGCGCTCGCGGAGCTGGCCATCTCGACCGCGCTGATCTCGCCGACCCTGAGACTCACGCTCGCGGTCGGGTTCCTCGGCGGACTCACGACTTACTCGACCTTCAGTCACGAGACCTTCGTCTATCTGCGCGAGGGCGCGCTCGGCCTCGGCTTCGGCTACCTCGCGGCGACGGTCCTCGGCTGCCTCGCCGCGTGCTGGCTCGGGCAAACCGCGGCGCGCTGGCTCGTCGGCGCCTGAGCCGCGCCTGCAGCGATTCGCTGCGTTCTGCGCGCGGACGCACCGCGGCAGATTTTCGCCGTGATGCTCCGGCGGCTCGCGCTGATCGCGCTCTCGGCGCTCGTGCTCGTGGGGCTCGGCACCTATCTCGCCGGAGAACGGACCGAGGTCGCCGTGCTGCGCACTTACGAAGCCGACGGCACGCCGCGCGATACGAAGATGTGGGTCGTCGACTACGACGGGCGCCCCTACGTGCGCGTCGGCCGGCCCGGGCGCGGCTGGGGCGAGCGGCTGAAGGCGAACCCGCAGGTCGAGCTCACGCGCGCGGGCGAGACGTCGCTGCGGGTCGGCGTGCTGGTCGCGGACGAGGGCACGCGGCGCGCCGTCGAGCGCGCATTCGCCGACAAGTACGGCTGGGTCGACGCCTGGTTCGGAATCGCGATTCGCAAGAACCCGGACACCGTGCGGCTCGATCCGCGCGGGTGACTCAGAAGACAGCGAGCGGGTTCACGGGGGATCCGGTGGCGCGCTCGATGCGCAGCGGCGCGATCGCGAACAGAAACTCGTAGCGCTCGCGGGCGCGACAGGCGGCGGCCAGTCGGCCGAGCTCGAGGTTGTCGAGCAGGTGCACGCCCATCGCGACGAGACAGCACTGGTGCACGGGGATCGGCCAGCCCTCGATCGGCGATGGTGGCAGCGGATCCGAGATGCCGTCGCCGCCGAGCACCGCGATGCGCCGCTCGTGTAGATACGGGATGCAGCTGGGGTGCAGACCCGCGAGCCCGTCGCGCACCGGCTCCCACGCGCCGAGCGCGGCGCGGCGGGCGTCGCGCCCGGTGGCGACCAGCAGGACGTCGCCCTGCTCGACGCGGACTCTCTGCGCGCGCTCGGCGGCCTCGAGCTCCGCGCGCTCGACCGCGTCCCCGGGCTCGAGCCAGGGAACGCCGCGCAGGCGCGGAATGTCGAGCAGGACGCCGCGAGACACGATGCCGTCGCGCGCCGCCATGATGCTGTTGCGCAGCGCGCCCGTGCTCTTCACGTCGCTCGCGCGGAAGCCGTTGTACATCTGGCCGCGCACGAAGACGTGACAGAGCGCGTCGATGTGCGAGGTAGCCATGCCGTGAAACGAGATGCCGATGTAGTCGAGCGCCGTCTCGAGATACGGAATCCCCGAGCCTTCCGGCGCGTCGCCGGCCATCACCATGTGGTGTTGCGCGGGGTTCGGGTTGTCCGGGCCGGGAGTCACGGGAAACTCGAGCGAGCAGCTCACCGCGCTGCCGTCGCGCACCAGCGCCGCGGCGCGCGCGCGCTTCGCGTCGTCGATGTAGCCGAGCGCGCCGCGCTCGTCGTCGGTCCCCCAGCGCCCCCAGTTCTTCACCGACTCGAAAATCCGCTCGAGATCGGCGCTGCCGAGTGACTCCGCCATCGCGCCCCCTATGCGTCGCGCCGGCGCGCCGGCCGCGCGTAGTACTCCAGCGCGTCCGCCAGCTCGCACTCCTGAACCCCGGGCTCCTCGAGCAGCGCGCGCAGCCAGTCGGGCCGCTCGAGCGTGCAGATGCTGATCGGCCGCTCGAGCTCCGAGAGCTGGGTGGCTTGGCGGGCGAACGAGCTGGCGTAGTCGGGGGGGCGCACGTCGGCGGCGAGCTCGACCAGCGCGAACGGATCCGGCGGCGGAACCGCGCCGAGATCGGGCATCGGAATCAGCGGCGTGCCCGGGCGCGCGCTGCCGCCCGCGAGACCCGGCCCGTCGGACAGGATTGCGCCGTGGACGAGCTTCGGCCGCGCGCCCGCCGCCAGCAGCGCGAGATACGCCCCGAGCCCGCGGCCGAGCAAGGTCGCGCTGCCCAGGTGCGCGAGCGCGGCGTCGACGTCGCCCATCAGGATCTCGCTCGTGTAGCCGCCGCCGCGCGGAATCGACGACTCGCCGTGCCCCGTGAGATCGAGGCCGAAGACGCGGCCCGGCCAAGCCGCGCAATGCGCGGGTACACGCGCGGGTGTACGTTCGCCGAGGCCGTGCAGCAGGAGCAGCGCCGGCCCGCTCTTCGCGTCGCCGAGCTCGTGCAGCGCGAGCTCGACTCTGTTGTGTCTGAGCTTCACCATCAAGCCGCCGAGCCGAGAAACTCCAGCGTCAGATCCGCGACGCGGCGCGGGTGCTCGATGTGCACGAAGTGCCCCGAATCCTCGAAGCCGACCAGGCGCGCATCGCGAGGCAGGAACGGTCGGATCGAGTCCGGGGTCGTGCCCCAGCCCATCTCCTCTTCGATCAAGCCGAGGATGCCGAGCAGGGGCACGGGGAAGCCGCGCATGCGTTCGAGTGCCCAGTCCGGCCGCCAGGGCCCGAAGCCGCCGAAGCGCATCGACGGATCGATCTTCCAGCGCCAGCCGTCGGAGTCACGGCGTGCGCCGATCGTGACCAGATAGCGCAGCCAGTCGCCCGAGAGTCGCGGATTCATGCGGCCTCGGCGCGCGGCCAGCTCGTCGAGCGTGCCCGGCTTGCGCGAGAGCTCGCCGGCGCGGCGCCGCCAGTCGAGCCAGCCGCCGAGCTCCGAGTCGCGCAGCTTCGTGCGCTCGTGCTCGGCGACGTCGGGGTGCGGCCAGCGCGAGGGCATGCCGTCGAGATTGACGAAGCGAGACACGCGGTGCGGACGCGCCTCGGTGAGCTGCATGCAGACGCCGCCGCCCTTCGAGTGCGCGACGATCGGCATGGGCTCGCGCCCGACGGAGTCCATGACGGCGAGCGCGTCGCGCAGGTCCGCCTGCCACGAGTAGAGCGCCGTCTGCTGCGAGTCACCGTGTCCGCGGTGGTCCCACGAGACCACGCGCCAGCCGGCGTCGGCGAGCAGCGGCGCGAACACGTCGAAGGTGCCGGCGAAGTCGAAGCCGCCGTGCGCCAACAGGAGCGGCGGCGCGTCGGATGCGCCCCACTCGTAGACCGCGATGCCGACGCCGTGCGCGTCCACGCGGCGCGATCGGGCGGGCCGGCGCGCCCCGGGGTATGAGACGCTGGACTCGGTCACCGAGCTAGACGACGAGGCGGAAGGCGTCGCCGTCGCGCACGATCTTTCCGGCGGTGGGGGACGCGAAGTGAGTCCCGATCACCAGATAGCCCCCCGCCGACCAGCGCGCGAATGCCGAGCGCCGAGTCGCGCGACCTTCCTCCGCGTTCCAGTCGAAGTTGCTGTGCCAGTCCGGGCGCGCGAGCTGGCAGGGGTGGTGGAGCATGTCGCCCGTGATCACCGCGTCGGCGCCGCCGGAAGAGATGCGCACGCTGACGTGGCCCGGTGTATGGCCGTGCGTCGGCTCGAGCCAGACCTCGGGCGTGATCTTGTGGTCCGCCTCGACCAGGTCCGCGAGGCCGGCGTCGAGGATCGGCCGGACGGAGTCGTCCATGATCGGCTCCTCGGGATTCACCGGCTCCTTGCCCCAGTAGTCCCATTCCTTGCGGCCGATCAGGTAGCGCGCGTTCGGGAACGTCGGCACCCAGCGGCCGCCGACCTTCATCGTGTTCCAGCCGACGTGGTCCACGTGCAGATGGGTACACACGACCGTGTCGATCGACTCGCGCGGATGGCCGGCGGCGGTGAGGTCCGCGAGGAACGGCCCGTTCATCATGCTCCAGGCGGGCATCGCGCGCTTCTTGTCGTTCCCCAGGCAGGTGTCGACGAGAATCTTCCTGCCCTGCGACTCGACGACGAGCGCATGGATGCTCAGCACGAGGTTCCCGTCGGGCAGCATGAAGTGGGGTGCGAGCCAGGGAATCTTCATCAGGTCCTCCGGCAGCGCGTCCGGCAGCACGAAGCTCCCCGGGGTCGGGAGCTCGACCTCGACCACCCGGCTCACGGTCACGTTCCCGATCTTCCAGCGCATCATCGACTCCTCTGCGGCGATGGCCCAATCATAGACGGACGTCGGGTCCCGTGTCCTCGCTGCCCGCGTGGTAGGGTGCAGCGCCGTGACTGACTCTCGGGCGCGCGCCGCGATCGCGGCGCTTCTCGCGGTGGCGACCCTCTGGCTCTATGCGCCCGTGCGCCGGCTGCCGTTCCTGCGCTACGACGACGAGCAGTATGTGACGGCAAACGCGGCCGTGCAGGGCGGGCTCAGCCTGGCTGGCGCGCGCTGGGCCTTCACGACCTATCACGCGAGCAACTGGCATCCGCTGACTTGGCTCTCGCACATGCTCGATACGAGCGCGTTCGGAAGCAGCGCCGCCGGGCCCCACGTCGAGAACGCGCTCCTGCATGCGCTGAACTCCGTGCTCGTCTTCGCGCTGCTGGCGGGGCTCACCGGCGCGGTCGGCCGCAGCGCGCTCGCGGCCCTGCTGTTCGCGGTGCACCCGCAGCACGTCGAGTCAGTCGCCTGGATCGCCGAGCGCAAGGATCTGCTCTGCGCGCTGTTCGGACTGGCCTCGCTGGTGGCGTGGTGTCGCTACGCGCGCGCCGAGAGCGCGGTCGCCTACGCGGCCGCGCTCGCCTGCATGGCGCTCGGCCTGCTCGCGAAGCCGATGCTGGTGTCGCTGCCGCTGCTGCTCCTGGTGCTCGACTACTGGCCGCTCGCGCGGCCGCTGCGGCGGCGACTGCTGCTCGAGAAGCTGCCGTTTGCGGCGCTCTCGCTGGCGGCCTCGGTCGTTACCCTGCGCGCTCAGGTGAGCGCGATGCAGCTCGACGTCGCGCTGCCGGACCGCCTCGCGAACGCATGCGTCGCGGTCGCGGCGACGCTCGGCCAGTCACTGGTCCCGATCCGACTCGCCGTGCTCTATCCCCATCCGGGTCACTGGCCGATCGCGGACATCGCGGGGGCGCTCGGCTTCGTCGCCGCGCTCGGCGGGCTGGCGTTCGCGCTCCGCCGGCGCGCGCCCTACTTGCTCGCCGGCGGGGTCTGGTTCGGAGTCGGGCTGGCGCCGACGCTCGGTCTGGTGCAGGTCGGCTTTCAGTCACATGCGGATCGCTACGCCTACCTGCCGCAGCTGGGAGTCCTGTGGGCGGTCGTCTGGGGTCTCGCGGATCCGCTCGCGCGCGCCCGAGCGCCCCGAGCTGTCGGGGTCGCGCTCGCTGCGGCGGCCGTGCTGGCGCTGGCCGCCGGCACGCGGAAGCAGCTCGAGTACTGGGAGAGCGACGTCGCGCTCTGGCAGCGGGCGGTCGCGATCGCGGGGCCGAGCTACTACGCCGAGACGGAGCTGGGGATCGAGCTGGGCGCGGCCGGTCACTTCCCGGAGTCACTTCCGCATTTCGCGCGCGCGGTGGAGCTCAATCCGCGCTGGCCGCGCGCGCAGGCGAGCTACGGCTTCGCGCTGTTCCTCACGGGCGATCCCGTCGCCGCGACCCAGCGCTTCGAGCGGGCGCTCGAGATCGAGCCGAATCCCACGGCGGCCACCGAGTGGCATCTCTACTACGCGCGCGCGCTCGCCGCGGCGGGGCGTCCGAGCGAAGCGGTGACTCACTACCAGAAGCAGCTCGAGCTGGACCCGGACGACCGCGGGTCGCTCTTCGGCCTGGCCGAGATCCGCGCGACCGAGCCCGAGCCCCCGCTGCGGGACGGCGCCGAAGCGCTGCGACTCGCGCGGCGCGCGTGTGAGCTGATCAAGGGCTGCGTGCGCCCCGAGGAGATCGACATCCTCGCGCTCGCGGTCGCCGCCGCGGGCGACCCGGCGAGCGCGGCGCGCGTCGCCGAGAAAGCGCTGACGCGCGCGCGGGCGATCGGCGACGCGGAGACGGCGGCCCGCATCGAGCGCCACCTGGAGCGCTTCAGGAATGGACTCGCGGTCGTCGACCCCAGCCAGTAGCCGCGCGAGTCAGTCAGAGGGCCGCCGAGTCGCTCGCTTCGGCCGGCCGCTCGAGCGGGCTGTCCGGGCGGTCGGCCAGCACGGGCTGCTCGATCGATCCGGCGGAGGGTCGCGCCGCGATCACGCCGGTGGCGGGCCGCGGCTCGGTGACGTGCGCATCGGGCATCCAGGCCAAGAGCGGCAGGGTGAGCGCGCGCGCGGAGGCGCTGATCCAGAACAGGACCGCGTAGCCCGCGAAGTCGATCCCGTGTCCGCGCAGCACGAGCGCGCCGAACGACGTGCCGATCATCATCGCGAGTGCGCTCGCCAGGTTGTACCAAGTCAGAACGCGCGTGCGTTGCTCGGGGCGGATCGCGTCGAAGAAGAGCAAGAACGTCGCGAGCTCGTGCGCGCCCCAGGCGATTCCCGAGAAGAGCTGGATCGCGACGAGAAACGGGTACCCGTTCGAGATCGTCCAGAGCGCCGGCAGAGGAACCACGGTGACTCCCGCGATCCGCAGCAATCGCCGCGCGCCGCGCCGCGCCGCCAGGTGTCCGAGCCAGGGCAGGGCGAGGATCTTGGAGATGAACGACGCCGCGATCAGCCCCATGTAGCCCACGTACGAGAGGTGGAGCGCCTTCGCGCCGAGCATGTAGGGCGTGAAGTAGGGCGCGGCCACCTGCACGCCGATCTGCAGGCTGAGCAGATAGGCGATCAAGCGGCGGTTGCCGGGCACGCGCGCCGGCGCGACACCGCCCAGTGTCACGAGGCGGCGCTCGACCAGCGGGTCCGGCTCGCTCTGGTGAGCCAGCAGCCAGGCGGACCAGCCGCGCGCCAGACCCGCGATCGCGAACAGCGACGCGAACGCGAGCAGGTGGCGCTCGCCCTGCTCGCCCGCGTGCAGGATCACGCCGCCGGCGAGCAGACCGCCCAGGACCGCGAGCTGGCCCACGCGGCTGCGGCGCGCGAAGAAGCGCGAGCGCAGGCTCTTCGGGATCAGCGTGCCGACCCAAGTGTTCCAGGCGGTGCCGGTCATCATCCCGGTCGCCCAGTAGAGCGTGGCGATCGCGAGCAAGCCGAACGCCGAGAGTCTGCCGACCAGCGCCGCGATGGTGAGTGGGATGAAGCTCGCCGCCTGCAGGAGCGCGCACAACACCACCCAGCGGCGGTGTGACCCGAAGCGGCGCACGCCCCAGGGCGAGACGAGCTGCAGCACCGATCCGGCGAGCAGCGGCCCCGACGCCACGTACCCGGCCACGATGTCGCCCAGTCCGAGTGCAAGTGCGAATGCGGCGAGGTAGGTCTCGCCGGTCCCGACCATGATGCTGGCGGCGATCGAGTCGGTGTGCACCAGCGCGAGATCGCGCCGCAAGACCGCCGCCTGGCCCGCCAGCGGAGCGCGCCGGCCGCGAGCGCCGATTCCCGCGAAGAGAGGTTCGTCGTCGGAGTCTCGGGCCATGCGCGGGCGCGAAGGAAAGACAGGCGGCTCTCGCTGTCAACTCGAGCGCGCTATCGTGAGCCGATCGCGGGTCGGGGGTGCGGATGAAGGCGGCGTCGGTGACCAGCTCGGTGAAGGCCCTGCTCGCAGGCGGCACGCCCGGCGAGCGGGCGCGCGTGCGCGGTTGGCTGCGCACGGCCCGGCACTCGAAGGGCCTCTCGTTTCTCGACGTTTCCGACGGCTCGTGTCTGGCCGGGGTGCAGGTCGTCTGCGAGCCGAGTCTCGTGAACTTCGAGGCCGAGGTGCGCAGGCTCGACACCGGCTGCGCGGTCGAGATCGAGGGCGAGCTCAAGCGCTCCGAAGGGAAGGAGCAATCACTCGAGCTGCGCGCCGCGGCGGTCCGCGTCGTGGGCTGGGCGGACGCCGACTATCCGCTGCAGAAGAAGCGCCACGGCTTCGAGTTCCTGCGGACGATCGCGCACCTGCGGCCGCGCACGAACACGCTGGGCGCCGTGCTGCGCGTGCGAAACGTCGCCGCGCGCGCGGTTCACCGCTTCTTCCAGGAGCGCGGCTTCGTGTGGCTGCACACGCCGATCATCACCACCAGCGACGCGGAGGGCGCGGGTGCGATGTTCCGAGTCAGCGTGCCGAGTCACGACACCGAGTTCTTCGGCAGGCCGACGTTCCTGACCGTGTCCGGCCAGCTCGAGGCGGAGATCGGCGCGCTCGCGCTCTCGAACGTGTACAGCTTCGGCCCGACGTTCCGCGCGGAGAACTCGAACACGAGCCGCCACCTGTCGGAGTTCTGGATGATCGAGCCCGAGATGGCGTTCTGCGATCTGCGCGGGGACATGGCGCTCGCCGAGGAGTTTCTCCGCTCGGTGCTGCGTGCGGTGCTCGACGAGAGCGCGGAAGACATGGCCTTCTTCGACGAGCGCATCCAGCCCGGCGTGCGCGCCACGCTCGAGCACGTGGCGAACGCGGAGTTCGCGCATCTGACTTACACAGAGGCGATCGCGGCTCTCGAGCGCTCGGGTGAGTCCTTCGAGTTTCCGGTGAAGTGGGGCGCCGACCTGCAGAGCGAGCACGAGCGCTGGCTCACCGAGCGCCACGTGGGACGCCCGATCGTCGTGACGGACTACCCGAAGGAGATCAAGGCCTTCTACATGTACCGCAACGACGACGACCGCACCGTGCGCGCAATGGACGTGCTCGTGCCGAAGATCGGCGAGATCATCGGCGGTTCGCAGCGCGAGGACCGGCTCGACGTGCTGCGCGCGCGCCTGGCCGAGTGCGGGCTCGCCGAAGAGCACTACGGCTGGTATCTCGATCTGCGCCGCTTCGGCTCGGTGCCGCACGCCGGCTTCGGGCTCGGCTTCGAGAGACTCATGATGTATCTCACCGGCATGGCGAACATCCGCGACGTGATCCCGTTTCCGCGCGTGCCCGGGTACGCGGAGTTCTAGCGCTTGGCGGTCTGCGCGATCACGGGCAGCGCGTCGGGGATCGGAGCGGCGATCCGGCGGCGGCTCGAGGCCGACGGCGCGCGCGTGATCGGCGTCGACTTGGCCGGGGCGGAGGTCGCCGCGGACCTCGCGACCCGCGAGGGCCGGGACGCGGCGGTGTCGGCGGTGCGCGACCTCTGCGGCGGGCGGCTCGACCGGCTGGTGGTCTCGGCCGGCGTCGGGGCGCACGTACGGCCGCCGTCGCGGGTCGCCGCGGTCAACTACTTCGGCGCGGTCGCGCTGCTCGACGGTCTCTTCCCGGCGCTGCGGGCCGGAGAGTCACCCGCCGCGCTCGCGGTCTGCTCGAACTCCGCGCAGATGGCGCCGCTGGCCGATCACCCGTACGTGCGGGCGCTGCTCGCCGGCGACGAGCCCGAGGCGCAGCGGGTCGTCGACGCGGGCGACAGCTCGATCGTCGCCTATCTCGGCTCGAAGCACGCGCTCGGCCGCGCAGTGCGACGGCGCGCAGGTGTCTGGGGTCGCGCGGGCGTGCGGCTGAACGCGGTCGCCCCGGGACCGGTCAAGACGCCGCTGCTCGACGGCGACTTGGCGGATCCGGTGACTGGCGCGGCGATCGGCAAGCTCTCGATCCCGCTCGGCCGGATGGGCGAGCCGGACGAGGTCGCCGAGCTGTCCGCGTTCCTGCTCGGCGCGCGCGCCGCGTGGATCCACGGCTCGATCTTCTACATCGACGGCGGGAACGACGCGGAGATCCGCCCGGATCGCTTCTGAGATGGGCACGCCGACGAACGCCTTCGCGTCCGCGCGGCTCGGCTCGCTCGAGCTTCGCAACCGCGTGATCAAGACGGCGACTTACGAAGGGATGTGCCCCGGCGGGATGCCGTCGGACGCGCTCGTCGAGCACCACCGCGCGCTCGCGGCGGGCGGGGTGGGACTCACGACGGTCGCCTACTGCGCGGTCTCGCCCGACGGCTGCACGTTCGCCGAGCAGATGGTGATGCGACACGAGACGGTGTCACCGCTCCGGCGCGTGACCGACGCGGTGCACGGCGCCGGCGGCGCCGCTTCGCTCCAGCTCGGTCACTGCGGCTGGTTCACGAAGAACCGCGAGCTCTCGACCTGGCTGCCGCGCGGGCCCTCGCCGATCGTGAACCAGTACGGCATCAGCGCCGGCAAGCCGTTCGGGCTGGCGATGCGCGCGCGCGACCTCGAGCGCGTCGTCGAGGACTTCGGCCGCGCCGCCGGCCTCGCGCGTGAAGCGGGCTTCGATGCGGTCGAGCTCCACCTGGGGCACGGCTATCTGCTCTCGCAGTTCCTGTCTCCCGCGACCAACCGGCGCACGGACGCGTGGGGCGGCAGTCTCGAGAACCGGGCTCGGCTGTCGATCGCGGTGCTCCGACGCGTGCGCGAAGTGCTGGGCCGTGGCACGCCGATCCTGTGCAAGACGAACCTGCGCGACGGCTTCCGGGGTGGGCTCGAGCTCGCCGACAGCGTCTCGCTCGCGCGCATGCTGGAAGCGGAGGGCGCCGACGCGCTCGTGCTCTCGGGCGGCTTCACGAGTCGCTCGCCGTTCTACCTCTTTCGGGGCCGCCGGCCGCTGGTGGAGATGATCGCCGCGGAGAAGAGTCGCCTGCAGAAGCTGGCGCTCAGTTACTTCGGAAAGAGCGTGATCCGCGAGTACCCATGGGAGGAGATGTTCTTCCTGCGCGAGGCGCGCGAGGTGCGCGCCGCGGTGCGCATGCCCCTGGCCTTGCTCGGCGGGATCGTATCGCGCGCGAACGTCGAGCGCGCCATGGACGAGGGCTTCGACTTCGTAGCGATGGGCCGCGCGCTGATCGCGGATCCGGACCTCGTGCGGCGCATGCAGGAGGACCCCGCGGCGCGATCGCGCTGCACTCACTGCAACGTCTGCGTCGCCGAGATGGATCTCGGCGGGGTGCGCTGCGTGCTCGACGGCCCGCGCGCCTAGAGTGAGTCGGCACGCTCCCCGCGAGTCAGGAGCCCTCGCCCAGGGCCTCGAGCTCTTCCCAACGCGCGTACGCCGACTGCAGCTCCGCCGCCAGCGCGGCGAGCCGGGCGTGGGCGCGCGCCTGCTCGGCAGGGGCGCTCCTGTAGAAGGCGGGCTGACTCACTCGCTCGGTCAGCGCGGCTTGCTCTGCCTCGAGTGACTCGATCTTCGCGGGCGCAAGCTCGAGCTCGCGCTCGTCCTTGTAGCTCCGCTTCGTCGGCTTCGCCTTGCGAACGGGAGCCCGCGGCGCAGCCGCGGCGCCTCGAAGCCGCTCGGCTGCCTCTTTCGCACGCAGGCGCGCCCAGTCGGAGTACCCACCCACGTACTCCTGCACCTTGCCCGCGCCCTCGAAGACCAAGGTCGAAGTGACGACGTTGTCGAGAAAGGCGCGGTCGTGCGAGACGAGCAGGATCGTGCCGTTGTAGTCGATCGTGAGCTCCTCGAGCAGCTCGAGTGTCTCGATGTCGAGGTCGTTGGTCGGCTCGTCGAGCACGAGCAGATTCGCGGGCTGCGCGAACAGACGCGCGAGCAGCAGGCGGTTGCGCTCGCCGCCCGACAGCACCTTTGCCGGAATGCGCGCGCGCTCGGGACTGAACATGAAGTCCTGCAGATAGCTGATCACGTGCCGCCGCCCGCCCTGGACGTCCACGTACTCGCGGCCCTCGGCGATGTTCTCCATCACGGTCTTCTCGAGCTCGAGCACGCCGCGCAGCTGGTCGTAGTAGGCGATCGCGAGCTTCGTCCCGAGGCGAACGCTCCCGGAGCTCGGCTCGAGCTGGCCGAGCAACAGTCGCAGCAGCGTGGTCTTGCCGACGCCGTTCGCGCCGACCAGACCGATGCGGTCCCCACGCATGATGCGCAGCGAGAAGTCGCGGACGATCGGCGAGTCGCCGAACCCGAAGGAGACGTTCTGCGCCTCCGCGACGAGCCTGCCCGACGCGCGGCCTTCGTCGAGCGCGAGGCGCGACACGCCCTCGACTTTGCGGCGCCGCGCGCGCTCGTCGCGCAGCGCCAGCAGCGCGCGCACTCGGCCCTCGTTGCGCGTGCGCCGCGCCTTGATTCCCTGGCGAATCCAGACTTCTTCCTGCGCGAGCTTCTTGTCGAAGAGCTCGCGGTGGCGCGCCTCCTCGGCGAGCGCGTCCGCCTTCTTCGCGAGATACTGCACGTAGTTCCCCGTCCAAGACGTCAGGACGCCGCGATCGAGCTCCACGATGCGGGTCGCCAGGCGCGTGAGCAGCGCCCGGTCGTGAGTCACGAACAAGACGCCGCCGCGGTACTCGAGGAGCTCCGCCTCGAGCCAGTCGATGACTTCGATGTCGAGGTGATTCGTGGGTTCGTCGAGCAGCAGCAGATCCGGCTCCGCGACCAGCGCCCGCGCGAGTGCGACGCGGCGGCGCCAGCCGCCGGACAGCGCGCCGAGCCGCGCGTCGGGGGCGAGCTCGAGCCGCGCGAGGATCTGGTCGACGCGCTGCGAAAGACTCCAGCCGCCCCGCACCTCGAGCTCGTGCTGCAAGTCGTCCATACGCGCCAGCAGCGAGGAATCCGCGGACGCAGCGAGCGAGACCCGGTGGAACTCGGCGAGCAGGTTCCCGAGCTCGGCGAGGCCGCTCGCGACGACGTCGAAGACCGAAGACTTTTCGTCGAGGGGAAGCTCCTGGGAGAGGGTCGCAACCGAGAGACCGGGCTTCCGCCAGACCTCGCCCGCGTCGGGAGTCACTTCGCCGCTGGCGACCTTCAGCAAGGTCGACTTGCCGGCGCCGTTGCGGCCGATCAGACAGACCCGTTCGCCGGCGTCGATCTGAAAGGTCGCCTTCTCGAACAGCGGTTCGCGCGCGAAGGACAGCGACAGGCGATCGAAGCTGAGCAGCGGCATCGGTCTACGCTTCGGCCGCGGCTGCGCGCAGTGCGGCGAGCAGCGCCTCGCCGTCGGGCTCGCGCAGCAGGCGCGTGCGCGCCGCCGCGTCGCGGACCAGGCCGCCGGCCGTCCAGTAGCGCAGGAGCTGCTTGATGCGGGCGGCGACGCCCCGCACGGGGAACTGCCGGCGCTCGCGCATCGTGTCCGCGTAGTCGATCAGGAAGCGCGCCGCCTCGCCGCGGCTGACTTCGCGCCCGCTGAAGATCCACGGATCGGCGAGCGCGCCGCGCCCCACCATCGCGAAGCGCGCGCCGGTCTCGCGGCGCATGCGCTCGAGGTCGTCGTATCTCGCGATGCCACCGTTGCCGCACACGGGGATCGCGACGGCGCGGACCGCGCGCGCGATGCGCGTCCAGTCGACTCTGTCGCAGTAGGCCTCGGCGCGCGTCCGGCAGTGCACGGTCAGGAGGGACGCGCCGCCGTTTTCCGCTGCGCGAGCGAGCTCTTCGACCCGCGCGGCGTCGTCGTAGCCCGCGCGGATCTTCGCGGTCACCGGCACGGGAACCGCGTCCCGCACCGAGCGGACGACTCGCTCCAGCGCCCGCGCGTCGCGCAGCAGCGCGGAGCCCGCGCACCCGGCGATCGCTCCTTTGGCTGGGCAGCCGAAGTTCAGGTCGATCAAGGTCGCCCCGGCCGCGACGGCGTTCTGCGCCGTGCGCGCGAGGTGTTGGAGGTCGTTGCCCATGAGCTGTACCCCGACCGGCTGCGCGAAACGGGAGGGGCCGAGATGGCGGCGCACGACCGCGACGGGAATCGGCGCGATGCTCACGCGCACGAACTCGGTGAACGCGCCGCCCAGTGACTCAGCGCCGTTCCGCGCCAGCACGAGGTCGCGGAAGCACGGCTCCGTGACGCCCTCCATCGGCGCGAGCAGGGCCGTCGCGGTGAACGGCAGCGCGCAGCCAGAGTCACTCACTGTGCGCCGCCGAGCTCTCGCACCAGGGCGGCGCGCGCCTCGCCGCGCGACTCACCGGAGTCGGAATGAGGGGCGTTGAAGCGCGCGCGAACTCCGAAGCCGCCTTCGCCCGAGGAGTCACCGGCGGTGAGCATGGCGGTCGCGTCGTCGCGCCGGCCGGCACGGAGGAGGACGAGGCCTTTCTGGTAGTACTCCGTGGCTCCGTCGGCGCCCGCCGGAAGCGGCAGGCCGGCGTGTTTCAGAAGCGCGCGCTCGGTTTCGACCAGGGCTCCGCGCGCCGGTTCGAACCGATTCGTGACTGCGCAGCCGGGCTTGAACTCGTCGTGGTCCCACGCCGTGAGCCGGTTCTCGGGGAGCAGAAACCAGACGACCGAGACGCGCATGAACTGGGTCGTCCCGTCGTTCGACGCGCAGCTCAGCGAGGCGACGACCGCGTAGTCGCCTGCCGCCGCAGACGCGGCGGAGCGGAGGATGGCGTCCGCGTCCACGGGCGCCCATTCGGGCAGTCTCCAGACCCAGAGCTGAGTCACGGTCTCGGCGTAGCCGCGGCCGGGGGCGTAGAGCGCCGCGACGGTGCGCTTCACGTCCGCAGCGCCCGTCGGGAACGCTCCGTCCCACTCGGGCTGTTGCGCCCGATAGGCCTCGTACCGCCCGCCGGCGCAGCCCGTGACGGCGAAGATCATCGCGAGCGCGAGTCGAGTCACTCGCCGCCGATTTGCAGCACCGGGCTCGGCTTGCGCTCGAGCAGCCCTGCATAGAAGTCGTTCCCCTTGTCGTCGATCACGATGAAGGCGGGGAAGTCCTCGACCTCGATCTTCCAGATCGCCTCCATGCCGAGCTCGGGATACTCCTGCACGTCGACCTTGCGGATCGAGTGGTCGGCCAGCCGCGCGGCGGGCCCGCCGATCGAGCCGAGATAGAAGCCGCCCCACTTGTGACAGGCGTCGCGCACCGCCTTGCTGCGGTTCCCCTTGGCGAGCATCACGAGGCTCGCGCCCTGACTCTGGAAGAGATCCACGTAGGAGTCCATGCGGCCGGCGGTCGTCGGGCCGAACGAGCCGGACGCGCGCCCCTCGGGCTTCTTCGCGGGTCCGGCGTAGTAGATCATGCGGTCCTTCAGGTACTGCGGCAGGCCGAGGCCCTGGTCGAGGCGCTCCTTCAGCACCGCGTGCGCGATGTCGCGCGCGACGATCATCGGGCCCGAGAGCGAGAGCCGCGTCGCGACCGGGTAGCGCGTCAGCTCCGCCAGGATCTCGCGCATCGGTCGGTTGAGATCGACGCGCACCACGTCGCCCGCGAGCTCGTCGGGATCGACGTCGGGGAGATACTTGGCTGGATTGGTCTCGAGCTGCTCGAGGAACACGCCGTCGCGCGTGATCTTGCCGAGGATCTGGCGGTCCGCGGAGCACGAGACGCCGAGGCCCACCGGACACGACGCGCCGTGGCGCGGCAGGCGAATCACGCGCACGTCGTGCGCGAAGTACTTGCCGCCGAACTGCGCGCCGATTCCGGTCTCGTTGCACAGCTTCTGGATCTGCTCTTCGAGCGCCGGGTCGCGGAACGCGCGGCCGTGCTCGTTGCCGCTGGTGGGCAGGTCGTCGAGATAGCGTGCGCTCGCGAGCTTGACGGTCTTCAGGGTGAACTCGGCCGAGGTCCCGCCGATCACGAACGCCAGGTGGTACGGCGGGCAGGCGGACGTGCCCAGCGTGCGGATCTTCTCGCCCGCGAACGCGAGCAGTGACTCGGGGTTCAGGAGCGCCTTCGTCTCCTGGTACAGGAACGTCTTGTTGGCGGAGCCGCCGCCCTTCGCGAGAAACAGGAAGCGGTACTCGCCGCCGGTCTCCGCGCAGATCTCGATCTGCGCGGGCAAGTTCGTCCCCGTGTTCCTCTCGCTGTACATGTCGAGCGGCGCCATCTGCGAGTAGCGCAGGTTGCGGCGCTGGTAGGCTTCGAAGATGCCCCGCGAGAGTGACTCCGCGTCGTCGCCGGACGTGAAGACATTCTGACCCTTGTAGGCGACCACGATCGCCGTGCCGGTATCCTGGCAGCTCGGCAGCACGCGACCGGCCGCGATGTTGGCGTTGGTCAGGAGCTCGAGCGCGACGAAGCGGTCGTTCTCGCTGGCCTCGGGGTCGTCGAGGATCTTGGCGAGCTGTGCGAGGTGCCCTGGCCGCAGCAGATGAGAGACGTCGTCGAGCGCCTCGCGGGCGAGCAGCTCGAGCGCGCGCGAGTCGACGGCGAGTATCTCGCGCTCGCCGAGGCGCTGCGTCGACACGAAGTCGCGCGTGAGTTGCCGGTAGGGAGTCTCGTCGTGGCCGTGGGTGAAAATGGGCTGATACACGAAATCGGGCATGCGGCGAACTATAGCCCGCGCCCCGGTCGCACCGCCGACGCGCGGAGTTCCGCTATGCTGCCCGCCATGCGCGGCGCACGCATCACCTCCGTGGCGGTCTACGAGCGCGAGATCCGCGCCTCGCTCGAGCGCATCTGGGAGAACGTTCTCGACTGGGAGCATCTCCCGGGCCTTCACCGAGATTCGTTCGCTTCGGTGCGCCGCATCGACTCCGGGGACTGGGGCTGGAGCGCCTATCTGCGCGGGCGCGGCGCGCCCGACGCGCGCGAGATGACGCTGCAGGTCCTGCTCGACCGCGAGAACCTGCGCTACGTGACCGCGACGATCGACGGCCCCGGCAAGGGCACCGAGATCTGGACCTCGCTCACACCGCTGGGAGAGGGCGCGACACAGATCCGTGTCGAGTTCCGGGTGCCGGGCGTCTCGCCGGAGCGCGTGGCCACGCTGGGCGCGGCGTACCGCACGCTCTACGCGCGGCTCTGGGACGAGGACGAGGCGATGATGATGCGGCGCGAGAAGTGGCTCGCGCCTGCGCGCGGCGCGAAGCCCGAGCGGGGTGCGCGCGCCGAGCTCGGCTCGTTCGACGACGTGCGCGCGAAGCTGCCGCTGGTGGTCGAGCTGGGCGGGCGGCCGTGGCGGGTGGTCGCGCTGGACGACGAGCTGGTCGCGCACGCCGCGCTCTGCCCGCACTTCCTCGGCCCGCTCGAGGATGCGCCGCTCGAGGGCGCGACCGTCGAGTGCCCGTGGCACCGCTACCGCTTTGACGTTCGCACCGGCCGCAGCTGCGATGGGCGCGGCTTGCGCCTAGCGCCAGCACCCCGCGTATCGATCAGTCCGGATCGGCGCGTCGCCCTGATCATCGACTGATCGGGGTCTTCTTTCGGGCAGTCGATTCGGCCGAGGGGCGATCTCGACCCCGAGAATTGGCCTGTTATCAGGGTGATCCGACGGGTGCGGCCGACTTTAGTGGTCTTGTTGGCAGGTTTTTCTCGATCGGCGCCCAGGCCCGCTGGACGGCTTCGTAAAAGTCTGCGATTCTGCACCTGAGTTCAGGGGTTGATCCGAGAGCGGAGCTGAAAGATGCCTCAGAAAATCTCAAGCGGCGGCGAGAAGATCGTTCAGTGCCTGGAAAGAGAGGGTGTTCAGTACATCTTTGGGCTCTCGGGCGGCGCGGCGATGCCCATCTTCGACGCTCTGGTCGATTCTAAGATCAAGCTGATTCTGGTCCGCCACGAGCAGGGCGCGACGCACATGGCGGACGGCTACGCGCGCGCAACCGGCCGGCCGGGGGTGGTGCTCGTGACCTCCGGCCCCGGCGCGACCAACACGGTCACCGGTTTGCTCACCGCGCAGATGGACTCCGCTCCGATCATCGTGATCTGCGGCCAGACAAACGCCGTCAACCTGGGCAAGGACGCGTTCCAAGAGGCGGACGTCACCGGGATCACCTACCCGGTGGTGAAGCACTCGTATCTGATCAAGAACCCCGCGGACATCCCGCGCATCGTGCGCGAGGCGTTTCACATCGCGACGACCGGCCGCCCGGGGCCGGTGCTGATCGACGTGCCGAAGGACATCGGGCAGGGCCCCTGCGCGGCGCCGTTCACGGACGCGCTCGACTTGCCGGGCTACGCCGTTCCGGGTCGCGGCGACGGCGAAGCGATCGCGCGCGCGGCGCGCCATCTTCGCGAGTCACGCCGGCCGGTGCTCTACGTCGGGCACGGCGCGGTGATCTCGGACGCGGGCAAGGCGATCACCGCGTTGGCCGAGAAGCTGCGCGCGCCGGTGGTCAACACGCTGCTCGGCAAGGGCGCCGTCGACGAGACCCATCCGCTGCACCTCGGCATGCTCGGCATGCACGGCACCGCCTACGCGAACAAGGCGGTCGTGGACTGCGATCTGATCATGGCGATCGGCGCGCGCTGGGACGACCGCATCACGGGCCGCGTCTCCGACTTCTGCACGCGCGCCGTCAAGATCCACGTCGACATCGACCCCTCGGAGTTCGGCAAGATCATCAAGCCCGACGTCGCGATTCACGGGGACGCGCGGCTCGTGATCGAGGACATCGTGCCGCAGGTCGAGATCGCGGACACCAAGGAGTGGCTCGCGCAGATCGCGCGCTGGCGGAAGCAGTTTCCGCTGAAGTACCCGAAGCAGGGGGGTCTGCGCGCGCAGCACGTGCTCGACCGGCTGAACGAAGTGACTCGCGGCGAGGCGATCCTCACCACCGACGTGGGTCAGCACCAGATGTGGGCCGCCCAGTTCTGCCTCGCGCGCAGCAACCGGCACTGGATCTCGAGCGGCGGCGCTGGAACGATGGGCTTCGGCTTCCCGGCCGCGATCGGCGCGCAGTTCGGCAAGCCGAAGCACAAGGTCTGGGCGATCGTCGGCGACGGCGGCTTCCAGATGACCTGCTCGGAGCTCGCCACCGCGCAGATCAACAAGCTGCCGGTGAAGTGTCTGATCATCAACAACAACTATCTCGGCATGATCCGGCAGTGGCAGGAGATGTTCTACGACAACCGGCTCTCCGGCGCTGACCTCGAGGGCAATCCGGATTTCGTGAAGCTCGCGCAGGCGTACGGCGTGAAGGGCTTCCGCATCCGCCGGCCTGCCGACGTCGACCGCGTGCTCGCCGAAGCGCACGCCTACGACCAGGGGCCGTGCGTCGTGGTCGCGGAGGTCGTGAAGGAGGACAACGTCTTCCCGATGATTCCCGCGGGCGCGTCGCTCTCGGAGATGCTGATCGAGAAACCCAAACACCGGCTCGAGAAGCCGACGGGAAGCACCTGATGTCCGCCAGCGCAGTGACTCCCGCCGCCGCGTCGCAGCGCGCGCCGCTGCACACGATCTCGCTGTTCGTGAACAACAAGCCGGGCGTGCTCGTCCGCGTGTCGCTCGTGTTCTCGCGGCGCGGCTTCAACATCGAGAGCCTGGTGGTCTCGCCCGGAGCGGAGGGCCGCTTCTCGCGGATGACGATCGTATGCTCCGGCGCCGCGGGCGAGCTCGGCCAGATCATCCAGCAGCTCGCCAAGCTGATCGACGTGGTGCACGCGATCGACCATACCGGCGACGACAGCTACGAGACCGAGATCGCGCTCGTGAAGCTGTTCGCGCCGCTCGACCAGCGCACGCAGATCCTGCAAGTCGCCGAGCACTTCAAGGCCAAGGTCGTCGACTACGGCGCGGACTCACTCATCCTGCAGATCCACGGGCCGAGCGAGAAGCTCGACGCGTTCATCGATCTGCTCCGGCCGTTCAAGCTCTCGGAGCTGGTCCGCTCCGGAAAGCTGCTCATGGCGCGCGGCGCGCGGGTCACCTAGCCGGAGCTTCAGCGACCCTGCGCGGCCGTCAGCATGAACGCCAGGAACGCGAGCGAAGCCGCTGCGATGGCCAGCGACGCGAGGTCGGTCCAGAGCGACTCGAAGTGGGTCATCGGCGGGACTCCTTCTGCTTGCCGGCACAGCATCACCCGCGCGGGCCGCGCCGCGCTGTGAAGTCGTTCTCAGTGACCGACCGCCAAGGCGCGGAGTCCGAGTCAGACGGGCTCGCGTCCGCGAGGTCCCCCACCGAGCGCGAGACGTCGCCGAGCCGGAACGAACGCGAGCGCAATCGCGAGCAGCGCGAGCGCGCTGGGCTCTGGCACGGAGCCGTCGAGCACATCGCACGCGCAGGTCGTCGATGCGAAGTGCACGCTGTAGCCATCGCTGACGTCGCTGGAGAAGTCGGCGCCGGTCGCCACTTGCAGCTGGATCGCGATCTCGGACCCGCCGAGCGAGTACGCGATCGGGACATTGCCTAGGAAGTCCGGCTGGGCGTGGTCGATCAACCCCCAGACGACTTCGTCCGCGCGCAGGTCCGGCGCAGGAGCCACGCCGAGCACTTGGCCCGCCGTGAGCGTCTGGGTGACTCGGTACAAGCTGCCCGGGAAGAAGGCGATGCGCGTCAGTGGCTCGCCCACGGGAACCGGCTGCGAGATCGAGTAGCCGCCGATCGAAACCCCGCCCGCGCCGGCGCTCAGCGGCACGTCCCACAGGGTCGAACGCCCTTGGATCAGGACGTCGCCGAGCGCGACCGGCACCGCCGAGAACGAGCTGCCCGCAACGGTGAACGGCGCGAGCGGCGAGATGTTGCCGCCGTCGTAGTTGAGCTGGATCAGGATCTGCAGGCTGAAGCCGTCGATCTCCTGGACGTCGAGCGAGCGGATGTCGAAGTTGGCCGGGTCTCCGAGCACGTCGGGCGCCCCTACGCCGTAGGGGTCCTCGAAAAGCGTCTCGGCGCGCCCGCTGCCGGCCAGCAGGGCGAGCGAGGCGATCCACGGCAGACCCGCGAAGCGAGTGAGTCGGTTCATCGAGTCCTCCTGATGCCTCTCCAGACTACGCCGCCTCGCCGGCTGCGGATTCAGGCGGCGGGCCCCGTCAGGCCGGCGCCGCTCAAGCGCGCGCGCCCTGGACGACGATGCGCCTGGGGAAGTATGCCCGCTTCGGAAGCCGACCCGCGCGCGCAATCCGCCGAGCGTCTGGACGCGCTCGTCTCCGACGGGCTGCTCTGGCTCGATTCGGAGCTGTGCATCCTGCGCACGAACGAGTCCGCCCGGAGACTCCTGCGCCAGCCGGCCGAGATGCTGTTCGGGCTGGCCCTCGAGGAGCTCGTCTCGAGCGCGACGCGCAAGGGCTTCCAGAGCTACCTGCAGGAGCGCCGCGCAGCGGCCCTCGGAGACGCCGAACGGCGCATCGACGTGCGCATCTCTCACCTCGAAGTCGCCGATCTCCCGGTCGAGATCGCGCTGCACGGGGCGGAGATCGACGGCGCGCCCGGCTGGATCGCGGTCGTCCGCGACCTCAGCGAGCGGCGGCAGCTGCGCGCGGAGCGCAATCGCACGGAGTCGCTCGAGGAGGCGAACTCCGCGCTGCGCGAGGCGATGCTGCACGCGGAGCAGACGACGCGAATCAAGACCGAGTTCCTCGCGAACGTCTCGCACGAGATCCGCACGCCGATGACCGCGATCCTCGGCTTCACCGAGGTGCTGCTCGAGGAGGCGCACCGCAGCGACGCTCCCCCCGCGACTGTCGACTCACTCCGCACGATCAAGCGGAACGGCGACTACCTGCTCGCGCTCCTGAACGACATTCTCGACCTCTCGAAGATCGAGTCGGGGCGGCTCGAGGTCGAGCGAGTCACCTTCTCGCCGGTGGCGGTGGTGCGCGACGTCGAGCGGCTGATGCGCGTGCGCGCGGAGGTCAAGGCGATCGCCTTCCATGTCGAGTTCGCGGGCGCGGTGCCCGAGCACGTCGAGGGCGACCCGACGCGCGTGCGCCAGATTCTGATCAACCTGGTCGGCAACGCGATCAAGTTCACCGAGATCGGCGAGGTGCGGCTCGTGGTGCGGCTGCTCGACGAGCCGGGGCCCGCGCGGCTGCACTTCGAGGTCAAAGACACCGGCATCGGCATCACTCCGGCGGAGCGCGCGAAGCTGTTTCGGCCCTTCGGCCAGGCCGACAGCTCCACGACGCGCCGCTACGGCGGAACCGGGCTGGGACTCACGATCTCCAAGCGACTGACCGACCTGCTCGACGGAACGATCGAGGTCGAGAGCGAGCCCGGGCGCGGCACGCTCTTCCGCGTGCAGGTCCCGGCGGGAAATCTGGAGGGTGTGGCGCGCGTCGCTGCCGCCCAGACACTCGCCGCCGGCGAGGCGGGCGCGGCGGACGACGAGGGCCGCTTCTCGGGAACCGTGCTGCTGGTCGAGGACGGACTCGACAACCAGCGCTTGATCAGCCTCCTGCTGCGGCGCGTCGGCCTCGAGGTCGTGACTGCCGAGAACGGCCAGCAAGCCGTCGAGCTCGTGCACGAAGCGAAGCTCTCCGGGCGGCGCTTCGCGCTCGTGCTGATGGACATGCAAATGCCGGTGATGGACGGCTACACGGCGACGCGCATCCTGCGCAGGCAAGCGTTCGACGCGCCGATCGTCGCACTCACGGCCCATGCGATGGACACCGAGCGTTCGCGCTGTCTGTCGGCGGGCTGTGACGATTTCGCAACGAAGCCGATCGACCGCGCGCGCTTCTACGCGCTCCTGCGCCGGCATCTCGGCGCCGCGAAGTCCGACCTGGCGTGATCGTCTCTCCCTGACCCCTGGTTGAGTCCACCGATCACAGCTGCGCGCCGATATTGCTGAAATGGGGCGGGTCAAGGGGATCGCGATCCTCGACGCGGTGAAGTTTCTGCGGGCGCGGCGCGACGAGGCGCTCGAAGTCCTGCCGCCGCGGATCCACTCGTATCTCGACGGCCAGGTCGGCACCTCCATGTGGTATCCCGAAGCGGATCTCGTCGAGCTGATCCGAGGGGTCGCGAAGCTGCTGCCGAGCCCG
>JBIOJK010000025.1:0-33648 GCA_044450765.1 Myxococcota bacterium | reverse complement strand
GCGTTCGCGGCGGAAGAGCGCCGTGACTCGCTGGTGAGCTCGTCGAAGCGCGCGAGGGCCGCCTCGACGCGGTCCGCGTCGAACCACTCCAGGCGCTCGAGCAGCCCGTCCACTCCGAAGCGCCAGAGACGCAGGCTGGGCTGCTCGAAGCGTCCACCGGTGCCGCGGTAGGCACCCGAGATCGTGCGGCGCGCCAGCAGCGCGTCGGAGCGCAGCGCGATGACGTCGTCGACGCTGGCGCCGACGTCGGTGGCGACCTCGAAGACCGAACTCAGCCACGCCAGCAGGCCCGGGGCTCCTAGCGTGCGCCCGAGCCCGAGCAGCCGGTGGTCCGCAAACTCGAAGCCCGGCGCGAGCGCCGCGCGGTAAGCCTCCAGATCGAGCGGCCCGATGCACGCCGCCAGGGAGCGCGCGGTCGCCGCGGCGCGAACTCTCTCGGGGCCTTCGAGCAGTCGCTCGGCGTAGCGGGCGTAGAGGCGCACGATCCCGTCGTCGAGGCGATCGATGAACTCGGCGCGCGACGCGAGCCCCTTCGCGTCGACCTCGGACACGACGAAATCGTCTCGCTCGATGGAACCGAAGGGAGTCACGGCGTCGAGACTCAGCTCCGGGGCGATCAGGGACCTGCGAGCGAGCGCCAGTGAATCGCCGAGCGAAGCCAACGGCTCGTGCACCAGAGTCGCTCTCTCCGTCTGAAGGAGTGACTGGATGTCCGGCAGCGCGCGCGCCCAGGCGTAGACCGCGCCGGAGGCGTGGTGCACACCCTGCCAGGAATCGCTGCAGTGCGCCGTGACCGCCGCCGCGTCGCGCGCGGCGCAGGCGGCGTCGAAGCGCGCCATGTGCGCGGTCGCCGCATTGGGAGTCAGCCGCCGCATAGGCCGCGCCAGCGCGTCGAAGCGCGCGAGCGCCTCGGCCTCGCGGCCGGCCTCGAACTGCTCCCAGCGCTCGAGCCGACCGTCCGCTCCGAATGCGAACAGCTGACACAGTTCGCGTTCGAACGCGCCGTCCCCGTCCCGCCGCCGGCCCGAGCTCGTCCAGCTCACGACCAACGCATCCGCACGCAGCGCGAGCACGGCGCGAGTCTTCACCGCGAAGTCGACGGACCGGTCGAAGAGCCCCCGCATGCCGTGCCGAACCGCGTCCACTCCCCGCAGCACTCCCAGGCCGGCGCTGCGGGCGTCGACGAACTCGATCTCCGGCGCGAACTCGCTGGCCCAGCGCTCGAGATCCGCCGGCCCCAGCATTTTCGCCAGCGCGCGGGCGGTCGCCGCGGTGCGCACAGCTTCCGCCCCCTGGGGCAGCAGCTCGGCGTGGCGCTCGAAGAGTCGCGTCACGGCTGCGCCGAGCTCGTAGCCGGCGAAGAACTCGATCCGCTGCGCGAGCTCCTGCGCGTCGACCTCGACCAGCGCAAAGTCGTCGCGCTCCACTGCCCCGAAGCGGACCGCCTCGTCGATCTCCAGCTCCGCGAACGAGGTCGAGCGCTGCACGAGCGCGAGTGACTCGCCCAGCGTGGCGATCGGCGTATGGGTCATGACGACGGCGTTCCCGCTGCGCAGCAGCGACTGCAGGCCGGCGAAGTTCCGGCCCCAGTCGTACACGACGCCCGTCGCATGATTGACGCCCACCCAGGAGCGGCTGGACAGGTCCGCGATCGCGACCTCGTCGCGCGCCGCGAGCGCGGCGTCGAGGCGAGCCACATGTGCGGTCGCCGCGTTGCGGCGCAGGCGGAGATGACTTCGAGGCGCGGTCGACGGCGGCGCCGGCGCGCTCGGCACAGTGACTCGTACGCCCTCGCGCCGCGCCCGCTCGGCGAGCAGGGTTGCCCCCTTGGCCTCCCACAGCTCGATCGCATGCGCGTCCTCCGCATCCGCCTCGGCGCCGCGACCCGCCGCGCGCAGGGCCGCAGCGAGCGCGCGACGCGCGCTCGCATGGTGCAGGAGCGCGTCGGTCGCGAGCGCGATCTCGACCGCCGCGCGCGCGAGCTCGACCGCAGCCGCGTGCTCGCCGCGGCGCGCGAGCGCTTCGGCGCGCACGCCGCGCCAGGCGATCGCGGCGTTCAGGTCGTCGCCGGCGAGCGCCTCGCTCTCCTGACTCAGCACCTCCGCGCCGATCGCGTCGCCCTGCGCGAGCCGCGTGCGCGCGAGCAGCGCGGCGGCGCGCGCCGCGTCGATTCCCAGGCCCTGCTCGCGTAGACCCTCGTACGCGGCGGAGAGGAAGCGCGCGGCGGCTTCCAGGTCGCCGTCGAGCAGCTCGATGTAGCCGGCGAAAAACTCCACCTCGAGCAGCTGCGAGGTGATGCCGAGCTCCTCGACCCTCTCGCGCGCCGACGCGATCATGCGGCGCGCCGCCTCGGTCCGGCCGCGCAGCGCCTCGAGCACGGCCTGACACCGAAGTGCGACGGCCTCGACCGCGGGTGCGTCCTGGGTGATGCGCAGCACGCGCACGACGTCGAGACAGCGACCGCTCGCCCGCGCGACCGGGCTCGGCCCGTACAGCGCGGCGACCGGTGCACCGGAGAGGACCCCGTTCGCGCGGCGCCGATCGGACGCGCGGCGGGCCGCGGCGAGCGCGCGGTCGAGCGCCGCTTCCGAGGCGCCGATCCTGCCCAGCCGCGCGAGCGCAGTCGCATGAACCGAGTGAGCCTTGGCCTCGCCCGCGAAGTCGCCCGCGGAGGCGAGCGCCTCGGACGCCCCGGCCACCGCCTCCGCTGACGCGCGCAGCGCCTGGGGGTCCGTCTGCACCGCGAGCTCGGCGGCGAAGCAGGTGTGCCATGCGCGCACCCGCTCGGAGATCGAAGTGAAGCGTCCGAGCTCCGCGACCGCGCGGGTCGCCGGAACGACTTCGCCGGCCGCCAGCAGCGCCTCGCACCAATCGAGCGCGAGATCGGCGCGCGCCGGGTCGTCGCCCGCGAGACACTCGAGCGCCCGCCCGAGTGAGTCGGCCGCGGGCCGCAGGTCGTCGCGCGCGAGCGCGAGGCGTCCGGCCGCGCCGAGATGGCGCGCCGCGCGCACGCCGAGGGCCGCGCCGTGCGCGTCGAGCGGCCCGAGCTCGCGCAAGTGCGAGTGCGCCTGCTCGAGGTGCCAGCCGATCAGCTCGTCGTGCGCAGGCGCGGCGCCGACGCGCGCGGCGATCCAATCGGCCAGGCGCGTGTGCAGGTCGGCGCGCGTGCGCCGCAGCACGCGCCGGTAGGCGGCGTCGCGGATCAGCGCGTGGTGGAAGCGAAGCGCAGGCTCGCCGAGAAACCAGCCCGAGTCGGGCTCGATCAGCTCGCTGCGGCGCAGTGACTCGAGCCGTGCGTCGAGCTCGCCGGGATCGCGCTGCAGCAGGTGAGCGAGCGCGGCGCGCGAGAACTGGCGGCCGATCACCGCGGCGCGCTCGAGGATCGCGCGCTCTTCGGGCCCGAGTCGCTCGATGCGCGCGGCGAGCAGGGCGTGAATCGTCGGCGGCATCTCGAGCCGCGCGAGCTCGACCCCGGTCGTCCAGCGCTCGCCTTCCCGCCGCAGCGCCCCGTCGTGCACCAGCATGCGCGCGAGCTCGCCGACGAAGAGCGGGTTTCCCTCGCTGGCTGCGAGCACGCGGCTCATCAAGGCGGCGGGAAGCTCGCCCGCACCGATCGCGTTCGCGGCGAGCCGCGCCGCGGAGCTCGCATCGAGACCGCCGAGCGTCACGACCTCGGCGATGACACCGCCTGGTGTCACCAGCGCAGAGCGCATCTCGCGCAGCTCGGGTCGCGCACCCAGCAGGATCAAGAGCGGCACGCCGCTGCTCCACTGCACGAGGTGCTCGGCGAGGTCCAGAAGCAGCGGCTCGGCCCACTGCACGTCGTCGATCGCGAGCACCACCGGACGGCTCGCCGCGAGCCCGGCGAGGAGGCGCCGCACGACGAAGAAAGTCTCTTCCGGCGGCGGCGGCGCGCCGGCCAGCAGCGCTCCAACCCCGCTCGCGATCCGGGCCCGCTCCGCCTCCGAGCCCGAGACGACGGCGTCGACGGCGCCGCCCAGCGCCTCGGCCCCCGCGCCGTCCGCGAGCGCGAGCTGCGCGCGCAGCGCGACGGCGAGCGGTTCGAAGGTGCGCCCGCGCGCCGCGTCGCAGCGCACCGAGATCACCGTCGCGCGGTCGCGCAGCCGGCGCGTGAGCTCGCCCAGCAACCGCGACTTGCCCAGCCCGGGAGAGCCGAGCAGCACCGCGATGCGCGGGCACGGCGCGGCGACCGCCGCGTCGAAGACCGCCCGCAATCGGCGCAGCTCGTCCTCGCGTCCGACGAATGCGGTGCTCTGGCCGCTCTCGGACGGCTCGAGTGACACCACGCGGTACGCAGACACCGGCTCGACCCGGCCGCGGATCGCGAAGCGGCCGAGAGACTCGAGCGTGACTCGCTCCCCGACGAGCCGCTCCGTCGCCTCGCCGATCAGCACGTCGCCATCGCGCGCCTCCTGCTGCAGTCGCGCCGCGACGTTGGTGGGATCGCCGGTCACGTTCGTCTGGTCGTCGGAGACGATCACTTCGCCGGTGTTCACGGCGACCCGCAGGCCGACCGCGCCGACCGCCGCCGCCTGCTCGCGCAACAGCTCGCGGAACCCCGTCTGCATGGCGACCGCGCTGCGCACCGCGCGGATCGCGTCGTCTTCCGCGACGCGCGGCACTCCGAAGGCCGCGAGCACGCCGTCGCCCAGCAGCTGCACGACGCGGCCCCCGTGGCGTTCGACCGCCGCGCCCATCTCCTGGTGGTAGCGAGCCATGAAGCGGCGCGCGTTCTCGGCGTCGAGCCGTTCGTGCAGCGCCACCGAGCCGATCAGGTCGGCGAAGACGATCGTGACGATCTTGCGGGTGACTGAGTCGCCGGCAGCCGGATTGACCAGCGACGCGCCGCACGCCTGACAGAAGCGCGCCCCGGGCTCGCTCTTCTCGCCGCAAGCGGAGCAGCGCGGCGCGAGGGGCGTACCGCATCCCCCGCAAAATCGCGCCCCGGGCTGATTCCCCTGGCCGCAGCTAGCGCAGACCAAGCCCATTGCGGCCTCATTCTACGCCGGCCGCTCGACTCGCCGAGCCCGCTACTTCTTGATCGCGATCTTCACGCCCGCGGTGTCGAGTGAGAGCTTGAAGCCCTGGGTCGTGGCGACGCCTTCGATCGAGACGCCATTTTGATTCTTCATCGCGACCACGCTGCCACCACCCCCCACGGTCGCTCCGGCTCCCACCGCCATGTAATTGCCGTCGAAATCCTCGATCTTCGTGAGACCGTACACCTTTCCGGAAGCGGTCACGCTGGTCGCGCCCGCGGAAGCGCCGGCCGAGAGACCCGAGACGGTGAACGGATACTTGGTGCCCTTGTAAGTGAGTGTCCCGCCGCCCCAGGCGTAGCCGACGCCGGCCGCGACCGAGCCGCCTTTGAACTCGATCGTGGCGTCCGGCTTCTTCGCCTTCTTCGCTTCGAAGGCGTGAGCGCTCGAGACGAACAACGCCAGTGCGCCCGCGACCGCGACGATTCCCGACAGTCCGATTCGAGACCGCATCTCTCCTCCCTTCGATCCTCGCGTGCAGTTTGTTCGCGAGCGTCGAGACAAGTCAAGACGCGACCCGATGAGCGGAGCGTGATTTTCTCGACATGCAGCGCGTTTTCGCGCGACTCACTCCGTGGCGCTCGGCAGACCGAGCCGCAGGACCCCGTAGCCGACCAGTCCAGCCGAGAGCGAGCCGACGACGATCCCGAGGCGCTCCAGCCCGATACCGCCGGCGCCGCCCGGCTCGAAGGCGAGCGAGGCGACGAAGAGACTCATCGTGAAGCCGATTCCGCAGAGCAGCGCCACGCCGTACAGCTGCGGCCAGCGGACCCCTTCGGGAAGCGACGCGACTCCCGATCCGACTGCGAGTCCGCAGGCCGCCATGATCCCGATCTGCTTGCCCGCGAACAGACCCGCGATGATTCCGAGGGGCACGTCGTGAAACAGGTCCGCGGGCGAGAGACCGCGGAGCGAGACCCCCGCGTTCGCGAACGCGAACAGCGGGAGGATGCCGAAGGCCACCCACGGGTGCAGCGCGTGCTCGAGTGAGTGCAGCGGTGACTCGCCCGCGCTCGAGGCCGACCCGCGCAGCGGAATGAACAGCGCCGCGGCGACTCCGGCCAGGGTCGCGTGCACGCCGGACTTCAGGACGGCGATCCACAGCAGAATGGCGAGCAGCACGTAGGCGGCGGGCCGCACGACCCCCGCACGATTCACACACCAGAGACCGAGCACCAGAGCCGCCGCGATCCCGAGGGCGAGCAGTGAGAGCTGCGAGGTGTAGAAGAGCGCGATCACGATGATCGCTCCGAGGTCGTCGAAGATCGCGACGCTCAGCAGGAACGCCTTCAGCGCGGGCGGAACGCGGTCACCGAGCAGCGACAAGACGCCGAGCGCGAATGCGATGTCGGTCGCGGCCGGGATCGCCCAGCCCCGCAGCGCTGCGGGGTCGGCCCAGTTGAACGCGGCATAGATGGCCGCGGGCGCGAGCAGTCCGCCCGCCGCCGCGAGCGCCGGCAAGCTCGCTTGCCGGAGAGACGAGAGGTGCCCCTCGATCAGCTCGCGCTTCAGCTCCATGCCGATCAGGAAGAAGAAGACGGCCATCAAGCCGTCGTTGATCCACAGCAGGAGCGGCTTGGCGATTCCCGCGGCGCCGACTCTGACTTCCAGCGGCAGCTCGAGCGCTGCCGAGTAGGCGCGCTCGAGCGGCGAGTTGGCGACGATCAGTGCCGAGGCCGTCGCCGCAATAAGCAGCAGGCCGCCGGCGACCTCGAGGCGCAGAAACTCCTGCAGGGCGGCGAGCGCCCGCCTGACGGCAATCGGCGAGCCGGATCCAGCGTCCATGTCGGAGGCGAATTGTAGCCGCTCCAAGAGCCGAGGAGCCCCTGCCGTTCCGCGCGCCGCCGACGACACCGATCTGTGTCGATGAACCCGTTGCGCGTATACTCCGAACGTGGACCCGCACAGAGTGTCTCGCGTTCCGCGCTTCGCCTTGCTCTTGGGCGCGACTCTTCTCGAGATCGTGCTCTCACCGATCCTGCTCTCGACACAGGCCGGGCGGCTGCCTTCGCACCTGGTGACCGCGGGGCTTCTGCTCGCGGCGCTCACCGCGGCGGGGCTGAGCCGCCGCACGCTGGCTCTCTTCATGGTCGCGGGAATCGGGTTGATGGGCTCGGCCCTGTCGAGCAGCACTTGGCTCGAGGCGCTGGCGGCCGGCTTCCGCGCGCTGTTTTTCGGCAGCGTGCTCGCGGTGCTGGTCCGCTACGCGCTCGCAAAGCGCGACGTGACGTTCGACACGATCGCCGCGGCGAGCTGCGCCTATCTCCTGATCGGCTTGGTCTGGAGTGACTTCTACCTGCTCGCGGACATGGCGTTTCCGGGATCGTTCGAGATTCCGGCGAGCCTGCTGGTCGGCGGCCCGGGCTCGCGGCGCACGGCGTTCCTCTACTTCAGCTACGAGACGCTCACCACGGTCGCCTACGGCGATGTCCACCCGACCCACCCCGGGGCCGGCGGACTCGCCGTCTCGGAGGCGATCGTCGGCCAGCTCTACCTCGCGATCATGATCACGCGCATGGTCGCGCTGCAGCTCGCCGCGCGGCACGGGCCGCAGGGTCCAGCAGAACCTTGAACGCAGCGCGGACGCAGTGTGCGATCATCGCGTCGCGGCCCGCAACAGGACCGCGCAGGGACGCCGGAACACAGAGGAGTGACTCCCATGATTCGCAGCGCACCGATTCGCCTGGCCGCACCGCTGCTGGCCGCGCTCGCCCTGCTCGGCTGCGCGCCGACGGACGTCCAGACCACTTTCTCGCAGTCGATCGCGATGCCGCGACCCGACAGCGTGTGGGTCTACGACTTCGCCGTCGCGCCCGACGAAGTCCACTTGGACCGCGGCGTGGTCGGTGACGTCGAGAGCTACGCGTCGTCCAAGCCGCGCAGTGAGCTCGAGCGCGCCGTCGGACACCAGGTGGCGAAGGCGCTCTCTCTCGAGCTCGCGAAGAAGATCAACGCGATGGGGCTGCCCGCGCAGCGCGTCTGGGGCATGCCGGCGCGCCGCGGCAACGCGGTGGTGATCGAGGGGCAGCTCATCTCCGTCGATCAAGGCAGTCAGGCGGAGCGGATCGTGATCGGCCTGGCGGCCGGTCGCAGTCGCGTGGAGGCCCGCGCGCAGCTCCTCGCCGACACCCCCGCCGGGCTGCGGCAGCTCGAGGGATTCCGGACTGACGTCGAGAGCGGATACAAGCCGGGAATGGCCGAGACGATGGGCGCCGGCGCGCTCGGCGCGCACCTCGCGGCCGCCGCGGCGGTGAGCGTGCTGAGCACGGCGCTCACGGAGAAGCTCAGCGCCGACGTCGACGCCGAGGCCAAGCGCACCGCCGACGCGCTCGCGCAGCAGCTGCAGCCGTACTTCCAGTCACAGGGCTGGATCGCGCGGCAGTACTGACCGCTCGCCGACGGCGCTACCGCCGCTGCGCTGGCTGCATGTTCGCAGAGTCGGCGATCGCGTTGCAATTCTCGTTGTCGAGACAGATCGTGACGTAGATGATCTGCCGGTCGCAGCCGCGCACGCCGATCGTGTACTCGGCGCGCCACCTTCCGCCCCCGAACGGCCCCGGGTCGATGATCTTGCGCGACAGGACCGACGCTTCGACGGCGGGACAGCTCAGCTCGAAGCGCCCGCGACTCTGCGCCGTTGCGAGCGCCTGGCCTTGGTTCGCGTCGAGATACTGGGGCGTGGTCTGACAGCCGAGCGCGAGCGTCAAAGCGCATGCGGCGAGTGCGCGCGCGGCGAGCGAGAGTCCTGTCTTCACGGCGATGCTCCTTGTGGGGGAGCCGAGAATATCAGGATCTCCGGCGCGCGAGCCGGCGGGCGGTTTCTCTAGTAGTCTCCCCCCATGAGCGACCACCGCCACTTCCCGCGCTCCAGGCGCGCCTACGTCGTCGGCTCGCGACCGGATCTCCGCGTGCCGGTACGAGACGTCGCGGCGACCGGCGTGCGCGTGTACGACACGAGCGGAGCGCACGGCGATCCGGATCAGAAGATCGATCTGTTCGCCGGCCTGCCGCCGCTGCGCGACGCATGGATCCGCGAGCGCGGCGACGTCGAGGTGTACGCGGGCCGCGCGCCGCGACCCGAGGACGACGGGCGGCGGGGCGCGAAGACACCGGAATTCCCGGGGAAGCGCACGCAGCCGCTGCGCGCGCGCGCCGGAAAGACGGTCACCCAGCTCCACTACGCGCGGCGCGGGCTCGTGACTCCCGAGATGGAGTTCGCTGCGCTGCGCGAGGGCGTCGACCCGGAGCTCGTGCGCAGCGAGATCGCGCGCGGTCGCGCGATCCTGCCGAACAATGTGAATCACCCCGAGAGCGAGCCGATGCTGATCGGCCGCCGCTTCCTGGTGAAGATCAACGCGAACATCGGAAACTCCGCGGTCACGTCGTCGGTGGACGAGGAAGTCGAGAAGCTGCTCTGGGCGATCCAGTGGGGCTCCGACACGGTCATGGATCTCTCGACCGGCGCGAACATCCACACCACGCGCGAGTGGATCCTGCGCAACTCCCCCGTGCCGATCGGCACGGTGCCGATCTACCAGGCGCTCGAGAAGGTCGGCGGACGCGCCGAGGATCTGACTCCCGAGCTCTTCCTCGACACGCTCGTCGAGCAGGCCGAGCAAGGGGTCGACTACTTCACGATTCACGCCGGTGTCCTGCTGCGCTACGTGCCGCTCACCGCAGACCGCATCACGGGCATCGTCTCGCGCGGCGGCTCGATCATGGCCAAGTGGTGTCTCGCGCACCACCGCGAGAACTTCCTCTACACGCACTTCGGCGAGATCTGCGAGATCATGCGCGCGTACGACGTCGCGTTCTCGCTCGGCGATGGACTGCGCCCCGGCTGCACGGCCGACGCGAACGACGCCGCGCAGTTCGCGGAGCTCGAAACACTCGGCGAGCTGACCAAGGTCGCCTGGGAGCGCGACGTGCAGGTCATGATCGAGGGCCCGGGTCACGTCCCGCTGCACAAGATCAAGGAGAACGTGGACCGCCAGCTCGAGGTCTGCCACGAGGCGCCGTTCTACACGCTCGGGCCGCTCGTGACGGACATCGCGCCGGGCTACGACCACATCACCTCGGGCATCGGCGCGGCCCTGATCGGCGCGTTCGGCACCGCGATGCTCTGCTACGTGACTCCCAAGGAACATCTGGGCCTGCCCGACCGCGACGACGTCCGCACCGGAGTCATCACGTACAAGATCGCGGCGCACGCGGCCGACCTGGCGAAGGGTCACCCCGGCGCGCAGCTGCGCGACGACGCGCTCTCGAAGGCGCGCTTCGAATTCCGCTGGGAAGACCAGTTCGATCTTTCGCTCGACCCCGAGACCGCGCGCAAGTTCCACGACGCGACGCTGCCCGCCGAGGGCGCGAAGGTCGCGCACTTCTGCTCGATGTGCGGGCCGAAGTTCTGCAGCATGGAGATCACGCAGCAGCTCCGCGAGTACGCCCGCGCGCAGCGAGTCGACGCCGAGATCGCGCGCAAGGAAGGCCTCGCCGAGAAGTCGCGCGAGTTCCGCGAGACCGGCGGAGAGCTGTACAGGTGAACGCGCGCCGGCTGCGCGCTCTGCGCCCTACCTGACGGGCACTGGCGGGACGGGCAGCATCTCGCGCACGCGCGCCGTGGCCGACTCGAGCGCGCCGAAGCCGTCGCTGCGGCGCTCGCCGCGCAGGAACTCGAGCGGATCGCGCAGATCGTCCACGTAGCCGAGCGCGTATGCGCCCCGCGCATAGCCGATCAGCCGCAGCAAGTCGTCCGGCAGCTCGCGCGCCAGCTCGAGGGGAACGGACAGATACTGGTTCTCTTCCTGCCGCAGCCAGGAGAGCGCGTACGTGAGGTTGATGCCGACGCGCGTCGCGCTCGAGTGATTCGCGCCGCCGCCGTGGTAGAGGCTGCCGCTGTAGAAGAGCACCGATCCGCGCGCCATTTCGGCGGGAACCGTGTCCGACTCCTTGTACTCGAGGCGGTCGTCGTGGCGGTGACTCCCGGGAATCACCCGCGTCGCGCCGTTCTCGGCGGTGAAGTCGGTCAGCGCCCAGATCGTGTTGCACTGCACTTCGTAGCCCTTCGGGAACGGGAAGAAATCGAAGGCCCACTGATCGCGGTGCACCGGCTGCGCGGGCTCGCCGGGGTCGATCGCGATCACCTGGGTCAGGTGCAGGTGGAAGGTGGTCGCGTGCGCCAGCGCCTGCTTCACGGCGCCCAACACCAGCGGGTGTTGGACGAGCTCGCGGCAGGCTGCGGAGCGCGCGACCAGCCCTCCTGTCCGGCGCGTGCGCCGGCCGCTGAACGAGTCGGGGCCGAGCGGCGTGCGCTCCATGAAGGGCGCGAGCTCCTGCGCTGCGCGCTCGAGCAGCGCCGTGGGGACCAGCTGCTCGACGACCACGACGCCGTCGCTCGCGAGCGCGGCGGCCACGTCGTCCGGTGTCGCGCCGGGAGGCAGGTGGGGAACGGTCATGTCCTCTCCTTCGTTCGGGGATTCGCTCCGCTCCGCGCGCGCTAGACGCTGACGGCGTCGGCGCCCCAGACGTACTTGTGCAGCTGCAGGTTCAGCCGCACGAGCAGGCCGTCGTCGAGGATCCAGCGCGCGAGGTCGCGCGGGTCGAGCCCGGGGTGCACCGGCGAGAAGTGGACCGGCACCCTCCGCTCGAGCTCGCGCTCGCGCACGATGCGCACGGCGAAGTCGTAGTCGGCGCGATCGCAGAGCACGAACTTCACCTCGTCGCCGGACCGCAGCCGCTCGAGATTCGCGAGGTCGTTGTGGGCGGACATTCCGCTGCCGGGGGTCTTCACGTCGACGATCGCATGCGCGCGCGGGTCCAGCGCGGAGATGTCGTGGTGCCCGCCGGTCTCGACCAGCACCTCGTAGCCCTCGTCGAGCAGGCGGCGGACGAGCTCGGGGGTGCCCCTCTGCGCGAGCGGCTCGCCGCCGGTCACCTCGACGAGCCGGGTGCCCAGCTTTCCGACGCGGGCGAGGATCTCGTCCACCCCGAGTCTCTCCCCGCCGCTGAACGCGTGCGCTTCGTCGCAGTACACGCAGCGGATGTCGCAGCCCGACGTGCGCACGAACACGCACGGCCAGCCCGCGAAGGTCGACTCACCTTGGATCGAGCGGTAGAGCTCCTTGATGCGGAGCTCAGCCATAGAGCCGCGATCGGTGGCGCACGATCCCGCCGATCAGCTCCTCGATCCGATCGGGCCGCCGGTCGAGCTCCTCGACGCGCGCGCGGCCGACGCGATCGCCGCCCGTCTTCGGCCGCACGAACGAGAGCTCACCGCCCACGGCGTCGAGCAAGCTGATCACGTTCAGCGGCCGCTTCTCGTCGTTGCACGAGAGCAGGACGAGATCGTCGCCTTCGCGGGCGGCGAGTGACAGCCGGGCGCCCGTGCGCAGCCGCACGCGCCGTCCGACTTCGCCCGCATCGAGGTGTCTCGGCACCTGACAGACTGCGAGCTGATACTCGCCGAAGTGCACGATGCGCGGGTCGTGCTCCTCGACCCACTGCGTCTCGGCGCCATAGACGTCGGGCGCGGACGGCAGGTCGGTCGGCTTGCCCGCGAGCACCGAGACGATCTCCGCGCGGTGCTCGCCCGGATTCGCAGCCATGCGCTGGATCAGCTGGATCACCCGATAGCCCCACTTCTGCATGTCGCTCTCGGACAGGCGGCGGGCCGACAGGTCGACCAGCTTGTCGGTGAAGCGGCTGCGCCGCTCGGTCACCCCGCTGACTGCCGCCAGCGGGCTCGCTGCGTCTTCCGCGATCAGGATCGAATCGCGACCGAGCACCGTGCGCAGGCGCTCGACGTCCTCGATCGCCCACTCGTGGTAGTCGAACCACTGCAATCGACCGCGGAAGAGCTCGGCCGTGTCGAGCACCTCCTTCGGTCGCGGCTGCGCGGTGAAGCCGACCACCAGGACGTCGACGTTCTCGGGAAGGTCGGTCGCCGGCCCCTTGAAGAAATTCATGAGGCCTTCCTGCGGAAGCACGCGAAACGACACGATCGTGCGCCGGTCGCGCGCGAGCACGAGCGCAGCCAGGATCGACTCCGGCTCGTCGCGCACGACGATCGCCGCGCGCGAGCGGCGCGGGCGCGGCGCGGGCACCTCGACCGGCTCGCTCGCCGGGCTCTGCCCGCGCTCCTCCTCGCCTTCGGCGAGTGTCGCCTCGACCTCGTGCTCGACGAGATCCTCCTCGGGCGACTCGGGCGGCCCGTCCTGTGCACCCTGCGCTTCGGACTCCGCGCCCTGACTCACCGCCTCGCTCGATCCGAGCTCGGCGCGTACTCCGGGTTCGCCCTGTGACTCGCCGCCGGCGAACCGCTCCTCGCCGTCGCGCCCACCCGGGCCACGCCGGCCGCGCCGGCGACGGCCGCGGCGGCCTCGACGGCGCCCACTCGCATCGTCGCGCGGGCCATCGTCCGCGCGCGGATCGCGCTCTCGCTCGCCCTCGAGCGCCGCGGGCTCCGCGGAGTCGTCAGCGGGCTCACGCCCCCAGTCGCGATCGGGTGTCTCGGGCTCGGTCTCGCGCTCCGCGTCGCGATCCGGCTCGCGATCGGGAGCTCGATCCGCGAGTGACTCCTCTTCGGCGCGCGAGCGCTCGCGCTCCGGCTCGCCGCGCGGCTCCTCGAACTCCTCGCGGAAGGCGTGTCCTCCGGCGTGCTCGGCGCTCGCTCCGCCCTCGCCGCGCGGCAGGTCTCCGGCGTAGCTCCCGCCGCGGCTGCGCCCGCGCCCGCGGCGGCGCCGTCGGCGCCCACCGCGCTCGAACCCGCCGTCCTCGGAACGCTCGGGCTCGGGCTCGGGCTCGCGCTCCCGCTCGCGCGATTCGTACGCGTCGCGCGGCTCGCCCGCCGGACTCGACTCGCGCCCGTCGCGCGACTCACTCGTCGAGCGGCGCGGCTCGCCGGAGCCGATCGCGCCGGCGAGCTCGTCGAGGAGCTCGCGCGCCTCCGCGGAGATCTCGCGCGCGGAGATGAACACGCGCGGAACGCCGCTCGCACCCGGCGTCCACAGCGAGCGCTCGAGATCGAGCAGATGCCAGCCAGCGACGAGGCCGGGAACGTCTCTGACCTGAACCGAGTCGCGGATCGCGCCGACGACGGGCCGGCCGTCGATGTCGATGCCGACCCAATCGATCAGCTCGGTGCCCTCGCGGTTCCACGGCAGCCAGCGCGCGCTGACTCCCGCGTGCGCCTCGTCGGCGGCGCGCTCGATCTCGTCGTCGCGGCGCGCGGCCTCGCCCTGGAGCAGGCGCGGATCCTGCGCCAGGGACACGAGCCACTCGTGTAGCTCGACCCCCCAGCGCGGAAAGTTGCCCTCGGTCACGTGGACTTCGCGTCGATCCGGGAGCGCGATCGCGACGGCGACGCCCTCGCCTTCGGCGAACACGCGCGCGACGGGCTCGCCGCGCACGAAGACGAGATAGTCGGCGCCCGCGGGTCGCACACCACCGACCGAAGTGACTGCCGCGGCGCCTTCGATCACGCGCAGCACCCGCGCGAGCAAGGTTGCGCCGCCGCCGAGCAGCGACGGCTCGGGACGGGCCGGATGGCTCTCGATCTCGAACGTCTCCGCGCCGGCCTCGGCCAGGCCGGGCAGCGCGAGCAGGTGGAACACGAAGCCGAGCTCGCCGGCGCGCGCGGCGGCGCGACGCGTGCGTTCGGAGAAGAACGGCGCGGCGATGAAGACCTCGCGCAAGCTGCGTCCGCCGCCGGCCCGGCGCGCGGCGATGCGCGCCCAGCCGAACAGCTCGAGCCCGTCGCGGCGCGTGGCCACCACTGCGACTGGCCGGTTGCCTTCCCAACGCGCGGACGCGAGCGCGACTCCCTCGGGAACGTCATCGCTCCGCTCGAGACTCTGCAGCTCGCGCAGTCCGGCGCCGCGCAGCTCGCGGAGCTTCTCGAGCAGCCGACCGCTGTTCGCTTCGCCGCCGCCTGCGCCGCCGTTGTTCCCGCCGCCTCGCCGGTGACCCCAGCCCCGTCGTCTCACGTCTTCTCCTCGAAAATCCCGAGCGCGTACCGAACTCTATCCGCCTGCAGCCGGGCCGCCAGGGCGCCGCGCTACACGTGCGTATGCGGATCGAAGAGCCGGTCGTGCTCGTCCATCGCGAAGCGATCGGTCATGCCGGCGACATAGTCGGCGATCGCGCGCTCCTCTGGCTCGCCCCGCGCGCGCTCGAGCACGTGCGGCGGAAGCTGGCGCGGATCCGCGGCGTAGGCGCGCCACAGATCGCCGAGGATCCGCTCCGCTTTCGCCGCCATGCGCAGCACCCGGTAGTGGCGGTAGAAGCGCTCGAGCAGAAAGCGGGCGAGCTCGCGTTTCGCGGCGGCGACCTCGGGCGAGAAGCCGATCAGCGGCTCGGCCGCGGCGGCGGCCGCCTCAGGTGACACCGGACGGTGTTGCTCGAGCCGCCGCGCGCTGGCCTCGATCAGGTCGGTCGCGAGCAGGTCGATGAGCGCGACCGCGAGCCGCGGGCGCGCGCTGCGCGCGTCTCCGGCCCCGAGGCCGGCCGCCTCGTCCAGCGCGCGGCGAAACAGCGCGAGCTCGGCCAGCCCCTCCCACTCGAGGATCTCGGCGCGCAGGCCGTCGTCGAGATCGTGCGTGTGATACGCGACCTCGTCGCACACGTTCGCGATCTGCGCCTCGATGCTCGGCCCCGCTCCGAGGTCGGGCAGCGGAACCGGATGCGAGTATTTCGGAAACTCCGAGCCGTGCTTCAGGATGCCCGCGCGCGACTCGAACGAGAGGTTCAGCCCGGGATAGCGGTCCGAGCGGTCCTCGAGCCAGTCGACGATGCGCAGGCTCTGGCGGTTGTGCTCGAAGCCGCCCTGCGCCCGCAGCAGCTGGTTCAGCACGTGCTCGCCCGCGTGGCCGAACGGCGGGTGGCCCAGGTCGTGCGACAGCACGATCGCCTCGACCAGGTCCTCGTTCGCGCCCAGGGCGCGCGCGACGGTGCGCGCGATCTGCGCGACCTCGAGCGTGTGAGTGAGTCGGTTGCGGAAGTGATCGCCTTCCGAATACGGAAAGACCTGAGTCTTGTACTGCAGGCGCCGGAACGCGCGCGAGTGCAGCACGCGGTCGCGGTCGCGCGCAAACGCGGTGCGATACGCGTGCGGCGGCTCGGGCTCGATGCGCCCGCGCGAGTCGCGCGCCCGCAGCGCGTAGGGGGCGAGTGACTCGGCCTCGTGCTTCTCGAAGTCCGCGCGAGTTCGCACCGGCCTATCGCTCCCGGCTCTTCTCCTCGACCAACCGGTTCAAGTGTGCGCGGTCCGACTCGCGCAAGCTCTCTGGCGCCGGCTGGGGAGGCGAGCCCGGCGGAGCTGCGCCGACCGGAGGCGTCGACTCGCCGACCACGCGCTCCATCGCGCGCTCGCCCAGCTCGCGAGCCCTGCCCTGAGTCGTGGCGATCAGCTCCTTCGCGGTGCGCACGCGCAAGGTCAAGGTGAGCGACTCGCGCGACCAGCGCGCCTCGATCAGCACGAAGGCTGCGGCGGCGAGGAAGATCAGGGCCAGTAGACGAAACACGCGAGACCTCGAGTAGGCCCGCAGTCTATGTCAGGGCTATCCGGGCGGCCAGCCGAAGCGGCGACCGCCGAGCAGGTGGAGATGCAGGTGGAACACCGACTGCCCCGCGGCCGCATTGGTGTTGAACACCAGGCGATAGCCGTCGGCGGCGAAGCCGCGCTCGCGCGCGATCTGCGCCGCGAGCTCGACCAGCTCACCGACCAGCGCCCGCGTCTCGGCCGTGACGTCGAGCGTCGAGGCGGCGACGTGCGCGCGCGGGATCAAGATCACGTGCGTCGGCGCCTGTGGCTGGATGTCCTCGAAGGCGACCACGCGCTCGTTCTCGAGCACGATCTTTCCGGGAATCTCTCGCGCGGCGATCCTGCAGAAGAGACACTGCTCTGGCATGAGACCCCTCGGCTCTGGCGCCGCGCCAGTATACTTCGCGCGATGAGTCCGCACGCGATCCCCGACCGGCTGCTGCTGGGCCCCGGACCGAGCAACGTCTCCGCCGAAGTGCGCGCCGCGCTGGCGCTGCCGCTGGTCGGTCACCTCGACCCGATGTTTCTCGCGCTGCTCGACGAGATACAGGGTCAGCTCCGGCGCCTGTTCAAGAGCGAGTCGGCGTTCGCGTTCCCGCTCTCGGGGACCGGCAGCGCCGGAATGGAAGCGTGTCTAGTGAACCTGCTCGAGCCGGGAGAGACGGCGCTGGTCGCGGTCAACGGCGTCTTCGGCGAACGCATCTCGGCGATCGCCGAACGCGCGGGCGCGCGCGTGCTGCGCGCCGAGGCCGAGATGGGAGAGATCGTGTCTCCCGCGCGGCTCATCGCCGAGATCGAGGGACGGCGCCCCGCGCTGGTCGCGCTCGTGCACGCGGAGACTTCGACCGGCGTCGCGCAGCCCGTCGCCGAAGTCGCGCACGCGGCGCGCCGCGTGGGCGCGCTCGTCGTGCTCGACTGTGTCACTTCGCTCTCCGGAATGGACGTGCGCTTCGACGAGTGGCAGATCGACGCCGCGTACTCGGGGACGCAGAAGTGTCTCGCCTGTCCGCCGGGGCTCTCGCCGATCGCGCTCGGAGCGCGCGCGCTGGCCCGGCTCGAGCGCCGCGCGCGCCCGGTGCAGAGCTGGTATCTCGACTTCTCGCTGATCGGCCGCTATCTGGGCGCGAGCCGCGTGTACCACCACACCGCGCCGATCTCGATGATCTACGGGCTCCACGCGGCGCTCGAGCGCGCGCTCTCCGAGGGCCTCGACGCGCGCTTCGCGCGACACAGCGATGCGTCGCGGCGGCTGGTCGAAGGCCTCGAGGCGCGCGGCTTCCGCATGCTGGTCGCCGCGGAGCACCGCTTGCCGATGCTGAACGCGGTGATTCCGCCGGTCCCCGACGAGGCCGCGCTGCGCCGCCGCCTGCTCGAGGCGCACGGCATCGAGGTCGGCGGCGGGCTCGGCAAGCTGGCCGGGCGCATCTGGCGCATCGGGCTGATGGGCGAGAACGCGCGGCCGGAGGTCGTGGCACGGCTGCTCGCCGCGCTCGACTCACTTCTCTAGCGAACGACTCAGAGATTCTCCGCCGCGCGGGCGGCGCTGGAATCCAGCCGCGGACCCGCCGAGATGCCGTCGAGGCCGACCTCGACGTGCGCCTCGACCGGCAGCAGGCGCGTGATGCCGAGCCAGCGCGCGATCGGCAGCACGAGCGTCGCGTGCGGGCCGCCGGTGCTCATTTCGACCGAGAGCCGCGCGGCCTGATAATCCGCGCGCGCGCCGATGCCCGCAGCGCCGCCGGCGTTGGTGTGCGCGAACAGCGCCCCGGCGACCGGGAGCCTGCGGTCGATGCACGGCGTCTCCGGCAGACAGAAGGCTCCGTCGCCGCCGAGCGCGCGGCCGGCGACGATGTTCTGGTCCTTCCGCGAGAGCGAGATCTCGCCGATCGTGTGCGTGCTCTTCCCGTCGACCAGAGCGGTGCCGACCTCGGACAGACCCGCGGCGGCGTCGGGCGTGCGCGGCGCCGCGCGCAGAGTCACTCCCGAGCGAATCTGCGCGTCCAGCCGGCGCACGGCCTCGAGCACGTCCTTCGCGTGCTGGTTGCGCGGCTGCAGCGCTCCGCTCTCGAGTCCGTCCGCGAGCCGCGCCAGGAGCTCGAGGCCGCGCCCCTTCTCGAGCGCCGTCGAGCCGGCGCCCAGATCCTGCCCCGCGAGGATGACGGCGGGCGACGCGTCGAGTCCGAGCTCGTGCGCGAGCTCCGGCGCCTGCTGCTCGAGCGCCTCGAGTGACACGACGACCCGCCGCGGCGCGATGTGCGCGTAGTGCGTGTGCGCGTGCGGCAGCACGAAGTAGCCGTCGCGGAACGGCGACACCGTCGCGCTCGCGCGCTCGTCCTTGCGCAGCTTCTCGAGCCAGGTGCGCGCGTCGTCGGCGCGCGCGCCCGCGGGCTCGAGCTCGAGATAGCGGCTCGCGGCGTCGCGCAGCGCCGAGCCGTCGGGCCGCCAGCCGCGCCAGATGCGAACCGGCGCATCGAGCACGAGATTCACCGGGTTCACTGTGTTGCGGAGCAGCCGGTACGAGGTCTTCACCTGCTTGTAGCCGTCGGCCGAGAACGCCACGTTCTCCGCGCCCAGTGTGAGACCGCGATTCGCGAGCCCCTCGCCGCCCAGCCAACCGAGGGCACGCCGTTCGGTGTAGCTCGTGATCTCGTCGTCCAGCGCGCGCTCCGGATTCACGTTGCGGTCTTCGAGGATCGTGCGCGCGACCTCGCCGGCGTGGTCGTCGCGCGCCGCGAGGACACGGAACTCCGCGAGCCCTTCGGCCCGCTCGCCGGATTCGTAGCGGGTGGCCGCGCGCGCGAGGTCGGCGTTCGAGTCGGCGCTCGGCGCCGCCTTCTCCGCACGCGCGTCCGCGTCGGTGAGCAGCGACATCGCGACGCGCACGTCCCAGGCCGCGAAGGTCGGCGACGGCTTGGGTGCGCCGAGCGAGAACGTCTCGCGCGCGCGGTCGCTCCGCTCGCGTGACTCGATCGCATCGAGCAGCGCGTCGGCGCGCTCCGAGCCGGGTTCCAGAACGAGCGCGCGGCGCGCAGCGACGCGCGCGCGACTCACCGCGTCCGCGGCGAGCGCTTGGCCACCGTCGTCCAGCAGCGCGCGAACCAGCGCGTGGCGCTCGCGGCCCTCGAGTCGCTCGTAGAGCTCGCGCGTCGTCTGGTCGAGCTCGCCGCCGAGCGCGCCGGGAGCGAGCAGCAGCAGCGCCCGCTCCTCTCCGCGCGTTCGATCCGACCAGGTCAACACGCTCTGGCTCAGGTTGCCGGCGCTCTCGAGGATCTTCACCGGCGACGCGCCGACCGACGCGTTGATGCCGAGCTCGACCAAGGCCGATGAAATCACCGCGAGCTTGCGGTTGCGGTCGACTGCGAGCATCTCGCGCGCCTCGCGCGCGCGCTCCGCGGCGCCGTTCGGCTCGGGCGCGAGCAGGAGGCGGGTCGCCTCGTCGCACGGCCCCGAGAGGTCGCTCGCGTGCGCGCTGCCGCCGGCGGCGAGAAACAGGAGCCCCGCCGCGATGCCGGCGCGCAGGAGCCAGATACCCACTCGAAGCGCGTCGTCGTGATCAGGGGACACGAGAGGCCACCCCTTCGTGATAGGCCAGGAGCGCGTCGATCCGGCTGCGCGCCTCGCGGCGCAGGGCGGGCCGGCGATCCTCCGCCGCGAGCTCGTACGCGGAGAACGCCTGGTCGACCAGTGACTCGTAGGCGGACGGGTCCAGGCTCGCCAGGTTCGCGCGCGCTTGCAGCTCCTCGCGCCGCGCGCTCGCCGCGTACAGATCGCCCAGCCGCAAGAGATGCTTGCCGAACAGCTTCGACTCGCGGTTCCCTTCCAGCAGGTTCTCGCAGGCCGAGATCGCGGCGCCGAGCTGGTCGCCGCGCGCGTACCAGTCGACGCGCATCACCTGCCAGGCCTCGATCTCCTCGAGCGCGAGTGACTCGTAGGGCGTGCCCTGGACCTCCTCCTCGAGATGGCGCCAGAGATCGATCCGTCCCTCGATGAAGATCCGCTCCGCCTCGGGATTCGCGAACGGCTGCTCCGGGCGCGCGGAGGCGCTCGCGAAGCTCTCGATCACGCGCGCGCGCTCGGCGGCGGCGTCTCCGAGCAGCGAGCCCGAGCCGGCCACGTGCTGGAACGCGGTCACCGCCTCGTCGTAGCGCCGCAGCCGCTCGAGCGCCTTGCCGCGGGCGAACTCGATCACGTAGTCCGCATTCTCCCAGCCTTCTTGTGGCCGGGCGCGCAGCGCGGCGAGCCGGTCGAGCTTCCAGAGCCCGACGGCGAACACGTTGCGCCCGTCCTCGGTCGTCGCGCGGTCGTAGCGATAGGTGTCGTCGCGGAGGTGGAGCTTCAGCTCGGCGATCACCGGGGTGAGCGAGTCGTCCGCGGCCGCGGGGGCCAAGGGACCCCCAGCGAGCTGCGAGAGACTCGCGCAGCCGCTCGCGCAGGCCAGCACCGGAGCCACCAGCGCGATCTGTCGCATGCGTCCCACACCGGCAGAGGGTGCATCGGCCGTGCCGCGCTTCTCGCCCCGGCAAGTCGCGCCGCAAGTCCCAGGCCTGCCGCGGCGGAGTCACCTCTCCGCGAGGCGGGGTGCGCAGCGCGGTGCGCGCAGCGAACGAGCGCGCACGCTCGAGTTGCCTGCGCGCTGCCGGATTGCGATCCGGCGCGTGCGAATCAGGGCTTGCGCCACTCCTCCGGGACGCCAGCGAGCGAGGCCTCGACGTCGAGGTCTCGCAACCGCTGGCGCGACGCCTCGAGTGACTGGCGGTCCCGCTTCAGCTGCGCTCGGAGCTTCAGCACCTCCGGGTCGGTCACGTCGCCGCCGGCGGGCGTGTAGTTCCACTCCCCGGTCGCCGCGTTGCGCAGGTGGCCCTGGCCGGCCTCGACCTTGCCCTCGAGATCCGAGACCTCCTGGCGCGCGCGGCGAAACTCCTCCTGCCAGGCCTTCTGATCGCGGCCGCCGAAGGACTTGCCGGTCGGCTGCAGGCGAACTGCCGGCGGATGAAGGAGGCGGTCGAGATCGAGTGACTTGGGCGGCGGCGCGTCGGGTGGGGGCGGAGGCGCAGTCTCGGCCTGGCTGGGCTCGGCCTTCGCGCCACCCGCGGTCTCGGGATCTGCGGCGGCCGCGGCCGAGATGACGAGGCTGGCCAGAATGACGGCGAGGCAGCTGCGCGGGGGGACGCCCATCGGCGCTCGATTATAGGACACGAGGTGGGGCGCTCCCATCAAGAGCCGCGCGTTCGACGCCGAAGGAAGGATGGGCACGCAGCTTCCCTGCGCGCCACGGGGACGCAGAACTCACCATGGATCGAGAGCGACTCCACCGACTGCTCCGGCTCGGCTTCGAGAAGGGTGCGTCCGACATCCACTTCCAAGTGGGATACCTGCCGCTCTACCGCTTCAACGGCGAGCTGGTCGAGCTGAAGTACAAAGTGCTCGCGATGGCCGACACCGAGGCCATCGCGCGCCTGCTGATGGAGAACGAGAAGGAGAAGACACTCGAGGGAGTCTCCGAGGTCGACATGGCCTACGAGATCCCCGGCGAGGGTCGCTTCCGCGTCAACATCTCGCGCGAGCGCCGGGCGTTCAACATCGTGCTGCGCGTGATTCCGCTCTCGATCAAGAATTTCGAAGAGCTGAATCTGCCCTCGGTGCTGCGCACGATCGCCTCGGTGCAGCGCGGCCTGGTGCTCGTGACCGGCGCGACCGGCATGGGCAAGTCGACGACGCTCGCGACGATGCTCCAGGAGATCAACCGGGCGCACAAGTGCAAGATCGTCACGATCGAGGACCCGGTCGAGTTCATCTTCACGCACGAGCGCTCGATCATCACGCAGCGCGAGATCAACACCGACACGCCGAGCTTCCCGGCGGCCCTGCGCGCCGCGCTGCGCCAGGATCCCGACGTGATCATGGTCGGCGAGATCCGCGACGCCGAGACCGTCGACACGGCGCTGAAGGCCGCGGAGACCGGTCACGCGGTGTTCTCGTCGATCCACACCAACGACGTCACGACTACACTTCGGCGTGTCGTCTCGTTCTTCCCGGTCGAGGAGCACCAGCAGGTCCGCGAGCGCCTGGCGGAGAACCTGCAGTCGATCGTGTCGCTGCGGCTGTTGCCGAACAAGAAGGGCACCGGCCGCGTGCCGGCCGTCGAGGTCCTGCGCACGACCCGCTCGATCCGCGAGGCGATCCGCGACCCGAATCGCGCCGTCGAGATTCGCGACCACATCGAGAAGGGTCACTCGGACATGCAGATGCAGACCTTCGACCAGCATCTGCTCGAGCTGTACCAGGCGAACAAGATCAAGCTCGAGACCGCGCGCGACGCGGCCTCGAACCCGCGCGACTTCGCGACCAAGCTCGCGCTCGAGGGCGACAGCTCCTACACGCAGGACTCGGGCTCGTCCTCGCCCGGCTCGACCGACGAAGGTCGGTTCTAGGCGCCCATGGAGATCCTGGCGCTCTACACCTCGCCCGACACACTCGGGTCCGCTCTCGCAGCAGGCGCTCGTCACCTGGCGGCGGCCCTGCAGGGCTTCGCGCTCGTGTATCAGTCGGGCCGCGCTGCCGGCGAGCCCGACGGCTGGGCCGGGTTCACCTGCGCCAAGGACGCCGAGGTCGCCGGTGCAGAGCTCGAGGACTTCATCCGCGAAGCCGAGAGCTCCGAGCGGCCGGTGCGCGTCGATTCGCCGGACGGAACCCCGCGCATCTGGGCGCGCGGTGCGGGCGGAGTCTACGGCTTTCCGATCCGACACAACGGACAGCCGCGGGGAGTCGCCCTGCTCGGGTGTCCGGGCCCTTGGCCGCGCGTGCAGAACGCCGGCATCGAATCGATCCTGCGCCAAATCGCGCTCGTGCTCGACCACCACGCGGTGTCGGGCAGCGGCGGCGCGCCCGAGGAGCCGTCGGACGAGGTGCTGCGGCTCTCCGAGCAGCTACTCGCACAGGACATCGAGCTGATCAAGCGCGAGGAGCGACTCACTCTCGTCGAACGGCTGAAGGCCGACTTGATCGAGACGATGTCCTACGAGCTGCGCGCGCCGCTGAACAGCATCATCGAGCGCGTGATCTCGGTGCTCGCGAACGAGCACGAGAATCTGTCGTCGACGGGGCGCGACTCGCTGCGCGGCGTGCTCGACGACGGCAACGCGCTGATGCGCATGCTGCAGAACATTCTCGACCTGTGGCGCGTGAAGCAGGGCGAGGTCGCGGTCGAGGTTCAGGACGTGAACCTCGCCGAGGTGATCGAGGAAGCGATCTTCAACGTGCGCGACACGCTGCAGCCAGACGTCGTGCTCGAGAAGCGCCTGCCCGGCAGCCTGCCCAAGGTGCGCACGGATCTCGCCAAGCTGAACCAGATCCTGTTCCACCTGCTCGACAACGCGGCGAAGTTCACGCGGCGCGGCCGGATCGAACTGGAGCTGTCGATCGAGGACGGCCAGCTCTTGTGCAGCGTGACGGACACCGGGATCGGGATCGCGCCGGACGACCAGGACCAGATCTTCGACGAGTTCTTCCGCGTGGACTCGTCCGCGGACAGCCGCCACCGGGGCGCGGGACTGGGACTCACTCTGGCGCGCGCGCTGATCGAGAAGCTGGGCGGCGCGCTCTCGGTCCAGAGCGAGATCGGGCAGGGATCACGCTTCAGCTTCACCGTCCCCGTCACCATCAGCTGACGGAGCGCGGCCGCCGGGCGGACTAGTGCTCGACGCTCTCGACGTCGGCTGCGATGTGGCCGGCGGCGACCTCGCGCAGGGCGTTCACCACCGACTTGTTCTCGGTGGACTTCACCAGCGCCTTCGCGCCGCGCATCAGCTGCTTGGTGCGCACGGTGACCATCAGCACCAGCGCGAAGCGATTGCCGACTCGCTCGGTGCAATCTTCGATCGTGATCCGCGCCATTGCTCCGGCCTCCTCGAGCCGCGCGGAGACTAGCACGATGGAAAAGAAGAAGCCCCCGATGCGCGCCCTCCGCGGCGGCGCCGAGCGGGCGCGCTGCTTCGCGATTCGCTCGGCAACGGACAGGTTGCTCGTCGTGGCGCCTCGTGCCTCGCTCACAAGCTCGCGACGCGCGCCCGCTCGGCTTGCCTCTCGCCACCGCGCACTGGGTGAGCGCGGCTTGCGACGAGCGGCCTCCGAGTCGGCCTCGCGACGACCGCCATTCCGCGAGGAGTCGCCGCGCGACCCGGTGCGCGGTGGCGAGAGGCGAGAAAGACGAAGCCCCCGTCGCGCTCAAGCGCGACGGGGGCCTTCTATCGAATCAGGTACGCGGCAAAGTCACATGGACTTCTTGCGCCGCGTTCCCTTCTTCCGTCGGGTGGCCTTCTTGCGGCCACCCTTCTTGCGCCGCGTCGCCTTCTTGCTCGCGGCCTTCTTCCGAGCTGCCATGACTCTCACCCCCACTTTGCGTTTTTTTTCAACGCGTTCGAGCCGTCGGAGATCTGCAGGTTCGCATCCCTCTGCTGACTCTGACACGTACCGAGCAAGAACTCAGTTGCGTTTCGTATCGGACGCGAAGTCGTCAACTTGACGCAAACACGAATGCTTCCCGCGATCGGTTGCACACACAGTAAGCGTTGCGCGGCGAAGGTGTCAACGGAATCCGCAAAAAAAACGCACCGGTGGGTCGTCACCGGTGCGTGTCACGTCGCGGACGCGCGACGTATCTTCCAGCTCGCTAGCGCTTGTTCCGCTTGTGTCGATTGCGCGCGCGCAGCTTCTTGTACTTGTGCTTGCGCATCTTCTTGCGGCGCTTCTTGATGACACTGCCCACGGAAAACTACGGCCTCCACTCTCGAGTGGCGGCCGAAGTTATCCGTGTGCAGATACCTGTCAAGCGCCTTGCATGCGCGTCGCGACCCACGCCGCGCGCCCGAGCACGCGCGCTTGCATGCGGCCCAGGAAGCGATTCACCGCATGATTGCGCGGCAGGAAGCGGATCGGAGGTCGGCGCCGAATGCCGAGATCCGCGAGTCGCCGGTGCACGGAGACGTTCTCCGGGTCGACCATCAAGCCGCGGCGCAGGAAGCGAATCGCGTCGGCCTTGAAGTCGAACGCGAGGTAGATGCGCGCGAGGTTGAGGTAGAGATCCGGGTTGTAGAACTCCTGCCGCACCGCGGCGCGCGCGAGCTCGACCGCGCCGAGGAACTGTCCTCGGACGATTGCGAGCGCGAGCGCGTACGAGGAGCGGAAGCGCGCGTTCTGCGGATCGATGAGATAGGCGCGGCTCAGGTGCTCGAAGCCCTCGTGTCCGTGACCCGCCTCGAGCAGCGCGAGCCCGCGCCGGTGGTGCTCTTCGGGGGTGAATTCGCCGTTGGGTTGCATGGAACTTGCCATCGACTCCCTTCCATCCCCTCGCGGGCCCTTATCGGCCGAACTTCGCCAAGGATGAGTGGTGCCGACCCGGGATCCGCTGCCTATTCAGCGAGCGGCAAGCGCGCGATGAACTCCACGCGTCCCGCCTCGGGAAGCTCCGCCCACGCACTTCCGCCGTGCAGCTCGACGATTGCGCGCACGACGTTCAGCCCGAGACCGACGCCGCCGTACTTGCGCGAATACGAACCGTCGCGCTGAACGAAGCGGGCGAAGATGCGCTCGAGGTCGCCGGGCGCGAGCTCCCGACACGGGTTGGAGACACGCAGCTCGACGGCGCCATCCACGGCCAGGGTGCGCACTTCGATGCGGTCGCCGCGCGAGCTGAACTTCGCGGCGTTCTCGAGCAAGTTGAGCACGACCTGTTTGATGCGATCCGGATCGAGCCAGGCGCGCGGCAACCCCGGATCGAGCGCGCGCTCGAGCGCGAGCCCCGCGTCGTCGAGCTGCGGCTTCAGGATCTGCAGACACTCCTCGACCACGGCGCCGAGCGCGACGCGCTTGCGCACCAGCGCGACGCCGCCTGCCTCGAGATTCGAGAGCTCGAGCAGCCCGTGGATCAGCTGCGCCATGCGGGCGGCTTCGCGCTCCACGAGCGAGAGGAATTCCGCGCGCTGCTCCGCGCCCAGCCGCGCGCCGCCGGCGAGCTCGGCGGCGACGTCGCCGCGCAGCAGCTTCGCGAATCCCTTGATGCTGGTGAGTGGCGTCGTCAGCTCGTGACTCACATTCGCGAGAAACTCGGACTTCAGGCGGTCGGCGTCCGCGATGCGCTCGTTCTGGGCGCGGAGCTGCTCGTTGCGCCGCGCGAGCTCGCGCTCGAGACCGAGCCGCCGCGTGATGTCGCGCGCGATGCAGACGATCGCCTCGCCGCTCGCCGCGACCCGCACCGAGACCTCGATCGTCGCCTCGCCCCGGCGGGTGTGCACGTCGAGCTGCAGACTGCGCATCGCCCCCTCTTCGAGCAGGCGCGGCAGGAGATCGCTCACCGTCCGCCAGGAGGACTCGACGAGCAGATCCTGCATCGAGGTGCCCTGCAGCTCCGCGAGCGACATCCCGGCGAAGCGCAGCGCGGCGCGGTTCGCGTCGAGCACGGCCAGCTCGCGATCGAAGAGCAGGATGATGTCCTCCACCTCTTCGAGGAAGCTGCGCACGCCCTGCAGGTTGCGGGTCTCCGGGAACGAGCCGGAGCGCAGCGCGAGCTCCGACAACCTTCGGTGTAGGGCCTCGCGGCCCTCGAGATCGCCTGCCAGAAGGGTCGCTTCGCGCAGCGCGCGCTCGTGGCGCCGGTCGCGACACGGAATCCAGTCGAGCACTTCGAAGCGGCAGCAATCACCGCCGCGCGCAGCGCACTCGACGTGCGCCACTGCGACCGCCTCGTCGCCGGCGCAGCGCGCGAGCAGTGCGCGCAGCGCGCCCAGCCGGAACTCACATTCGGAAGCGTCGGGTGCGAAGCCTGGAACATTGGACCAGATCACCCGGGTGTCGTCGCCGCTGGGAGACACTGCCACGCTCGAGTGTCGGTCGAGAAAGCGCGCCCAGAGCGGGAGCTCCGCGAGAATGACGCTCGGGTCCTGCGCCAGCTCGGCGAGCGCGACGATCCACTGCTCGCTGGCGCGCCACAGCCGCTCACCTGCCGTGTAGGCGTTCTCGCGCCGGGCGAGCGCTTCGAGCCACTCGCTGCGCTGCACCCAGAGCGCGTGCGCCGCGCGCTCTTCCTCGGGAACCACGACGACGCCGCCCTCGCGGCGCAGCGCCTCGACGCTGCGCAGCGCGCGTTCGCTCACCGTGGCGCGCGCCGCGTCACTCAGTGCTCGATGATCTCGAGGATGTACCGCTTGTTCTCCTTGCCGCTCGCGGCCGCCAGGATGGTGCGGATCGCGGAGGCGTGCGCGCCGCCCTTGCCGATCACCTTGCCGAGGTCCTCCTTCGCGACGTTCAGCTCGATGACGTGGGCGTGGTTCCCTTTGATCTCAGTGACCTCGACGAGGTCCGGCTGGTCGACCAGGGCCTTCACGATCATCTCGACCAGATCCTTCATCGACGACTCCTGATCCAGGGAGGTTCTGATCCAGGGGGTTCTGATCCAGCGGAGTTCCCGAGGAGATACCGCAGGGTGGCGCGCAAGAAGGTTTCGCTTTCGAGTGTCTCACCCTGCCAGCGGGCGGTCAACCATTCGCGGAGCGCATGCGCGAGAGGTAGCGGAACACGTACTTCCCGAGGACGTCGAGCTCGAGATTGACGGGCTGGCCGGGTCGCAGCGAACCGAGGGTGGTGACCGCTCTCGTGTGGGGGATCAGCGCCACAGAAAAGCCACTTTCGTCCGGCTCGACCGCCGTGAGCGAAACCCCTTCGACCGCGATCGACCCCTTCGGCACGAGCTGCGCCGCGAGGTCCTGCGCACAGTCGATGCGAACCAGCTGGTCGTCGCCGTCGCCGCACACCTCGCGCACGCTGCCGACCCCGTCGACGTGCCCCTGCACGATGTGGCCGTCCAGGCGCGCGTCGGCGCGCATCGCGCGCTCCACGTTGAGGACCCCGCCGACCTTGCGGCTCCCGAGGGAAGTCATGCGCAGTGACTCCGGCACGACTTGAAACGCGAGCCGCTCGCCGCGCACCGCGACCACGGTGAGGCAAACCCCGGAGAGCGCGACGCTGTCGCCGAGCGAGACCTCGCGCGCGATGTTCGAGCCGACTTCGACCTCGAGCTCGACGCGCCCCGCGACCGGATCGAGCCGCGTGATCTCCGCGACCCGCTCGACGATTCCCGTGAACACGGCGCTCAGCGCGGCTTGAAGCGGAAGTTGTGCTCCGCCTCGATCCAGCGCGTGGTCATCGAGTGACTTCGCATGACGACCGAGTGAGTCAGTGCGCCCTCCGCGCGGAAGCGGACGCCCTTGAGGAAGTCGCCCTCGGTCACTCCGGTCCCGGCGAAGAGCACGTCGCCGCGCGCGAGCTCCTCGAGCGTGAGCTTCGCGTTCACGTCCTTCATGCCCATCGCGCGCGCGCGGTCCACCTCGCCCTGGTTGCGCGGGCGCAGGCGACCCTGCAGGTCGCCGCCCTGGCAGCGGAGCGCGGCGGCCGCGATCACGCCCTCCGGCGCGCCGCCGGTCCCCATCAGCACGTCCACCTGATGCGCGCGGCTGCAGGTCGCGATCGCCGCGGACACGTCGCCGTCCTTGATCAGCCGGATGCGCGCGCCGACCTTGCGCACCTCGTCGATCAGCTTCTCGTGTCTCGGCCGATCGAGGATGACGACGGTGAGATCCTGAACGGGGACGCCCATCGCCTTCGAGATACTCTTCAGATTCTGCGTGGGGCTCTTGTCGATGTCGATCGCGCCGCGCGCGGACGGGCCGACGGCGATCTTCTCCATGTACGTGTCGGGCGCGTGCAGAAAGCCGCCCTCTTCCGCCGCGGCGATCACGGAGAGGGAATTCTGCCCGCCGGTCGCGCAGATGGTCGTGCCCTCGAGCGGATCGAGCGCGATCTCGATCTTGGGCCCGCTGCCGGTGCCCACCTTCTCGCCGATGAACAGCATCGGGGCCTCGTCGCGCTCGCCCTCGCCGATCACGATCGTGCCGTCCATCTCGATCTTGTTGAGCGCCGTGCGCATCGCGTCGACCGCCGCCTGATCCGCAGCCGTCTCGTCGCCGCGCCCCATCAGATGCGCGCACGCGAGCGCCGCCGCTTCCGTCGCGCGCACCAGCTCGAGCGCCAGGTTCCGATCCATGGCCATTGATTCCCTCTCTCTATGTGCCGAAGCGCAGATCGATCTGGCGGAGGATCTCACTCCGCACGGCGTCGTAGCGCGCAGGCAGGATGATCGGCGGATTCGCGAGTCGTGAGTCGATTCCCGCGAGCTCGGCCGCGTGATAGCGAACCTTGAAGTCGGTGAACTTGAGCCCGTGCGCGGTCGAGATCACGACCACGCGCTGGTCTTTCTTGATCTCGCCGCGGCGAATCAGCTTCTTCATCGCCGCCAGCGCCACGCCCGTGTGCGGGCAGTTGTACAGGCCGGTGCGATCCGCTTCCGCGGCGGCGTCGGCGAGCTCGTCCTCGGTCGCCTGCTCGACGATCCCGTCGAACCGCTTGAGCGTCGCGATCGCGCGCTCGAACGAGACGGGATTCCCGATCTGGATCGCCGACGCCTGGGTCGGCAGCGCCTGCACCGGATCGAACTTCTGGTAGTCCGTCTTGTAACTCAGGTAGAGCGGGTTCGCGTTCGCCGCCTGCGCCGCGCAGATCCGCGGCAAGCGGTCGATGATGCCGAGCTCCTGCCACTCGAGCAGGCCTTTGCCAAGCGAAGCCACGTTGCCGAGGTTTCCGACGGGCATGACGATCCAGTCCGGCACTTCCCAATCGAATTGCTGCACGATCTCCATGCCGATCGTCTTCTGGCCCTCGATGCGCAGTGAGTTCATCGAGTTCGCGAGATAGATCCCGTCGCGCTCGGCGACCTCCTTGATGATCGCCATGCAGCCGTCGAAGTCAGTCTCGAGAGAGAGCGTGATCGCGCCGTTCGCGACGGGCTGCACGAGCTGCGCGATCGACACCTTGTCGCGCGGCAGCAGCACCACCGCGGGAATGCCCGCATACGCGGCATAGGCCGCGAGCGCAGCCGAGGTGTCGCCGGTCGAGGCGCACGCGACGGCGCGCACGCCGACGCCGCGCTTGATCATCTCGTTCACGACCGAGACGAGCACGGTCATGCCGAGATCCTTGAAGCTCCCGGTGTGCGTGTTGCCGCACTGCTTCACCCAGAGATCCTCGACCCCGAGCTTCTCGCCCAGGCGCTTGGCCCAGAACAGATTGGTGTGGCCCTCGAACATCGACACGACGTTCTCTTCGGCGACGACGGGACACACGAGCTCGCGCTTGCCCCAGACGCCCGAGCCGTAGGGCCACTCGGTCGAGTGGGCACGTGACTCGAAGATCTTCATCCACTTCTGCGGCGGCGTGCGCTTGAGCCGCTCGAGGTCGTGCTGCACGGTGAGCAGACCGCCGCAGTGCGGACACTTGTAGATGACTTCGGTGAGCTCCCAGCGGCCCTCGCAGCCGCGAGCGCACTCGAACCAGGCGTCGTACTTCTGCGGACGGCTCGGAGTCATGTCAGAGCTCCCGTTCGATCCGGATCTTCTGCGCCGGCGCGACCACTTCGGGCAAGCGCGCGATCTCGGCGAGCGCCGCGTCCAGATCCGCCTGCCGCGCCTCGTGCACGGTGAGCACGATCGGCACGGCGCGCGACTCGTGGCGCTCCTCCTGCAGGACGCTGGCGATGCTGATGCCGCGCGCGCCGAGCGCCCCCGTGATCCGCGACAGGACGCCGGGTTTGTCGAGCGCGGTGAAGCGCACGTAGTACTCGCCGCGCTCCTCACCCGGCTTGCACAGCACGGCGTCGCTCGGCTCGGGCGTGCCGAGCGGCGGGACGCGGCCGGCCACGCCGAGCCTGCGCGCGCGCGCCAGCTCCATCAAGTCGGCGAGCACCGCGCTGGCCGTGGGCAGCGCGCCCGCACCGGCGCCGTAGTACAGGGTCGGGCCCGAGAGCTCGCCGCGCACCTCGATCGCGTTCATCGACCCGTCGACCCCGGCCAGCACGCTCTCGCGCGGGATCATCGTCGGGTGCACGCGCGCTTCGACGCCGGAAGCGACGCGCTTCGCGACGGCGAGCAGCTTGATGCGCAGGCCGATCCGCCGCGCGTACTCGACGTCGGCGGGCACGATGCGGCGGATCCCGTCGATCGGGAACGCGTCCGGCGCCAGGCGCACCCCGAAGGCCAGGCCGGCGAGGATCACGAGCTTGTGCGCCGAGTCGACGCCGTCGACGTCGAAGCTCGGGTCGGGCTCCGCGAAGCCGAGCTCCTGCGCGCGCTTCAGACACACCTCGTACGGCTCGCCGTTCGCCTCCATCTGAGTCAGGATGAAGTTGCAGGTGCCGTTCACGATTCCGTGCAGCGCCAGCACGCGATCCGCGCAGAGTCCCTCGCGCAGCGCCCGCAGCACGGGGATCGTCCCGCCGACGCTGGCCTCGAAGGCGATCTCGGTGTGCTTCGAAGCCGCGAGCGAGTAGATCTCCGCGCCGTGAGTCGCGAGCAGCGCCTTGTTCGCGGTGACGACGTGCTTGCCGGCATCGAGCGCCGCGAGCACGACGTCCTTCGCGACCCGCGTGCCGCCGACCAGCTCGACGACCAGATCGATCTCGGGATCGTTCACGAGCTCTCGCCAGTCGCGCGTCAGCCGAACGCCGGTGAGCTCCACCCCGCGGTCGCGCTCGAGGTCGATGTCCGCGATGCGCGCGAGCTCGAGCGGGAAGCCGAGTCTCTCGGCGATCAGCGCAGCGTGACTCTGGAGCGCGCGCACGACCCCGGTCCCGATCGTCCCGAGCCCGACCAGGCCGATCCGCATGGCGCGCTCAGCCATCGCGGAGCAGCTTGCGCATGCTGCGCACCGCCTGGCGGATGCGGTGCGTGTTCTCGACCAGCGCGAAGCGCACGAAGCCCTCGCCTGCCGGCCCGAAGCCGACGCCGGGCGCGACCGCGACGTCCGCCTTCTCGAGCAGGAGCTTCGAGAACTCGAGCGAGCCGAGGCTCGCGAAGCGCTCCGGCACCGGCGCCCAGACGAACATCGTCCCGAGCGGCTTCTCGATCTTCCAGCTCGCCTGCTCGAGCCCGTCGACCAGCGCGTTCCGCCGCTGCCGGTAGTCCTCGACGATCTCCGCCACGAAGTCCTGCGGACCGTCGAGCGCGATGATCGTCGCGATCTGGATCGGCTGGAACGTGCCGTAGTCGAGATAGCTCTTCACGCGCCCGAGCACGCGGATCAGCTCCGGGTTGCCCGCGGCGAAGCCGACGCGCCAGCCCGCCATGGCGTGGGACTTCGAGAGCGACGTGAATTCGATCGCGCAGTCGAACGCGCCCGGCACCTGGAGCACGCTCGGCGGCACGTAGCCGTCGAAACAGATCTCCGCGTACGCGAGGTCGTGCACGAGGACGAGATCGCTGCGGCGGCAGAAATCGACCAGCCGAGCGAGATAGGCCAGGTCCACGGTCGCCGTCGTCGGGTTGTGCGGAAACGACGCGATCAGCATCTTCGGCCGCGGCCAGCTCGCCTGGGTCGCCTCTTCGAGGCGGCCCAGGAGACCGTCGAGCGGGTGCAGCGGGACGCGGCGGATGTCGCCGCCGGCGATCAGCACCGAGAAGCTGTGGATCGGGTAGCACGGATCGGGACACAGAACTGTGTCGCCGCGCTGGATCGAGGCGATCACGAAGTGAGAGAGTCCCTCCTTCGCGCCGATCGTCGAGATCACCTGCGTCTCGGGGTCGAGCTCGACGGCGTAGCGGCGCTGGTACCAGCGCGCCATCGCGCGGCGCAGGTTCGGCAGCCCGCGCGACGCGGAGTAGTGGTGATTGCGCGGGTCGCGCGCGGCCTCCACGAGCTTCTCGACCACATGCGGCGGCGTCGGGTGATTCGGATTCCCGAAGCCGAGGTCGACCACGTCCTCGCCCGCGCGCCGCGCGCGCGCCTTCAGATCGTTCACGATGGCGAGCTCGTAGGGGGGCAGCCGCTCCAGCTTCTCGAACTTCATCACGACGCGCCTCGGAGGGGGGAGAGAAGGTCCAGCGCCGTATCGGCGCGGAACGAGCTGCGCACGAGCGGCCCGCTCTCGACGTGGCGGAAGCCCAGCGCGCG
>JBIOJK010000024.1:0-35652 GCA_044450765.1 Myxococcota bacterium | reverse complement strand
TGCGGCGGTGGTCCCGACCTCGTCGGCGTCGATCGCCTCGGGCAGCGGTGAGTTCTCTCGAGCGTACTCGATCATCTTCTCGATGAAGCCGATCGCCGACGCCGCGCGCGATGCCCAGGGCCCCGCCGAGATCGCGTTGACGCGCGCGCCGAAGCGCCGGCCCGCCTCGAAGGCCAAGGTGCGCGTGTCGCTCTCGAGCGCCGCCTTCGCGGACGACATGCCGCCGCCGTAGCCGGGAATCACCCGCTCGCTGGCCAAATAGGTCAGCGACAGGAACGCGCCGCCGGGCCGCAAGAGCGGGCCGAAGCGCTGCACGAGTGACACGAACGAGTACGCGCTCGCCGAGAGCGCCGACAGATACCCGCGCCGGCTCGTGTCGAGCAGCGGGTTCTTCACCTCCGAGCCGTTCGCGATGCTGTGCACGACGATGTCGATCGGAGTGGGGCCGAACTCGGCGGTGAGTCGATTCGCGACGCCCTGGATCGTGAAGTCGTCGTGCTCCTTGTAGCGGCGGTTCTCGCGCACCTCGGTCGGCACGTCGGCGAGCTGGTCCCATTCGGCGTCGAGCGGCAGGATGCGCTCGAAGGCGAGCGTCCCGCCCGACTTCAGCTGCAGCGACTCGGAGATCTTTCCGCGCTCGAGCATCTTGGTGAAGATCCCGTAGGCGGGCGGCCAGGTGCCCGCGCAGACCGAGGCGCCGGCTTCGGCCAGTCGCCGGGCGATCGCGAAGCCGAAGCCCCAGTCGTCGGCGATGCCGGCGACGAACGCGCGCTTGCCCGAGAGATCGATCGAGAGCATCGGACTAGGAGAGCACCGCCGAGAAATTGCCGCAAGCCGCGCGGTAACATGGCCCCATGTCCAGACGCGATCAGATCGCAATGACCGACGACGAGGTGCGCCGCTTTCTCGAATCCAAGAAGACGATGACGATCGTCTCGAACGGCCCCGGCGGCTTCCCGCACCCGATGCCCATGTGGTTCACGCGCGATCCCGACGGCTCGATCCGCATGGCGACCTATCGGACGAGTCAGAAGATCCTGAACATCCAGCGCGACCCGCGCGTGTCACTGCTCTGCGAGAGCGGCACGGAATACGCCGAGCTGAAAGGGGTCGTGTTCTACGGCGCGGCGGAGCTGGTCGACGACTTCCAGCTCGTCTGCGACACGCTCCTGCGCGCGGGCGGGCGCGGCGACGGCCTTCCGGTGGATCCAGCCTCCGCGAAGCAGGTCCAGGACGCGATGCGCAAGAACGCCGAGAAGCGCTTCGTGATCCGCGTGAAGCCCGAGCGCACGGTCTCGTGGGACCACGCGAAGCTCGGCGGGACTTACTAGCGCGGCACCGGCCGCAGCGAGCGCGCCAGCGTTCCGTCGACGCGCGTGCCGTTGGGCAGCGCGTAGAGCGCGCGGATCGTGCGCAGGTCGACCTCGGTGATCAGCACGCGCTCGCGGGTCTCCCACGAGTAGTTCATGGCCGAGTCGCAGTCCAGACAGTGCATCAGCCCGAGCGTGTGGCCGAACTCGTGAGTCACGATCAGCTTGAGCTGGCCGAGGTCGAGCTGGCACTCGATCGCGAGACAGGGCTTCGTGGCGTACTCGAGCCGGCCGCGCACGCGGATTCGCCCGCCGACGGTCGACCAGCCGAGCCCGCCCCAGCCGGACGCGTCTCCGGTGATTCGCGACTTCCACTGGACCTCGATGTCCGCGTCGCGCTCGCCGCGCACGATCTCGAGCTTGAACCAGGGCACGCTCGGCTGGATCGCGGCTTCCCAGCCGCGGATCGCCTCGAGCACCGCGGCGTCGGTCTGTTCGCGGCTCGCGTAACGCGCGGCGAGCTTCGGCAGCTGCACGTCGACGCGCAGCGGCATGTCCTCGGCCGTGTAGTGCACGTACATCGGCGTGCCGTCGCTGTCTTCCGCGTTCGGCTGGAGGAAGCCGTCGTCGCTCTCGCCGCGCGAGCCACTCACTTGCGGAATCTCACTCGCCCCCGGCAGCGCGTCGCCGGCGCGCTGCTTCGGAGCCGCCGCGCACGAGAGCGCGAGCGCGCTCGCGGCGAGCCTGCGGCCGAGCGAAGTCGCCATGGCTCGGGATTCTGACACGCCCCCGCGCCGAGGCAGATAGAATCGGGCGATGAATCTCCGGCGCGCCGTCTTCGTGTTCGCGGCGTTCGCGCGAGTCGCGAGCGCCGATCCGGCGAGTGATCCGTGGCGCGTGCCGGCGCCCGGCGCCTGCGCGAGTGAGCCGCCCCGCTTGCTGCATCCGGTCGCTGCGAAGGACGCCCCGGCGACCGCGGCTCCGGCACCGGGCGGCGCGATCGACTTCGCGCAGGCGGAGCGCCTCCGCGACTACGTGCCGCCCGAGATCTGGGCGAAGCGCGAGCGCTTCTTCTACGACGGCATGCACATGGAGATCGGCCCGTGCTACCGGGACTACGCGCCGCCCGAGTTCTTCCAGAAGGCCACGCGCGAGCTGCACGGGCGAGTCACTCTGCAGGCCGACGCGAAGCTCGCCGGGGCGCTGGCCGGGCTGCCGTTTCCGCCGGAGACGATCGCGGCCGACGATCCGCGCGCGGGCCTGAAGTGGGCGTGGAACATGGCCTACCGCTATCAGGGCGCCGGCCGCTTCGGCGAGCACCAGCTCAGCGTCGTGAACGACCAGGGCGTCGCCGAGCAGTGGCGCGGCGACCACTTCTTCGTGCGGATCGCCGGGCGCGCCGACCGGCCCGGCGACGCGTACGTCTACCCCGCGGGAATCTCCGCCGCGTGGGCCGCGGGAGGCGCGACGAAGAACGTCAGCACCGGCAAGGACTGTGTGTTTCGCCAATATCAGAATGGGGCCGGAAAGCCCGACCTGTTCGAGGGCTCGAGTTACTCGCGCAAGATGGAGCGCGTGCCGCCACTCGACGAGGACGGCGCGCTCACCGGGTGTCTGGTCGACGCCGCGATCGGCGCGGGCCTGTTCACGCACGGCGACGAGCCGCCGCTGTACGACTGGAAGGTGGTCGCGGTCGCCGATCTGCTCGCGCCGATCAACGCGGCGAAGAGCACCTGGCCGGTCGACAAGACGCGCAGCTACGGGCCGTGGGGTATCTCGTTCGCCGACGACCGCTGGGAGCTGCGGCGCGCGATCGAGCTCGAGGGCAAGCTGCGAGAGGGTCAGCTCGACGACGGCACGAGTCGCTTCGTGTGGTACCTGGACCTGCAGACGCTGACACCGCTGTACTACGCGGGCTACCGCGCGAACGGCGACGCGGCCGGCATCGGCTACTTCATCCACCGCTGGAGCGAGGACCGCGGCGACTACCCCCACTGGGAGGACGATCCGAACCGGCCGGTGCGCGCGATCGACGAGATCGGCTCCGCGTTCGTCGACTGGAGCCACCAGCACGCGGTGCGCTTCGACACCGGGAACGAGGTCGCGGTGCCCGAGTCGGACGCGAAGCTCAGACACGGTCTCTCGGTCAGCAGCGTGCGCCTGCACTGACTCGCCTTCGCCATCCGTTCTCCGGCGAATCCGCCCTCTGTGCTCGCGCCGTATTCCCCCGCCAACGGGGGGATCCATGCCGCGCTCGTGCTCCTGCTGTCGGCTGGTCGGACCGCGCTCGGGGCCTCGTTCGACTCACTCATCTCGTTCGGCGACAGTCTGTCGGACACAGGCAGCGGGCCGGCCACGCCGCCGAGCTATGGCGGGCGCTTTTCGAACGGCCCGGTCTGGGAGGAGTATCTCGCCGGCTCGCTGGGGATCGCGCCGGCCAGCACCCGCGACTACGCGATCGGCGGCGCGACCTCGGGCACCACGGGTCTGGGCGGCGTGACGACGGGCCTGCTCACGCAGGTCGCCGGCTTCACCTCCGCGCCGGTCAGCCTGGGCAGCGCGACCCTCTTCACGGTCTGGGCGGGCGGCAACGACGCCATCCAGAGCGCGATCAGCGGCACCGACCCGGTCGCGGGAGCCGCGCAGGCGGCCGCGAACATCGCGAGCGCAGTCATGCAGCTCGCGGGCGCGGGCGCGCAGTATTTCCTGGTGCCGAACCTGCCGAACGGCGGCCTGTTCCCGATCTCGGCCCAGCTCGGCGCGGACCCCAGCGCGGCGAACCAGCTGACTCAGTACTTCAACGGCGAGCTCGACGCGCAGCTCGCGCCGCTCGCGAGCTCGCTCGGCATCACCATCTACCGGCTGGACACCTACTCGCTGTTCCAGGCGATCGTCGCGAGCCCGACGGCCTACGGACTCACCGACGTCACGAACCCTTGCAAGACGGGGAGCGGAGCCTCGGCGGTGGTGTGCGCGAATCCCGACCAGCACCTGTTCTGGGACACGGTGCACCCGACGACGCGCGTGCACGGCTTCATCGGCGCTTGCGGCGCAGGCGGTGCCCGAGCCCGCGGTCGGCGCGCTGCTGCTGGTCGCGCTCGCGCTCAGCTCTCGATGCGCTGGAAGAGCGGCTTCTCGCCGCTGACCGCCGTGCGCGCGAGGCGCGCGCTCATCTCGGCCGCGGCGCCGGGGATGAACGGCGCGAGCTCGCGCGCCACCACGCGCAGGGTCGAGAATAGGGAGTGGAAGACGGCATCGAGCGCGGCGGTCGCGCCGCCCGCCTGCTCGGCCTTGTACAGCTCCCACGGCTTGCGCCGCTCGATGAACTTGTTCGCCTCGGAGACCAGGCTCCAGATCGCGTCGAGCGCGCCGCGGAAGTCGAAGTCCGCGAGACACTCGTCTACGCGCGCGGACACTGTCGGGATCTCGCGCTCCATCTTGGCCGCGTCGGGGTCCCACGCGCCCGCCGGGACCACGCCGCCGCGGTAGCGCACCAGCATCGCGGTCGTCCGGTGCAGCAGGTTCCCGAGGTCGTTCGCGAGGTCCTCGTTCGCGCGCTGGATCAGGCGCGCGACGCTGAAGTCCGCATCGCCCGTCTGCGGCACGTCGCGCAGCAGCCACCAGCGCAGGGCGTCGCGGCCGAAGCGCTCGGCGAGTGCGAAGGGATCGGCGGTGTTGCCGAGTGACTTCGAGATCTTCTGGCCGTCGACCGTGAGATAGTCGTGCACGAAGATCAGCCTCGGCAGCGGCTGCTTCGCCGAGAGCAGCAGCGCCGGCCAGTAGATCGCGTGGAAGCGCAGGATGCCCTTGCCGATCACGTGCACGCGGTTCTCGTTCTCGAGCCACCAGCGCCGGTAGCCCGACTCGTCCGCGCCGCCGTAGCCGAGCGCGCTGATGTAGTTTCCGAGCGCGTCGAACCAGACGTACATGATCTGTGACTCGTCGTCCGGCACCGGGATGCCCCAGCCGCGCGCGCGCTCGGCCGAGCGCGAGATACTGAAGTCGGCGAGCCCGCGCTCGACGAAGCGCACCATCTCGTTCTTGCGAGACACAGGCCACACTTGCACGACGTCGCGCGAGAGCAGGTCGTGGAGCTGGTCCTGGTACTTCGAGAGCGCGAAGAAGTAATTCTCTTCCGAGATCAGGGTCGGCTCGGTGAGATGCTCGGGACATTTCCCGTTCTCGAGCTCCGCGGGAAGGTAGAACTGCTCGCAGCCCACGCAGTACAGGCCCTCGTAGTTCTTCGTGTACACGTCGCCCGCGTCCGCGCACGCGCGCCACAGCTTCTCGACCCCAGGCCGGTGCCGCGGATCCGCAGCCGTGCGGATGAAGTCGTCGTTCGAGAGATCGAGGCCCTCGTGCAGATCCGCGAAGCGCTGGGCGTTGCGCTGCACGAACTCTCCCACGTCCATGCCGATCGCCTGCGCCGACTGCACGTTCTTCAGCGCGTTGTCGTCGCTGCCCGTCAGGAAGCGCACCTCGCGCCCGCGCAGCCTCGCGTGCCGCGCCAGCACGTCCGTCTGCACGAACTCGAGCGCGTGCCCCACGTGCGGCGGCGCGTTCACGTACGGGATGGCCGTCGTGATGTAGAAGCGGTTGCCGGGCATGGGGAGCCAGTATGATGGGGAGCGACAAGCCGCGCCAACGCTGAGGCGAAGATCCTCATTCCTGGCCGAGCCGAGGCGGAACGCCGCACAGGGAAAAGGAAGGGCTCGCGCGCCGATGAGAGTATCTCGCCCCTGCGCTGGCACTCGCGTTGCACTAGGCGCCCGGGGACTCAGAGAGGGGTCGGGAATGATCGGGTGGTGTCGCCGCATTGCGCCGCGCTGGCTCGGGTTCGGGATCTTCGTCGCCGTCGTGCTCGTGCTGCTCGAGGCCGAGGCGCGCGCGGTGCCGAGCTTCGCGCGACAGACCTCGCTTCCGTGCGCGATGTGTCACACGGCGTTTCCGCAGCTCACTCCGTTCGGTCGCCAGTTCAAGCTGAACGGGTACACCTTGAGCGCCGAACAGACCGAGCTCCCGCCGGTCGCCGCGATGCTCCAGGGCGCGCCGGGCTTCACTCACACGCGCAAGGCTCAGCCGGAGGCGGACATCCCGCCCGGCTTCGAGGAGAACAACAACGTCTCCGTGAACCAGATCAGCCTGTTCTACGCGGGGCGCTTGCTCGGGCCGTACGCCGAGAAGCTCACCGGCGAGACGGTCGGTGACGTGCTCAACAAGGTCGGCGTGTTTCTGCAGGGAACCTGGGACGGCGTCGGGGACGCATGGGCCTGGGACAACATGGAGATCCGCGCTGCGAACACGCTGAAGGTCGGAGACACCGACCTGGTGGTCGGTGGCTATCTGAACAACAACCCGACGATGCAGGACCTCTGGAACACGACGCCGGCCTGGGGCTACCCGTTCTCGGGCTCTGCGCTCGCGCCCGCCCCCGCCGCGGCGCCGCTTCTCGCCGGCGGCCTCTCACAGCAGGTGTTCGGATTCGGTGCCTACACGATGATCGCGAACCAGCTCTACATCGAGGGCGGTCTGTACCACCATCTCTCGGCAGACACTCAGCGCAACCTGGGCGTCGACCCGACCGGAGAGACCGAGCTCGACGACTTCGCACCGTACTGGCGGGTCGCATACGAGCGCAGCTTCGGCGAGCACAACGTCGAGGTCGGGACCTACGGTCTCGCCGCCCACGTCTTTCCCGGGACCGTGAAGTCCGCGGGGCACGACAGCATCACGAACACGGGGGTCGACATCCAGTATCAGTACCTCACCGCCTACCACGACGTCACGGTGCTCGTGAACTGGCTGCACCAGAGTCAGGATCTGCGCGCGACGCAGCAGCTCGGCGGGTCGACTCACTCGTCGAACTATCTCTGGACCGCCTCGCTCACGGGCTCGTACCTCTACGACAAGACCTACGGCGTCGACATCCAGTACTTCGACACGCAGGGCGGACGCGATGCGCTGCTCTACGGAACGAGCACGGGACGCCCCGGCAGCGACGGCTGGGTCTTCCAGGCGAACTGGCTCCCGCTCAACAAGCTGGGCGGGCCGAGCTTCTGGCCGGCGAGCAACGTGAAGTTCTCACTCCAGTACACGCTCTACAATCAGTTCAACGGCGCGAAGAAGAACTTCGACGGCACCGGTCGGGATGCGACCGACAACGACACGATCTTTCTCGAGGCGTGGATCGCGTTCTAGGGTGCGCTACCACGCCGTCCACCCCCCATCGACGGTGACGACCGAGCCAGTCACATAGCTCGACGCCGGCGACGCCAGAAACAGCGCAGCAGTCTCGATCTCTTCGAGCCTCCCGACTCTCCCGAGCGGCGTGAACTGGTGCATGATCGCGAGCTGCTCGGGCGGGACTTGGCCCGTGCGCGGGTCGGTCGTCATCTCGGTGGGGAAGTAGGCGGGGGCGAGCGCGTTGACGAGGATGCCGAACTTGCCCCACTCGATCGCGAGCTGGCGGGTCAGGTTGTTGAGCGCCCCCTTCGTGGCGGCGTAGCCGACGGAGCGGTGGACGGGGTTTGCGCCGAAACCGATCACCGACGAGAGCTGGATGATGCGGCCGCCGCGGCCGCGTTCGATCCAGCGCTGCGCGACGAGCTGCGATCCTTCCCAGCACGCGGTGAGATTCAGCGCGATGGCGGAGTCCCACTTTGCGCGGGTGTGTTTCTCGGCGCGGCCGAGCGGCGCGATGCCCGCGCCGTTCACCAGGATGTCGAGCGGGCCGAGCTCGGCTTCGACCTGGTCGATCGCCGCGCGCAGCTGCTCGGTCACGGTCACGTCGGCGGGCGCGACGCAGGTGCGCACGCCCTTGGCGCGCAGCTCCTGGGCGAGTGACTCGAGCCGGTCCTTGCGCCGCGCGACCAGGCCCAGGCTCGCGCCGGCCTTGGCGAGCGCGCGCGCGACTTGCGCCGAGAGACCGCTCGACGCGCCGGTTACCAGGGCGACCTGGCCGCGCAGCGAGAAGAGCGCCTCGAGCTCGCTCATGGCTTCAGCACGACCTTCAGCACGTTCTCCTTGTGACCCGCGAAGATCTCGTAGCCGTTCGGTCCGTCCTTGAGTGGCAGCCGGTGACTGATGATGACGGTCGGGTCGAGCCGGCCCTGCTCGATCAGCGGAAGCAGCTTCGGGATGAAGATCTGCGGATTCACCAGGCCCGTGCGCACGGTCAGGTTCTTCAGGAACATCAGGAACCAGGGCAGGTTGGCGGTCGGTGTGGTCAGCACGCCGATCACCGCGACGCGGCCGCCGGGGCGAGTCACCATGGCGGCCTGCGTGATCAGGTCCTCGCGGCCGACCGCCTCGATCGACGCGTCTGCGCCGACGCCGTGGGTCAGCTCGAGCACGCGCTCGCCCAGGTTCTGCCGGGTCGGGTTCACCGCGTCGCAGCCGAGCTGGCGCGCGCGCTCGAGCCGGCCGTCGTCCAGGTCCACCGCGATCACGCGCGCCGCGCCGCGCAAGAGCGAGCACATCTGCGCGAAGGTGCCGACCGGCCCGCAGCCGAACACCACGACCGTGTCGCCGGGACTCACTTCCGCGAACTCGGCGCCCATGTAGCCGGTCGGCAGAATGTCGGTCAGGAACAGCGCTTGATCGTCCGACATGTCCGGCGGCACCTGAAACAGATTGGTGTCGGCGAAGGGAACGCGCGCCGCCTCGGCCTGTCCGCCCGGCAGCGCGCTCGAGAAGCCGAACACGTTGCTCGCGCCGCCGCCGCCGGTCATGACCTTGCAGCCGCTGTACACGCCGCGCCGGCACATGGCGCAGTTGCCGCAGCCGACCGTGCACGAGGTCAGCACGCGGTCGCCCTTCTTCACGCCCTGCACGCCCTTGCCGACCGCCTCGACCACGCCCATGAACTCGTGGCCGACCGCGAAGCCACCGGCGGCTCCGATTCCCTCGGGCAGCCCGCCGTGCCACAGGTGCAAGTCGGAGCCGCAGATGGCCGTCTCCGAGATGCGCACGATCGCGTCGGTGTCACTCTCGAGCCGCGGGTCGGGGGCGTTCTCGTACCGGAAGTCCGTCTTGCCGTGGTAGACGATGGCTTTCATGGCGCCGATTCTGAACGAGAAGCGCGGCGGGTTCCAGCGCCCGACTTGCTAGTCTTCTCGGCGTGAGCGCGGATCCAGAAGACGTCGGCGCGCCGAGCACGGGAATCGCCGGGCAGCTCGCGCGGCTGGGCTTCAGCACGCTCGTGCCGATCTCGGTCTGGCGCTTCGATCGGCCGTGGACCATCCGCAGTGTGCAGTGGTTCCTGTTCTTCACCTTGTTCCCGCTGTTTCTGGTCGGCTGGACCAGCGTTGCGCACTCGGATTTTCGCGACGTGACTTACCTGTTCGCGATCTACTTCGCGACGACGTGGGGCCTGGTGATCTGGCTCTTCGTGCGGCCCGAGCGCATCGGCGTGCTCGACATCGCGCGCGTGTCACTCTTCACGTCGATCACCGGGGTGTTTCTCGTCGGCCTGCTGAACACGCTGCCGGGGCTGCGGCAGCTGGTCGGCGCCGCGCAGGACGCCGGCTTCCTGCGCCGCCTGGTGGGCACCGTGCTCGGCGTCGGCGTGTCCGAAGAGCTGGTCAAGGCGATCCCGCTGCTCTGGATGTTCGTGCGCAGTCGCGAGCCCGGGACGGTGCGCGAGATCACATATCTGGGCTGTGTCTCGGGCTTCGCGTTCGGAGTCTCGGAGGCCGTCGCCTACTCGATCTTCTACGCGCAGAACGTCGTGCGCGGAGACATGCCGCTCGGCGTGTACATGGTCGTTCAGCTCACTCGGCTGATCACCTTGCCGCTGCTGCACGCGGTGTTCTCGGGAATCGCGGGCCTGTTCATCGCGCTCGGCGTCGAGACACCCCGCCTGCGCCGCGCGCTGATCTTCGCGGGAATCGCGATCGCGGCGCTGCTCCACGGCCTGTACGACGTGTTTGCGAACACGGTCCTCGGCTTCGTCCTGGCCGTCTCCGCGGTGCTGCTGTTCATCGCCTACGTCCGGAGCATCGACGCGATGCGGAGCGCGGTGCGCTCCGCCTCTGTGTCTTAGCCGGGAACGGGCGCGGGCGGCCGCGCCCTCCGGCCTTCGCTCGGCTGCGCCTCGCTGCGCGGCTGGCGCCTTGCGGCGGACACGCGGCGGTCAGCGGCCCTTGAATTCGGGCTGTCGCTTCTCGAGGAAGGCGCGCACGCCCTCGCGGTGGTCTTCGGTCTGGAAGAGCGTGGCGAGCGTCTGACTCACCCAGGCGCCGAGCTCGTGGGGATCGCTCTGCTGGGCGCGGCGCAGGCCTTCCTTCATGTAGCGCAGGGCGAGCGGCGGGTTGGCGGCGATCTTCGCCGCGAGCGCCCGCGCGGTCGGCATGAGTGACTCGTGAGGCACGACTTGGGAGACCAGTCCGATGCGCTCGGCCTCTTTCGCGTCGATCACGTCGCCCGTGAACAGCAGCTCGGCGGCCTTCGACGGGCCCACGATGCGCGGCAGTCGGTACAGGCCGCCGATGTCCGAGACCAGGCCGCGCTTGATGAACAGCTCGCCGAACTTCGCGCGCTCCGAAGCGATGCGGATGTCACAGAACAGTGTCAGGTCCATGCCCCAGCCGACGGCGGCGCCGTTCACCGCGGCGACCACCGGCCGGTCGCATTCGAGCACCGCGATCGCGGCGGGCGTCGCGCGCGGGCGCACCTGGCGGAGCGCCGCGACCGTGGTCTCGCGCGCCGCGCCCGCCATGATCTCCTTCACGTCGTCGCCGGAGCAGAAGGCGGGGTCGGCGCCGGTCAACAGCACGCAGCGCACCTCGGGATCGGACTGCGCGCCGCGGAAGGCGGCCTCGAGCTGCCGGTACGCCTCCCAGTTCAGGGCGTTTCGACTCTCGGCGCGCGCGAGCGTCACCTCCGCCACATGCTCGCGCAGCTCGAAGCGAACCAGATCTGCCGCCACGTCGGGCTCCTCTCTGTGAGTCGCGCAAGTCTACACCGAGCGCTGCCGATGCGCGGACCGGGACGGAAGCATGCACGCATTCACGGCGCTCCAGCTCCTCGATCTGTGCGCGCTGCTCGTCTGCGCCACGACGATCCTCGCGCGGGATCCGGCGGATCGCGGCAATCGCACGGCGGCGATGCTGCTCTACGGCGGCGCGATCTGGGCGAGCTGCCAGCTCCTGTGGAGCGCGACCCGCGACCCGGGCTACGCGCTGCAGCTCGTGCGCCTGTCCTCGATCGGCTGGGCGCCGCTCGGCCCACTCACCGCGCGCTTCATGCTCGACGTGACTGGCGCGCCTGCGCCTCGGCTGCGCCGCGCCCTGCCGGTCTTTGCCGCGCTCGCCGCGCTGTTCATCGCGCTCGACCTGTGGACGCCGTGGGTGCACCGCGGCGTGGTGCGGACGTCGTGGGGCTGGGCGTACGAGTTCGGCCCGGCATACGCCGCAAGCTTCGCAGTCACGGTCACGTCGTTCGTGTGCGCGCTCAGCGTGGCGACCCGCGCGTACCGCTCCAGCACGCTCGAGAGCGAGCGCAGCCAGGGTCTCTGGATCGGGGCGGGCATCAGCCAGCTCTTGACGATCGGCGGACTCACGGACGGCGCGCTTCCGTGGCTCGGGATCCGCGTGCCGCAGCTCGCGACGACCTCGTACGCGCTGATGGGGATCGTCTGCGCCTGGAGCCTGCACCGCTTCGGCTACTCGATCCTCTCGCCCGGCACGTTCGCGGCGCAGATCACCGCGACCATGAGCGAGGGGCTCGCGCTGCTGCGGCTCGACGGGCGCATCCGCTCGGTGAACGCGGGACTCGCGCGCATGCTGGGCCGGCCGCGCGAAGCGGTCGAGTCACTGCGCATCGGCGAGCTGCTCTCGCTGCCGCTCGTCGAGCCGGTGGTCGAAGTCGAGGAGCTGCGGGCCTGGCTGTTCGGGCCGGGCGAGCAGCGCATTCCGGTGTCGGTCACCGCGACCCTGCTGCGCGACGGGCGCGGCGTCGACATGGGCCTGGCGGTCGTCGTGCGCGACCTGCGCGAGATCGAGGCGCTCCAGCAGAGGCTCGTGCTCTCGGGCCGCATGGTCGCGGTCGGCCAGCTCGCCGCGGGCGTCGCGCACGAGGTGAACAACCCCACGGCCTACGTGCGCTCGAACATGTTGCTGCTGCGCGAATACTGGGCCAACGCCGTGACGCTGCTCTCCGCCGGCGAGGCGAGCGACGAGAAGAGCCGCCTGTTCGCCGACGGCGCCGAGCTGATCGACGAGTCACTCGAGGGGATCGAGCGGATCGCTTCGATCGTGCAGCAGATCGGCCGCTTCACGCACGACGACGGCGGCGCGCGCGAAGCGGCGCAGCTCGATCTCGTGCTGGACGCGGCGCAGCGCATGGCGCGGCCGCGGTTGCGCGCCGGCATCCGCCTCGAGCGCAGCGCGGGCGAGGTGCCGCCGATCGAGTGCGCGCCGCGCGAGCTCGAGCAGGTGTTTCTCAACCTGCTGCTGAACGCCGCGGACGCGATCGGTGACTCCGGCACGATCCGCATCTCGACCTCGCTCGAGGGCGAGCGCGCGCGCGTCGAGGTCGCCGACGACGGCGGCGGCATCGCGCCCGCGAACCTGGCGCGCGTCTTCGATCCCTTCTTCACCACCAAGCCGGTCGGCAAGGGGACGGGCCTGGGCCTCGCGATCTGCTACGAGATCGTCCAGCGCCACGGCGGCGAGATCGAGGTACGCTCGGAGCTCGGCCGCGGGACGGTGTTCAGTGTCTGGCTGCCGCTCCCTGCCTAGAACTTGTAGTTCAGGTCCGCCTGCAGGCGATAGCGAGTCGCCTGTGAGTCAGTCGTCGTCGAGATGTTGAACGGCCCGTTGCCCGCGCCGCTCGCGGTGGTGTTGATCGGCCGCTCGTCCCAGAGCGAGAGCTTCACCTCGGTGTTGGTCGCGATCTCGCGCGATCCGTAGAGCGCCCAGCCCTGGCGGTTGGTCAGACCGTCGAAGGTGTCGCTGTCGGTGTACAGAGCCGGAACGGCGTTCGCCCCGACATACTCCCACGCCAGACCGACGCGCACGATCTGCTTCGCATCGCCGATCTCGAGGCCGTATCCGTACGCGGTGTCGTTGACGCCCACGCGCACGCCTTTGACCACGCCGGCGCTGGCGGCGAGGTTCTGCGCCCAGGTGCCCCAGACGATCGCCGGCCAGCCGGGAATGCCGGCCCAGCTCACGTAGCCGCTGCTCTCGATGATCTCCATGTCGGGATTGAATGCGGTCGGGAGATTGCCGAGCGCTTCGCTGCGACTGACGAAGCCGGTGTGCCCCGCGCTGTTCGCGTCGTTCAGGAGCGCGAGCCAGTCGTAGTAACTCACGCGCGCGCCGACCTCGACGGTCTCGGGGAGCTTCACGGAGCCGCCGCCCTGGAACGCCCAGACTCGCGGGTCGGTCTGCGAGGCGTTCTGCAGCTCGATGAAGAGCGCCGTGTTGAACCACAGCTTCGAGTTCTCGGTGGGCGCGTAACTCGTGGTCAGCGCGACGCCCTCGGGCGCGATGTCCTCGTCCCAGATCATCCGGTCCAAGCCGTTCTTCCAGATGAACGGGTTCTGCATCTTGCCGGCGATCACGGTCGTCTTGAGGCCGATGTCGCCTGGGTCGGGCAGCTTGAACTGGGCGTACACGCGGTCGAAGAACACGCTGTCGTACGAGAAGTCGGAGTTCTGGCCCGCGCTGATGTTCGTGCTGCGGTAGTCCGTGGTGTCCGTCACGAGCCGGACGCCGATCAGCGCCCAGGGCGTGATCTCCTTCGTGAAGCCGAAGCGCGCCCGGTAGCGGAAGCGGTTGTTGTCGTCGGCGCCGGCGGTTCCGAGCCCGGAGCCGTACCAGAACTGCTCGTCGCGCAGCCGCAGATCGCCGCTGAAGACGAATCCGTCGAGCAAGCCCTGAGACACGGGCGGCGTCTCCTTCGTCGACTTCTCGGCCTCCGCCTGCGCCTGTTTGGCGAGTATCTCGTCGCCGGTCGCCGCGTCGATCAGGCCCTTTTCGCGCAGGATCGAGACGATCTGGTCGACCGCCGATCCCTCGTCGGCGCGCGCTCTCGGAACGAGCAGCGCCGCCAGGCCGATGATTCCCGCGGCCACCAGCACGCGGGCGGAGCGATCCCTGGATGATCCGGACATGGAAGATCCCCCTCGAGGTAAGTGTTTCGGGGGCGGATCCTAGAGAAGAGCTGGTGAGGGAACGTGGCACGCGTGTGACGCTGCCGTGAAGAATCGCGCTCAGCGCGCGGGGTCGAGTGCCGGCAGGGTGAAGCTGAAGGTCGAGCCTTCGCCGGGGGTGCTCTCGACCCAGACGTCGCCGCCGCTCGCCTGCACCAGGTGCTTCACGATCGCGAGGCCGAGGCCGGTGCCGCCCTGCTCGCGCGAGCGACCGCGGTCGACCCGGTAGAAGCGCTCGAAGATGCGCACGCGGTCGGCGTCCGGGATGCCGGTGCCCTGGTCCGCGACGTCCACGCGCACCGCCGAATCCGCGCGAGTGACTCGCACGTCGATGCGCTTGCCCGGCTCCGAGTACTTGAGCGCGTTGTCGAGCAGGTTGGAGAGGATCTGCTCGACCGCGCGCCGGTCGGCGAACGCGCGCGGCGCACCCTCGCCGTGCACGAGCACCTCGGACCCGCGCTCGCGGATGCGGGGCGCGAGCTCCTCGCGCAGCCTCGACGCGAGGGCCGCCACGTCGAGCGGCGCGGGCTCGAGCTTGTACGCGCCGCTCTCCAGCCGCGAGAGCTCGAGCAAGTCTTCGACCAGCCGCGACAGCCGCTCCGAGTGACTCAGGATCACCTGCAGGTAGCCGCGCGTCTCGCGCTCGGGAAGCGCGGCGCCGAGCAGTGTCTCGGCGAAACCGCGAATCGCAGTGAGCGGTGTCTTGATCTCGTGCGACGCGTTGGCGACGAAGTCGCGCCGCACGGTCTCGAGCCGGCGCACCTCGGTCATGTCGTGGAAGACCGCGACCGCGCCCTTCTCTCCGGCGATCGAGAAGCCGGCCGCCTGCACGCCGAGCACGCGGCGTTCGGAGCCGGCGAGCGCGAGCTCGCGGCGCACCGGCGCGTCGCTCGCGAGCGCTTCGGCCAGCAGGTCGTGCACGTCGGCGCTGCGCATCGCCTCGAGCGGCCGGCGGCCCTCGAGTTCGCCGCGCGCTCCGAGCAGCTCGCGCAGGCGCGGGTTGGCGAGCACGATGCGCAGCTCGGAGTCGACCACGAGCACGCCCTCGACCATCACGCGCAGGACCGCCTCGAGCCGGTCGCGCTCGGCCGAGATCTCGCCGTGTGACTGCTCGAGGTCCGCGGCCATGCGGTCGATCGCGCGCGCGACCTGGCCGAGCTCGTCGCGCGAGCGCCAGCGCACGCGCGCCCCGAGGTCGCCGCCGGAGATCTGCGCGAGCGCGGCGTGGATCGCGCGCAGGCCGCGCAGCAGGGCGGTCGAGAGCGCGAGCGAGAGCACCAGCGCTGCGCCGAGCGCGAACGCGCCGGCCGCGAGCAGCGCGTGGCGCAGATCCGCGAGCGCGGCGTCGACTTCGGCGAGGTCGGCGGCGACGCGGACGACGCTTCCGTCCGACTCACCGCGCGGCAGAGCGAAATACAGGAAGGGCCGGCCGACCGTCTCGCTGCGCCGGCTGGCCAATCCGGGCTGCCCCGCGAGCGCCGCGGCGACCTCGGGGCGCGTGGCGTGATTCGCGACGTTCACGAGCTCGTCCGCGCGCAGCTCCGAGTCGGCCACCACGGTTCCGTCGCGCGCGATGAAAGTCACGCGCGCACCGGCGGCGGAAGAGGCGCGCGCCGCGAGCTCGGTCAGCGCGCCCGAGTTCGCGCGCTCGAATGACTGGCCGCGCGCCAGCTCCAGCACCAGGTGTGCGCTCGCCTCGAGCGAGCGCTCGGTGCGCTCCCGCTCTCGCGTGCGCAGGCCGCGCTCCGCCATCGCGCCGAACACGAGCGAGATCGCGACGACCAGGCCGGCCAGCGCCGCCGCGAGCCTGAGCTGGATTTTGGGCATTGCCTCCGTCCGCGGGGCTATTCCGCGAAACGGTAGCCGACGCCGCGCACGGTCTCGATCAGGTCGCCGGCGACGCCGAGCTTCTCGCGCAGCCGCTTCAGGTGCGTGTCGATCGTGCGCGACGTGACGGTGATGTCCGAGCCCCAGACCTCGTCGAGCAGCCGCTCGCGAGTCATCACGCGGCCGGGCCGGCCCATCAGCGCGACCAGCAGCTGGAACTCCTTGGCCGTCAGCGTGAGCTCGCGGCCCTCGACGCTCGCGCGGTGCGAGTCGGGATCGACGCGCAGCGCGCCGTGCTCGAGCGCGCGCGCCTCTTCGCCGGTGGGCGCCCGGCGCCGCAGCACCGCGCGCACGCGCAGCGCCAGCTCGCGCGGGCTGAAGGGCTTGGTCACGTAGTCGTCCGCGCCGAGCTCCAGGCCGACCACGCGGTCGATCTCTTCCGACTTCGCGGTCAGCATGATGATCGGCAGGCCGGTGAGTCGCTGGTCGGCGCGCACGCGCGCGCACAGCTCGGTGCCGGTGATGTCGGGGAGCATCAGGTCGAGGATCATCGCGTCGGGCGGCGCCCGGCGCAGCGCGGACAGCGCCTCGCTGCCGGAGATCGCCGTCTCCACCGTGTAGCCGGACTGCGCGAGATTCACGCGCACCAGCTCGAGGAGATCCGGCTCGTCGTCGACGACCAGCACGCGCGGGTTCATCTCAGCGCTCCACTCTGTATTTCGCCAGCTTCTCGGCGTGCTTCACGTTGCGCGCCTCGGCGACGAGGATCACTTCCTCGGCGACGTTGGTCGCGTGATCGCCGATCCGCTCGAGACTCTCCGCGATGAAGATCACGTCGAGCGCCTGCGCGGCGGTCGCCGTGGTCCGCGAGATGTGCGAGATCAGCTCGCGCACCAGCTCGTCCTGCATGCGGTCGAGGCGGTCGTCGCCCTCGAGCACGCGCTGCGCGGCGGCGCCGTCGAGCTCCTGGAAGCTGTCGAGCGCCGCGGCGAGCTGGCCGCAGGCTTCGCGCTCGAGCGGCTCGAGCCGCATCGGCAGGTCGGTGCGCGGCCGCTCCGCGAGGCGCGAGCCGCTCTTCGCGATGTTGCGCGCGATGTCGCCCACGCGCTCCAGGTCGGTCGCCATGGTCTTGATCGCGATCACCTGGCGGAGATCTTCGGCGACCGGTGACTGCAGCGCGAGCGCGCGCAGCACCGCGTCGTCGATGCCGATGTCGAGCTTGTCGAGCTCGAGGTCGTCGCGCTGCACCTCCGCGCCCAGGCGCTGGTCGCGCTCGTGCACCACTCGGAGCGCCTTTTGCAAGATCGCCTCTGCGAGCGAGCCCATGCGCAGCACCAGCTCGCGCAGGCCCTCGATCGTGGCTTCGGACTTCGCGGTCATGCCGCGCAGCAGAATAGCGTTCAGTCGCCCGAGCCGCGTGTCATTTCGGTGACGCGGGCACTGCGATTCCGGGAAGACGATTCGTCACGGAAACGTCACGGGCGCGCCGTTCCGGTGACACTCCCGCCCACGAGTCTTGCCGCGAAACCACTGCCAAGCGAGGCTCGAATGCGCTCGGGAAGACTGGCTCTCGCGCTCGCGTGCTGCGCACTCCTGCCGGCGGTCACGGCGGCCGCGGGCGAGATCGCGATCGACGCGGCGATCGCCCCCTATCAGAAGACCAGCGGCATCGCCGGAAATCTGTCCGGGATCGGCTCGGACACGCTGAACAACGTGATGACCGCCTGGGCCGAGTCGTTCCGCAAGCAGTATCCGAGCGTGCAGGTGCAGATCGAGGGCAAGGGCTCCTCGACCGCGCCGCCCGCGCTGATCGCCGGCACCGCGCAGCTCGGCCCGATGAGCCGCGAGATGAAGGCCGACGAGCTCGACGCGTTCGAGAAGAAGTTCGGCTACCCGCCGACACAGTTCCGTGTCGCGATCGACGCGCTCGCGGTCTACGTGCAGAAGGACAACCCGCTCGACAAGCTGACGCTGACTCAGGTCGACGCGATCTTCTCGAAGACGCGCCGCTGCGGCAGCTCGGAGGCGGTGGAGACCTGGGGCAACGTCGGCCTGAAGGGGCCGCTCGCGAGCCAGCCGCTGCGGCTCTACGGGCGCAACTCGGCCTCGGGCACCTACGGCTACTTCAAGGAGGTCGCGCTCTGCGGCGGCGACTACCGCGACACGGTGAAGGAGCAGCCGGGCTCGGCCGCCGTCGTGCAGGGAGTCACCGAGGACAAGCAGGGCATCGGCTACAGCGGCATCGGCTACAAGACCTCGGGCGTGAAGACGCTCTCGCTCGCGAAGGACGCCAACAGCGCCTACTCGACCACGGACGCGGAGCAGGTCTACTCCGGGAAGTATCCGCTGTCCCGCTTCCTGTACGTCTACGTGAACCGCGCGCCGGGCAAGCCGCTGGATCCACTCACGGAACAGTTCGTGAAGTTCGCGCTCTCGCACGAGGGCCAGGAGGTGGTGGTGAAGGACGGCTACCTGCCGCTGAAGTCCGGCACCGTCGAGCAGGAGCTCGCGAAGCTCCGCTAGCGATGGAGCCCGCACCTCAACTCGATCCGCGCGCCGAGGCGCCGCCGCGAGCGCCACCGCGTTCGGCGGTGACTTCGCGGCTGCGCCTGTGGGCGGACTGGGCCGCGGGCGGGGTCGTGCGCGCGGGCGGGATCGCGGTGGTCGCGAGCCTGGTCGCGATTCTCGTGTTTCTGGTCGTCGAGACCACGCCGCTGTTGCGCTCGGCGCGAGTGACTCGCGAGGCGCCGATCGCCGTCGACGCCAGCGCGGCGCAGGTGATCGCGGCGGAGCCCGGGCTCTCGCACGTCGCGCTCGCGGGCGCGGACGGACACGTGCGCGTGTACGAGCTTGCGGGTGGCCGGCTCGCGCTCGACGTCGCCCCGGGAGTGACTCGCGCGCTCGCGGTCGCGGGCACGCCGGGTGACTCGACTTTCGCGTTGCTCGGCGCAGACGGCCGCGTCCGCGTGCAGGCGATCGACTGGACCGTCTCTTACGGCGACGCGCACCGCACGGTCGTCCCCTCCGCGGCGCCGCTGGCCGAGCTCGCGCTCGACGTCGACGCCTCGCAGGTGCGCGCCTTCGCAGCGCGCGCGGCGCCGGCGCAGGCCACCGCGGTCGCGGCGCTCGCCGACGGCTCGCTCGTCGTCGTGCGCAGGACCCGCGTGCTGAACGAGTTCAGCGGCGAGCGCAGCGAGTCGAGCGCGCGCAGCGTCGTGACTGCCCCGGACGCGCTCGCGTTCTTGCTGCTCGACCCCGAGCAGCGCGTTCTGTACGCGGCCGACGCGACCGGACACCTGTTCGCGTGGGAGCTCGCTCCCGACGGCGTCCACGGGCCCGAAATCGCCGACGCGGGCGCGCCGGCGACGGCGCTCGCGCTGCTGGTCGGCGGGCGCAGCCTGGTGGTCGGCCACACGGATGGAGCTCTGTCGGTGTGGTTCCGGGTGCGCGCGGGGCGCGCACGGACGGAGCTCGTCCGCGCGCACCGCTTCGAGTCACAGGGCGGGGCGATCCGCGCGCTCGCGCCGTCGGGGCGCGGCCGCTCGTTTCTCGCGCTCGGCGACGACGGCGCGCTGGGTCTGTATCACTCGACGTCGGAGCGCGTGCTCTGGCGCGGAAGCACGGGAGTCACTGGCGGCGCGGCGCTCGCGCTCTCGGCGCGCGGCGACGCCGCGTTCCTGGCACAGCCGGGAGAGATCCGGCGCTTCGCGGTGGAGAGCTCGCACCCCGAAGTTTCGCTCTCGAGTCTGTTCGGCCGGGTCTGGTACGAGGACTATCCGGAGCCCGCGTTCGTCTGGCAGTCGACCGGCGGGAGCGAAGAGGCCGAGCCCAAGCTCTCGCTCACTCCGCTCTGGATCGGAACGCTCAAGGGAACGCTGTACGCGCTGTTCTTTGCGATCCCGCTCGGAGTGCTCGGAGCGCTGTACACGTCGCAGGTCATGGATCTGCGGCTGCAGCGCTTCGTGAAGCCGGCGGTCGAGATCATGGCTTCGCTGCCGAGCGTCGTGCTCGGATTCCTCGCGGGACTCTGGCTCGCTCCGCGGCTCGAGCAGGTCTTCCCCGGGTTTCTCGCCGCCGTCTGCGTCGGGCCCCTGCTGGCGCTGGCTGCGGGCGCGCTGTACGCGGCGCTCCCGGTGCGACTCACGCGGCGGCTGCCGGTCGGCACCGAGGTCGCGCTCTCGGCGGCGCTCCTGCTCGCCGGCGCGGCGCTCTGCATCTCGCTGTCGCCGGCGATCGAGCGCGCGTTCTTCGGCGGCGACTTCTCGGCCTACCTGCGCGACGCGACCGGCGCGACCTACGACCCGCGCAACGCGATCGTCGCGGGCGTGGCGATGGCCTTCGCGGTGATCCCGATCGTCTTCTCGATCGCGGAGGAGTCACTCTCCAACGTGCCGCGGACGCTCTCGGCGGCGTCGCTCGCGCTGGGCGCGACGCGCTGGCAGACGATCGCACGCGTCGTCCTGCCGGCAGCGAGCCCGGGCCTGTTCGCCGCCGTCATGATCGGCTTCGGGCGCGCGGTCGGCGAGACGATGATCGTCCTGATGGCGACGGGAAACACTCCGCTGATCGACTTCAGCCCGTTCAACGGATTCCGCACGCTGTCGGCGAACATCGCGGTCGAGATCCCGGAGGCGCCGCAGGGCGCGACGCTCTACCGCGTGCTGTTCCTCTCGGCGCTGCTGCTGTTCGTGGTGACGTTCGCTGCGAATGGACTGGCCGACGTCGTGCGCGAGCGGCTCCGCCGGCGCTACTCGGGGACGTGATGTTGGCGACGAGTGCAGCCGCGCGGCGCGCGAGGTTCGGGAACGCGATGCTCTGGCTCTCCGCCGGCGCGCTCGCGACCAGTCTCTTGCTCGTGACCGGCCTGGTCGTGCTGGTCGCCTGGAACGGGCTCGGCTACTTCTGGCAGGCGCCCGTCGTGGAGCTCGCGCTCGCGGACGGCAGCCACGTGTTGGGCGAGGTCGTCGACCGCGGCGACCGCGAGCTGCGCATCCGCCTCGGCAACCGCGATCTCGGCGGCGCCGACTTCCGCTGGATCCCGCTGGCCGACGTGCGCGGCGAGACGACCCCCGCGGACGCGCTCGTCCTCGAGCGCGAGGAGTACGGGCGCTTCTACGGCGATCCCATCGCCGTGCGGCGCGGCGGCGAGACACTCGTCGACGGCGCCGACGCCGTGCTCGCGGCGCTGCCGCGGCTGCTGGCGGCCAAGCGCGCCGAGCGCAGCGAGCAGCTCGACGGGCTGCAGCAGGAGATCCGCGAGCAGAACCGCGAGCTCGAGAGTCTGGCCCGCAAGGAGCGAGACACTTCGCAGCTCCGCGCCCGCTACGAGAGCTCGGCCGCGGAGCTCGCGCGGCGCGAGTCGCGCTATCTGGCCGACGTGCTGGTGATGCGCACGGCGGACGGCCGCGAGCAGGACATCGCGCTCGCCCACGTCGTGCGCGCGGTGCGCGCGAACGCGCTCGGGCTCGGCGGCAAGCTCGCGCTCTACGCGTCGCGAATCGGCGAGTTCCTGTTCGCCGAGCCGCGCGAGTCGAACACCGAGGGCGGCATCTTCCCGGCCATCTTCGGGACGGTGCTGCTGGTGCTGCTGACCAGCATCAGCGTCTCCCCGCTCGGCGTGCTCACCGCGCTGTATCTGCGCGAGTACGCGCGCGACGGCTGGCTGGTGCGCAGCGTGCGCATCGCGGTGAACAGCCTCGCCGGCGTGCCCTCGATCGTCTTCGGCGTGTTCGGGCTCGGCTTCTTCGTGTATGGCGTGGGGGGCGCGATCGACGCGCTGTTCTTCGCCGATCGCCTGCCGACGCCGACGTTCGGCACGGGCGGGCTGCTCTGGGCCAGCGTCACGCTCGCGCTGCTCACGCTTCCGGTCGTGGTCGTCGCCACCGAGGAAGGGCTGGCTGCGGTGCCGCGCGTGGTGCGCGAGGGCTCACTCGCGCTCGGCGCCACGAAGATCGAGACACTCTGGCGCGTCGTGCTGCCGGCGGCCCTGCCGGGCGCGCTCACCGGACTCATCCTCGCCATGGCGCGCGCCGCGGGCGAAGTCGCGCCGCTGATGATCGTCGGCATGGTGAAGCTCGCGCCGAGCCTGCCGCTCGACGGCGAGTTTCCGTTCGTCCATCTCGAGCGCAAGTTCATGCACCTGGGCTTCCACATCTACGACGTCGGCTTCCAGAGCCCGAACGTCGAAGCCGTCCGGCCGCTGGTGTTCGCCACCGCGCTCTTGTTGATCGTCGTGGTTCTGTGCACCAATCTCACGGCGATCCTGATCCGCAATCACCTGCGCAGGAAATACGCCGGGAGCGGCGTCTAGTCGTGCAACCGGTGCGGAGCCCCGACTTGGAGAGACTACCGGAGTTCGAGAAGGCGGCGCTGCGCGTGCGCGCGCTCTCGCTCTGGTACGGCGAGACACAGGCCCTGCACCAGGTTGACCTCGAGGTTCCCGAGCGCAAGATCACGGCGCTGATCGGGCCGTCGGGCTGCGGCAAGTCGACCTTGCTGCGCTGCATCAACCGCATGCAGGATCTGATCGACGGCGTGCGCATCTCGGGCGAGATCCTGTTTCACGACAGGAACGTGTTCGCGCCCGACGTCGACGTGTTCTCGCTGCGCCGCCACATCGGCATGGTGTTCCAGAAGTCGAACCCGTTCCCGAAGTCGATCTACGAGAACGTCGCCTATGGCTCGCGCATCCACGGACTGCGCGCGCGCGCGCAGCTCGACGAGGTCGTCGAGAAGAGTCTGGTGCGCGCGGGCCTGTTCGAGGAGGTGAAGGACCGCCTGAACGAGAGCGCGCTGGGGCTCTCGGGCGGCCAGCAGCAGCGGCTCTGCATCGCGCGCGCGATCGCCGTCGAGCCGGAGGTGATCCTGCTCGACGAGCCGTGCTCCGCGCTCGACCCGATCGCGACGCAGAAGGTCGAGGAGCTGATGCAGGAGCTGAAGGAGCGCTACACGATCGTGATCGTGACTCACAACATGCAGCAGGCCGCGCGCGTCTCGGACTACACCGCCTTCATGTATCTCGGCCGGCTCGTCGAGTTCGGCGAGACCGGCGAGATCTTCGTCAAGCCGCGCGTGCGCGCGACCGAGGACTACATCCGCGGGCGCTTCGGCTGAGCGGAGCGCGGGTCAGGCCTTCTTCGCCTTCTCGCGCACGGTGAGCACAGGGACTTCGGAGCTGCGCACGACGCGCTCGGCGACGCTGCCGAGAAACAAGTGAGACAGTCCGCGCCGGCCGTGCGTGCCCATCGCGATCAGATCCGCGTGCTTCTCGCGTGCCACCTCGAGCACGATCCGCTCCGGCGCGCCGCGCCGCGCGATGTACTCCGACGAGATCTTCGCCTCCTGGAGCGAGGTGAGCATCTTCTCGAGCTCCTTGGTCACGCTCTCGGAGAGCCGGTCGAACGCGGTGTCGCCCTTCTCGACGAGATACTGCTCGATCTCGACCGGGATGTAGTAGCCGTGGACCAGGATCAGGTGCGACGGTCCCGCCGCCTTGGCGAAGGACTTCGCCAGCTCGAGCGCGCGGTGCGCGGCGGCAGAGAAGTCCATCGGCACCACGATCGTGCGCAGCTTCAGCTCCTTCGGGCCGTCCTTCACCGTCAGCACCGGGCAGGCTGCGTAGCGCACGGTGCGCTCGGCGACGGAGCCGAGCAGTACGTGCTTGAGCCCGGTGAGTCCCCGGCTGCCCATCACGATCAGGTCGGCGTGCGCGCGCTCCGCCGCGGCCGCGATCGCGAAGCCCGGGATGTCCTCGACCACCTCGACGTCGCAGCGCACGCCGACCGCGTCCGCGCGCTGCTTCGAGCGGGCGATGCGCTTGGTCGCCGCGTCGTGGAGCTCGCGCCAGAAAGTGACCGGAGTGACTGCCATCTCCGGCCCGACGGGCTGGATCGGCGGCTGCACGACGTGCAACAGGTGGAGCGACGCGCCGAAGCCCTTGGCCAGCGCGATCGCCGTGCCGATCGCCGCCTCCGCGTCCGCGGAGAAGTCGGTCGGAACGAGGATCTTCGCGATCTCCATGGTCAGGTCTCCTTCGTCTGTGCGCGGCCCTGATTCCGCCGCCGCGCGTCGTCGCGGCGGTAGAGCGTCCGCCGGTTGATGCCGAGGACGCGCGCTGCGCGCACCTTGTTTCCGTTCAGGAGCTGCAGGATGCGCTCGGTGTAGAGGTCAGAGAGCTCGCGCAGACTGAGCTGCCGCGCTAGCGCCGACTCGAGTAGCTCGCGCTCCGGACGCGCGCCATCGCGCTCCGCTTCCGGCGCGCCGGAGCTCAGGAACGGGAAGTCATTGGGCGTGAGCTCGCCCCCGTTCGCCGTCAAGAGCGCGCGCTCGATCGCGTTCTCGAGCTCGCGCGCGTTGCCTTCCCAGCGCTGCGCCCGCAGCGCGTCGAGGGCGGCCTGTGAGAGCACGACGTTCCGGCCCGGGGCGTGCCGCTCGAGAAACGCGCGCGCGAGCAGCGCCACGTCCTCGGGCCGCTCGCGCAGCGGGGGAATCTGGATCGCGATCACGTTCAGCCGGTAGTAGAGATCCTGGCGGAAGCGGCCGGCGGCGATCTCCTGGCGCAGATCCTTGTTCGTCGCGGCGATCACGCGCACGTCGACGCGCACCGCTTTGGTGCCGCCGACGGGACGGATCTCGTGGTCCTGCAGCACGCGCAGCAGCTTGCTCTGCAGGACCGGGCTCATGTCCCCGATCTCGTCGAGAAACAGCGTGCCGCCGTTCGCTTCCTCGAACAGCCCGCGCTTGTTGATGTGCGCTCCGGTGAAGGCGCCGCGCACGTGGCCGAACAGCTCGCTCTCGAGCAGGCCTTCTGGCATCGCGGTGCAGTTGATCGGCACGAAGTGCGCGTGGGCCCGGGCGCCGGTGAAATGGATCGTGCGCGCGACGACTTCCTTGCCCGTGCCGCTCTCGCCGGTGATCAGGACGTTGGACCGGCCGCTCGAGATCTTCCGGATCAGCGCGAAGATCTCGTGCATCGCCGGGCTCGCGCCGATCAGGTCGCCGAACGACGAGGTCCGGTCGAGCGCGCGCCGCAGGCGGCGGTTCTCTTGCTCGAGCGCGCGCCGCTCGAAGGCGCGCTCCAGCGCAGCCAGCACCGCGCCGCGCTTGAACGGCTTGGTGATGTAGTCGAACGCGCCGTCGCGCATCGCCTCGACGGCGGAATCGATGCTGCCGAAGGCGGTCATCAGAATCACCGGCGTGTCGCCGCGCGCTTCGCGCAGCTCGCCGAGCAGCTCGAGGCCGCTCTTGTTCGGCATTCGGATGTCGGTCAGGACTGCGTCGAAGTCGCACTCGCGCGAGCGCGCGAGCGCCTCTTCGGCGGAGCCCGCCGGCTGGGCGCGCACGCCCGACTCCTCGAGCAGCGAGACCAACATCTCGCGCATCGCGGGATCGTCGTCGACGACTAGAACGGAACGGGGCTCAGCCATACGCGAGCTTGCTTAGCAGCGCCCATGCCGCCGTCTCGAGCGCGCCGGGCGCCCAGAATGGCTTCCGATTCCCCTGAGCCATGCGGCAGTTCACCACGTCGAGACAGTTTGTCACAAGTCCCGGCCCTGGAGGACGCGGACCAGTCCGGCACGAAGAGTGCTCTGTGGAGCGGCATGGATCAGCCGACGCCTCGAGAAGAGCGAGCGGCGCTCGCGCTGCGCACGGTCCGCACGCTGATGCGCGCGAACTTCATCAGCATCGCCCCCGAGGACACGCTGCTCGAGGCGGACCGGATCATGCGACTGGCTCGCATCCGGCACTTGCCGGTCGTGCGCAACGGACTGCTGGTCGCCCTGCTGTCGCATCGCGACGTGCTCTCGGCTTCGATCAGCGCGCTCGAGAAGGTGGACCCGGTCGAGCGCCTAGACCACCTGCGCCGGATTCCGGTCGCCGAGGTGATGCGCGGAAGCCTCTACACGGCGACCGAAGACACGACCCTCGCAGACGCCGCCCGGCGCATGCTGCGCGCCAAGATCGGCTGCTTGCCCGTCGTGCGACCGGGACCCGACGGCCCGACCTTGTGCGGGCTGATCACCGAGAGCGATCTCCTGCGCGCCGCCTACGCGCCCGATTTCACGGGCGCCTCGGACTGACTCCCTAGCGCGGGGAACACCAGGCGGAACTCCGTGCCGCGGCCCGGCGCACTCGTGACGTCGATCGAGCCGCCGTGGTCGGTCACGATGCCCTTCGCGACCACCAGGCCGAGCCCGCTGCCGCGGCCGGCGGCCTTGGTGCTGAAGAACGGCTCGAAGACGTGGGCGAGTGTCTCGGGCGCCATACCGTGGCCGGAGTCCGCGATCACGACCTCGAGCCGGTCTGCCGCGATCGGGCGCAGTGCGACGCGGAGCTTTCCGCCGTTCGGCATCGCGTCGGTCGCGTTCATCAGCAGGTTGATGAAGAGCTGCTGCAGTTTGTCGGCGTTCCCGAGCAGCATCGCCCGCTCGGGCAGCTCGAGCGACGTCTGGACGGAGCTCGCGCGCAGCTTCTCGGCGAGAAACGCGAGCGTGTCTCGCAGCACGCCCGCGAGCTCGACGGGGCCGTGCTCGCGCTCGTTGGGCCGCGCCATGTTGAGCAGCGTCTGGATGATGTGCGAGATCCGCTCGATCTGTTCGCGGATCGTCTGCAGGCGCCCGCGCCCACGCTCGTCGCTGACCGAGGACTCGAGCAGCTCCGCGTGACCCTGGATCACGCCCATGGGCGTGCCGATCTCGTGCGCCAGGCCGGCGACGATTGTGGCCAGCGAGACCAGCTCCTCTGCGGCGCGCGCGCGCGCCGTGGCCTCGCGCGTGCGCTCGTGCTCGACTTCCCAGCGCTTCGCGAGCTCGCGCGACGAGCTCGCGAGCTCGCTGTTCAGGAAGGTGAGGTGCTCCTCGCGGCGCTCGATGTACGACTCCATCGCGAGGTCGGCGTCGAGCATCAGCAGCTTGTGAAGTGACTGGACGATCCGCTCCGCGACGGCGAAGTCGCGCGACCAGTGCTCGAGGATGGCGGGCACCAGCAGGCGCAGATAGACCGAATAGGCACCGAGATACCAGCGGGGCGCGAGCCCGACCCGGACGTGCGTGCGCCCGATCGCGCGCCGCTCCGCGAAGTATGCGTCGTCGAGGCCCGGGTCGGCGAGCGAGAGCAGATACTCGCGCTGCTTCACGAGCAGGCGGTTCTTCACGTCGGCATCCGCGAGCAGCGCGCGCGTGTGCTCGAAGCTCAGCAGGTGCCGGTAGAACGCGGCGACCAGTGCATCGGCGTGGCGCTCGAGCACGGGCCGAAGCCGCGCGAGATTCTCGCGGTCTCCCTCGCCCAGCTCGAAGAACGCGAGCCGGACCTTGCGATCGGACGGGTTTGCCACGGCGCGTACCTTGGTCGTGGGTGCCGCAATGTCAAGTCACGGCGCCACACCGATCAGTGTGACACAGCGGCGCGCGGCGAACGTGGACATTGCGTCGGCGCTGCACAGAGCGCCGACCGCTGCGGCCCGGCCCGCGCGCGCGCCCGCGGCACGCGCCTTGCTCCAGCTCGAGGCAAAGGAGAGATCACCATGGCAAAGGAAGAAACCGGCAGGGCCGTGCGGCGCTGGAATCCGCTCGCCGAGGAGTGGCTCTTCCCCGAGGGCCTGTTCCGCGAGTGGGGTGGACCACTGGCGCGCGTCGCGCGTCCGGCTGCGCCGCTGTCGCCGGCGGTGGATCTGGCGGAGGACGAGAAGAGCTACGTCGTGACCATCGAGCTTCCCGGCGTGAAGAAGGACGACGTCACCGTGGAGGTCCATGAGGACGTGCTCACGATTCGCGGCGAGAAGAAGAGCGAACGCGAGGAGAGGAAGGACCGCTCGCATTGGGTCGAGCGCAGCTATGGAGCCTTCTCGCGCGCGTTCACGCTGCCGCCGACCGCCGTCGCAGACTCGCTGAACGCCCGCTTCGCGGACGGCGTGCTCACGATCGAGATTCCGAAGAAGGAAGCGGCGAAGGCGCGCCAGATTTCGATCAAGTGATTTCGCGCGAGTGACAGGGCGCAGGCGCGCCCCTACCCGGTGTTTCCCCCTCGCGCGCCTGCGTTCTCGTCCTCCGCGAGCAGGAGGTGCCCATGCGCGTCGAAGACCTGATGAACAAAGACGTCCGCGCCTGCAAGGCGGACGACTCCATGAACGAGGCGGCGCGAGTGATGTGGGAGATCGACTGCGGCTTCGTGCCGGTCGTCGCGGCCGACGGCAGCGGCCGGGTCGTCGGGGTCATCACCGATCGCGACGTCTGCATGGCCTCCTACACGCGCGGGGTGTCACTGCACGAGCTGCGCGTGTCCGAGGCGATGAGCGCGAGCGTGCGCGCCTGCTCGCCCGGCGACTCACTCAGCTCCGCGGAGGCCGAGATGGGCGCGGGCCGCGTTCGCCGCCTGCCGGTCGTCGATGCGGCGGGACAGCTGCTGGGAATCCTCTCGCTCGCCGACATTGCGCGCCGCCTCGCGACCTCGCGCGCGCACGGCCGCAAGGAGATCACGGCCAGCGAGGTCGGCGATCTGCTCGCGGCGGTCTGTCAGCCGCGCCAGATTGCCGGACCCGCTTCCTAGCGACTCCACCTCACGCGCATCAGGTCGCCCTTCTCGGCCCAAGGCGCGTGGAGCTCGCCCTTGAAGGCGTCGTGCAGGGCGGTGCCGAGCGCGTGCGCCAAGTGGACGTCGGTGGTCGTGACGACGAGCGCATCGCCCTGCTCGCGAATTTCCATCAGGCGCTGCAGCGGGTGCTCCGCCTTCTCGCGCTCCTCGACGTGGCGCACGCGCGCCAGGATCTCGTCGCGGTGCGCGCGGGCGAACTCACCCGAGATGTGAACTTCACCTGCCGGGTAGCCGTCGCGAATCCGCTCGCACGCGGGACAAAGAGTCGGGCTGCCGCTCGGGTTCGGCACGGAGGACCAGGTCCAGCGACCTTCCCGGTAGACCGCCTTGCAGCGCGAACAGGTCGTCGGCTCCGAGAGCTTCACCTCGACGTGCTTGTTCTTTTTCCGGTACGTGTCCCCTTGGTGCTCGTCGCGCGTCGCCTGCGGACGGCCGCCGCGCTTGCCGGCCTTCTTCTCCTTCGGCTGCTTGCTCATCGAGTCACCTCGGACTGAGACGCGCAGCGCACGCACTGGGAGGCGCCGGACAGGGCGCGCAGGCGGGCGATCGGAATGTCTCGGCCGCATTTCTCGCAGGCGCCGAGCTGACCGCGCGCCGCGCGCGAGAGCGCGTGGTCGATCGCCTCGAGCCGACTCGCGGCGAGCGCCGCCAGCGGCTCCTCGGTCGCGATCTCGGTCAGATGCCGCGCGCGTTCGGCGTCGTCCATCGGCACATCGTGCTGCTCGGCTGAGAGAGCGCGCTCGGACTCCTGCGTGCGCTCCAGCTGACTCGCGATCCGAGTGCGTTCCGCCTGCAGGTCCGCCGAGAGCCGCTCGAGATCGAGCGCGCGCGTGTGCGAGCGCGGCTTGCGCGCGGCGCCGCCGAGCGCGATCGCGCGCAGCGCGTCGGTCTCGGTGAAGATTCCGACCAGGTGACCGGCCGCGTCCTCGACCGGCAGGCAGCCGATGCGAAAGCGCGCGAGCTGAGCGGCGGCCTGCGCGAGGGTCGCGTCGGGAGTCACCGTGAGCGGCCCGTGAGTCATCAGCTCGCCGACCGTCCACTCGCGCGCGCTGGCGCGATCCTCGGGGCTCGGCGGCCGACTCAGGCTGACCCCGAAGGGCAGCGCCGCGCGCAGATCGTCCAGCGTCAGAATTCCGCGGATCCGGCCGGCCCGGTCGACCACCGGCAGATGGCGGATTCCCCGGTCGACCATCAGGTCGAGCGCGTGGAGCGCGGAGAGCTGCGGCTCCACACAGAGCGGGTCTTCGGTCATCAGCTCGGCGATCGTCGGCATCGGGTCCTCCTCGATGCGCTCTGCGCTGAGCAAGCTCCGTTCCCGCAGCGCGCTTGCCTGGCGGGCGCCGTGCTGAGTCTTTGAGACTCAGTCTGAGGCGACTCGACTCAGGTCGCGGCGACCGATTGCCCGCCCGCGATCGCGGCGCGGCATGCGCGTTGCTCTCGCGATCGAGGCGATGGAAACGGACCTGGTTCTGCGCCTCGGCGTCGCGCTCGCGCTCGGCCTGGTGATCGGCGTCGAGCGAGGCTGGCAGAGCCGCGCGGAGGACTCGCGCGTCCGCAGCCTGGGCATGCGCACGTTCGGGTTGGCGGGGCTGCTCGGCGCGGTGATCGGGTCGCTGGCGGAAGGAGGCGGCGGGTGGCTGCTCGGGCTGGCGCTGGTCGGGCTCTCGGGGTTCGCGGCAGTCACCTACGTGCTGTCCGCGCGCGCGAGCGGCGATCACGGCGCGACCACCGAGCTCGCCCTGCTCGTCACCTTCGCGCTCGGTGCGCTGGCCGCGAGCGGACGCGAGATGGAGGCTGCGGGCGCCGCCGTCGCGACCGCGCTGTTGCTCGGCTCGAAGACGCGCCTCCACCGCTTCGTGGAAGCGCTCGACGAGCACGAGCTGATGGCGGCTCTGCAGCTGCTGCTGGTCGCCCTGGTCGTGCTGCCGATGCTGCCCGATCGCGACTTCGGGCCGTGGGGCGCGCTGAACCCGCGCGTACTCGCAGAGCTCGTGCTGCTGGTGAGCGGGCTGTCGTTCGCGGGCTACGTCTCGATCAAGCTGCTCGGCGCGCGGCGCGGCACGTTGGCGACGGCGGTGTTCGGCGGACTCACTTCGTCGACGGCAGTCACTCTAGCCTTCGCGCGCGCGGCGCGCGAGGCGCCCGAGAGCGCGGCGCTGCTGGGCGCGGGAATCGGTCTCGCGGCGGCCACGATGGCGCTCCGCCTCGGGCTGATCGCCTGCGTCGTCGCGCCGCAGCTGCTGCGCCCGCTCGCGCCGACGCTCGCGGTGCTGGCGGCCGTGCCCATCGCCGCCGCGAGCGCGATCGCGCTGCGCACTCGCGCGCGAGCCACCGGCGAGTCGATTCCGCTGCACAATCCGCTGCAGCTCGAGCTCGCGCTCCTCTGGGCCTCCCTGCTCGCGTTGCTGTCGATCCTGTCGCACGCGCTGCACGAGTGGCTCGGCGCCGCGGGGATCTACGCGCTGGCGGCGACCTCGGGTCTCGCCGACGTCGATGCGGTGAGCCTCTCGCTGGCGCGCATGGTGCCGCAGTCACTCGGCGCGGAGCTGGCGGCGCGCGCGATCACCTGCGCGGCGCTCGCGAATACCGCGGCGAAGGCCGCGCTCGCGGCGTTCGTCGGCGGCCCGAAACTCGCGCGCAGCGGCGGCGCGATCCTGTTCGCGACGCTCTGCGCGGGGGCACTCGCCGCGGTCGTGGCCTGGCAATGAGTCAGTCGCCGTCGAAGTCTTCGTCGGACTCGCGCTCCGGCCAGGCGATCAGCAGCGCGGGCAGCCCGGCGTGCGCGACCGCGTCGGCGATGCGCCCGGGCCAGCCGGTCGCGTTCCGCTCGCCGCCCATCACGACCAGCTGCGCGGCATCGGAGCGCGCGGCCGCGACAATCTCGTGCGCCGGCTCGCCGCGGCGGACGTCGACGCGCGCGGGCACCGTCGGCGCGAGCCGCGCGAGCATGCCAGAGAGCTGCGCCGCCGCATGCTCGGGCGCGAGCGCGACGTCCGCCGCGCGCTCGCGGCCGGACACGACGTGCACCGCCAGCAGCTCCGCGCGCTCGTCGTGCGCGAGCCGCAGCGCGAGCTCGAGCCACGGGGTCGAGACACTCGGCTCGTTCTGCGCGACCGCGATCCGCTTGAACTCACCGCTCGGCGGCGCCTGCTCGACCAGCAGCAGCGGCGCGCCCGGATGGCGCAGCACGCGCTCGGCGACGCTGCCCAGGAGCAAACGGCGCAGTCCGCGCAGCGCGCCGGCGCCGAGGACGCAGAGGTCCGAGTCGAATCTCTCGCGCAGCGCCACGAGCTCGCGGGCAGGCGCGCCCTCGCAGACGTGCAGCCGGATGCCATCCGGCTCGAACTCGCGCGCGAGCGCCTCCATCCGCGCGATCGCCCGCGCCCGCAGCGCGCCGGCGTCGCCCGAGCGAGTGAGCAGGGCGTCGAGCGGCTCGAAGCCCACGAGCGGAGGCGGCGGCTCGGGCAGCGCGTGCACCAAGTCGATCCTCGCGCCGGTGCGCCGCGCGAGCGCGGTGGCGACGCAGAGCGCACCCCGCGCGCTCGCGGAGAAGTCGGTCCCGACCAGGATTCGGCGCGGCGGCCAACGCATGCAGCGAGCCGCTGCAACAGGCGTACCGCCGCGCCGCTACGGCGGCCGGCGAGGGCGCGAATGAGTCGCGGGCGCGAGCCGGAGCACGCGCACGGGGCCGTGCACGAGCGCGCTCGCGACTCGTTCTTTGCCGAGCGCCACGGCGATCCGGCGGCGCTCAGAATCTGTCACGGCACGTCGTGTCGGCTCGCGGGCGCGGCGCGCCACCAGGCGGTGCTGGAGCGGGCCGAGCCCGTCCGCCGGATCTACTGCGCCGGATACTGCGACCGCTCCCCGGTGGCGCTGCAGCCGGACGGCGCGGTGGTCGGCCTGCGCGCCGACGGCGCGCGCGTCGCACGCGAGTCACTCGCCCCGCTGCCCGAGATCCGGACGCGCTCGCGCGCCGCGGTGGTCACGGAGCGCATCGCGCGCGGTGAGTTTCACGCGCTCGCGAGCGCGCGCGCCGCGGGCGTGTGGAGCGCCTTCGAACGCGCGCTTCGCGGCGCGCCGGAGAGCGTGCTCTGCGCGCTCGAGGCTTCCGGCGAGCGCGGGCGCGGCGGCGCCGGCTTCCCGACCGCGGCGAAGTGGCGCAGCGCCGCGCGCGCGTCGAGCGACGAGAGGTTCGCGATCGCGAACGGCGACGAGGGCGATCCCGGCTCGTTCGTGGACCGCGTTCTGCTCGAGGCGGACCCGCACGCGGTGCTCGAGGGTCTGGCGCTGTGCGGGTTCGCGATCGGAGCTCGACACGGAATTGTGTACGTGCGCGCCGAGTATCCGCGCGCAGCCTCGCGAATCGAAGCGGCCATCGCCGAGGCGCGCGCGGCCGGGCTGCTCGGCAGCCACGTCCTGGGCAGCGACTTCTCCTTCGAGGTGCGGGTCGCGCGCGGCGAAGGCAGCTACGTGTGCGGCGAGGAGACCGCGCTCTTGAACGCGCTGGAGGGCCGGCGCGGCGAGGTTCGGCTCCGCCCGCCCCACCCGAGCGAGCGCGGGCTGCACGGTCGGCCGACCGTGGTGAACAACGTCGAGACGCTCGTGAACGCCGCCTGGATCGCGCGCAACGGCGCCGGCGCATACCGCGCGCTCGGCACGCGCGAGTCGAGCGGCACGAAGGCGCTGTCGCTCAGCGCGGGGTTCGGCCGGCCGGGCATCGTCGAAGTCGAGTTCGGGACGTCGCTCGCCGACGTGATCGAAGGCGCCGCGGGCGGAGCCGCGCTCGCCGCGGTGGCGCTCGGCGGTCCGATGGGATCGGTTCTGCTGGCCGACGAGTGGAACGTCCCGATCGCCTTCGAGTCACTGCGCGAGCGGGGGCTCGAGCTCGGCCACGGCGGGCTGGTGGCGCTGCCCAGCGACACGGACTTCCGAGCGCTGGCGAGTGACTGGCTGGAATTCATGGCCGAGGAGTCGTGCGGAAAGTGCGTGCCGTGCCGCGTCGGGTCGGCGCGAGCGCTCGAGCTCGCGCGCGCCGGCGAGCGCGAGCGCCTGCTCGAGCTGCTCGACGTCGTCTCGGCGGCGAGTCTGTGCGCCTTCGGGCAGAGCATTCCGGCGCCGGTGCGCAAGATCCTGACGCGCCTGGCTCCGGCGCCGGGCGAGCGCGCGCCGTGATCGACGGGCGCGCGGTCGAGCCGCTCGCCGGCGAGACGATCCTCGACGCGGCGCGGCGCTCGGGCATCGAGATCCCGACGCTCTGTCACCTCGACGGTCATCCGCCCGACGGCGGCTGCCGGATCTGTCTGGTCGAGGTCGACGGCGCGCCGCGGCCGCTCGCCGCCTGCCATACACCGTATAGTGTCGATATGCGGGTGCGCTCCGGATCTCCGGCGCTGGAGCGCCTGCGCGGGGAGCTGCGCGCGCTGGCGGACGCCGCGCGTCCCGCGCGGCCGCTGCGCAAGACTCACCCGTATCTGCGCTTCGACCCGTCGCTCTGCATCACCTGCCGCCGCTGCCTGCACGTGTGCGAGGACGTGCAGGGCCAGTTCGTGTACGCCGTCGTCGGGCGCGGCTCGCAGGCGCAGCTCGCGTTCGGCTCGGACGACCGCTTCGAGACGAGTCCGTGCAGCTCCTGTGGCGCGTGCACCGAGGTGTGCCCGACGGGCGCGCTCTTCGACCGCGACCGAGCGGCGGAGGTGGCTGGGGCCGCCCACACGACGCGCTCGACCTGCGGATACTGCGGAGTCGGGTGTCAGGTCGTGGTCAGTTCGGACGACGCGCGCGTGCTGCGCATTCGCGGAGCTGGCGACGCGTCGGTGAATCGCGGCCACCTGTGCGCGAAGGGGCGCTATGCGCACGCGTGGCGCGAGTCACCAGAGCGACTGACTCGTCCGATGCTGCGCCGCGGCGGGAAGCTGGAGCCGGTCTCGTGGCCCGAAGCGATCGCGACCGCCGCCCGGCGGCTCGAGGAGATCCGCGCGGCGCACGGCCCCGGCGCGCTCGGCGCACTGACTTCGTCGCGCTCGACGAACGAGGCGGCCTATCTGCTGCAGAAGCTCTTCCGCAGCCGCATCGGCACGAACAACGTCGATTGCTGCGCGCGCGTCTGCCACGCGTCGACCGCGGAGGCGCTGCGCGAGGCGACGGGCACGGGCGCCGCGACGGCTTGTTACGCCGACATCGAGCGGGCGCGCGCGATCGTGGTGGTCGGCGCGAACCCCACGGAGGCCCACCCGGTGATCGGCGCGCGCATCGCCCAAGCGGTCCGCTGCGGAGCGAAGCTGGTCGTCGTCGATCCGCGCCGAATCGAGCTCGCGGCGCAGGCGGACGTCTTTCTGCAGCTCGAGCCGGGCACGAACGTCGCGCTCCTGAACGCGCTCGCGGCGCTCCTGCTCGCGAGCGGTCGCGTCGACCGCGCGTATCTCGCCGCGCGGACGCGGGGACTCGACGAGCTGTGCGCCGCGCTCCTGCCCGTGCGGCTCGACGAGGCGGCGCGGCTCTCGGGCGTGGCGAGTGACTCGCTGCGGGCCGCCGGCGAGTTGCTCCAGGAGGGACCGGCGCTCTTCGTGTCGGGCCTCGGCACGTCGGAGCTCTTCCAGGGCACGGCCTCGGTGAGCGCCCTCTGCAATCTGGCGCTGCTCACCGGAAGCATCGGGCGCGAAGGGGCGGGCCTGCTTCCGCTGCGCGGCCAGAACAACGTGCAGGGCAACGCGGACATGGGGGCCGAGCCGGACCGCTTTCCCGGCTACCAGGCGCTCAATGCGCCCGCTG
>JBIOJK010000023.1:0-35669 GCA_044450765.1 Myxococcota bacterium | reverse complement strand
GCGAGTCGCAGCAGCGAGAGCGCGTTGGCCATGCGGGCTTCAGTCGCGGTAGCGCGGAACGCGCTCGCAGAGACCGCGAATTCCCAGGCGCTCGCAGAAGGCCGCGAAGCCGGCGCGGTCGGCGCCCGCCCAGGCCAGATCCGCGAGCTCGAGCTCGAGCGGCAGGTCGTCGCGCATGCGCACGAGCGAGCGCGCGAGCGCGATCCCGGCGCGGTTCTCGGCCAGCGCGCGCGCGACCCGCTCGGCGCCGCGCACGCCGACCCCCGCCCACTCGCGCGGGTCGGCCGGAATGTCTTCGATCCGACCAAAGCGGCGCAGCAGGAGCGCCGCGGTCTTCGCGCCGATGCCGGGAACTCCCGGCACGTTGTCGACCGCGTCGCCGACCAGCGTCAGATAGTCCGGCACGAGGTCGGGCGGGACGCCGAGGCGCTCTTCGACCCCGGCGGGGCCGACGAGTGACTCACTGCGCGGGTCGAAGAGCGAAACTCGCTCGGAGACGAGCGCGCCCATGTCCTTGTCCGCGGTGGCGATCACCACCTCCGCGCCGCGGTCGAGCGCGCGCGCGGTCAGGGTGGCGATCACGTCGTCGGCCTCGAAGCGCGGCACGCCGACGACCCGCACGCCGAGCGCGCGAGTCACTTCGGCGCAGAGTGCGAACTGCGGCTCGAGGTCTGCGGGTGCCTCGGTGCGCCCGGCCTTGTAGCCCGCGTGGAGCTCGTTGCGGAAGCTGGTGAGCTCATGGTCCCAAGCGGCCGCGACGTGGGTCGGCTTCTGTTCGCCGAGCAGCTTCAGCAAGGTCGCCGCGTAGCCGCGCAGCGCGCCGACCGGCGTGCCGTCCGGGGCGCGTAGATCCGGCATCGCGTGATAGGCGCGGAAGATCTGATAGTGTCCGTCGATCAGCCACAGCGTGGGTGACTCGCTCATCCGCCCTGCTGATTCCGCTCCGCGGACGCGGCAGTCACTTGCGGACCCGCTGGCCGAGCTCCGCGCCCACTTGCGCGAGCGGGACTTCGCGCGTCTCGCCGCTCGCGCGCGCGACGAGCTCGACGCAGCCCTTGGCCAGCGCGCGCGGCCCGAGCACGACCCGGAACGGCACGCCGATCAAGTCGGCGTCCTTGAACTTCACGCCCGGGCGCTCGTCGCGGTCGTCGAGCAGGACTTCGAGACCCGCGGCCGAGAGCTCCGCGTACAGGCGCTCCGCCTTCTCGCGCTGATCCGAGTCACTCGCTTTCACCGGCGAGACGACGACGTCGAACGGCGCGATCGAGATCGGCCAGACGATGCCGTTCGCGTCGTGGTGCGCTTCGATGGCCGCCGCCATGATGCGCTCGATGCCGATGCCGTACGAGCCCATCACGATCGGAGTCTCTTTGCCGTCGGCGTTCAGCACGCGCGCGCCCATCGTCTCCGAGTAGCGCAGGCCGAGCTTGAAGATGTGACCCATCTCGATGGTCTTCTTCAGCTCGAGCGACTTTCCGCAGCTGGCGCACGCGTCGCCGGCGCGCGCGTTGCGCAGGTCCGCCCAAGCGACGCGTCCGAGATCGCGCGCGACGTCGACGTGTCGCAGGTGGAAGTCGTTCTCGTTCGCGCCCGTCGTCAGCTCGCGCCGGCCACGGAGCGCCTCGTCGGCGAAGACGCGCAAATCGGTGACTCCCACGGCGCCCAGACTTCCAGGAAGTGCGCCGAGCGCCGCCCGGCACTCCTCGGCGCGCGCCGGCCGGAACTGCGCCGCGCCGAGCAGCTCCGCGAGCTTCACCTCGTTCAGCTCGTGGTCGCCGCGCAGCAAGAGCAGCACCGGCTTCTCGTCGACGACGTACACGAGCGTCTTGATCTGCCGCTCGGCGGCCGCGCCGCCCGCGAAGCGCGCGAGATCGTCGATCGTGCGCACCCCGGGGGTCGGGAACTTCTCGATCGCGGCGGAGCTCGGCGGGTCCGTGACTGCGTTCGCGACCGACTTCGCCTTCTCGACGTTCGCAGCGTAGCCGCAGCCGGGACACACGACGATCCAGTCCTCGCCGGCGTTGCAGACCGCCATGAACTCGACCGACTGACTGCCGCCCATCGATCCCGACGAGGCCTCGACCGGGATCGTCTCGACGCCGCAGCGCGAGAAGATGCGCCGGTAGGCGTCGGCGTGTTTCTCGAACGAGACGTCGAGGCCGGCGCGGTCCACGTCGAACGAGTACGAGTCCTTCATCGTGAACTCGCGCCCGCGCAGCACGCCGGACTTGGGGCGCGGCTCGTCGCGGAACTTGTCGCCGATCTGGTACCAGATCTGCGGCAGCTGGCGGTAGCTCCGCAGCTCGTCGCGCGCGATCGCCGTGAAGATCTCCTCGGCGGTCATCGCGAGCGCCATGTCCGCCTGCTTGCGGTCGCGCAGGCGGAACAGCTCCTCCTTGACCGACGTCCAGCGGCCGCTCTCCTTCCACGGCTCCGCCGGGTGCAGCATCGGCAGCCGGAACTCCTGCGCGCCGATGCGCGCCATCTCCTCGCGCACGATCGCCTCGACTCTGCGCGCGACGCGCTCGCCGAGCGGCAGCTTGGAGTAGATCCCCGCGCCGAGCTGGCGGATCAGCCCGGCGCGCAGCATCAGGCGATGACTCGTGGCCTCGGCGTCGGCCGGATCGTCGCGAAGCGTGGGAATGAACATCTGCGACCAGCGCATGGCGCCGTACTCTAACGGGTAAAGCGCCGCCGTTCCCGCGGACGATGAGGGCGCCATGAAAGCTCGCGACGTCTCTCGCTGGGCCCTCGTGTTCGCGCTCGCGGTCAGCGTCGGCTTCATTGCCGCGGAAGGCCGCGCCCAGGCCTACAAGTACAAGGACGAGCACGGGCACGTGCACTTCACCGAGAACTACTACGAGGTGCCCGAGAAGTTCCGCAAACAGCTGGAGACGCGCGACATGCCGATCGCCGTCGACCCGAACGCCGCGGCAGGGGGCTCGCCCGGGCAGGCCGCCGCCGCGACTGCGTTCCAGGACGGCGTGCGCCAGGGCATGGGCCGCGATCTCACCATCAAGCAGCAGGACGCCCTGGCGAAGTGGTGGAAGGCGTGGGGCATGACCTGGATGGTGATCGGCGGGATCGGCCTGCTGGCGAACCTGGCGATTCACCTGGGTCTGATCGTGCACGCGCTGACGAACGACCACCTCGGCTGGGGACTCGCGAACTTCCTGATCGGCGTCACGACCCCGTTCTATCTGATGGCTCACGTCCAGCAGAGCATCGTCACCCGGCTCGCGCTGCTCGCGCTCTATCTCTCGCCTGGAGTGATCGCCGGAGTCGCCGTCTCGCAGGTCTTGACCGTCCTCAGCTAGGGACAGCGCGTGCGCGCCGGCGGCGCGGGATCGACCAGGTAGCTCGTGACCATGGAGTCGAGACACTCGTCGCCGCGCCCGAACGCGGTGTGCGCCCGGCTCTCCACCGCGACCAGCGTCGCCTGCGGGAAGCGGGCGGCCATGCGCTCGCTCCAGATCGGCGGAGTGAGTGGATCGTCGAGGTTCGAGACCACCAGGATCGGCGCCGTCGAGCGCGCGCCCGGCTGGCGCAGGGAGCCCGCGCGGTGGGCGGGCCAGAACGCGCAGGGCAGGTGCGAGAGCAGATTCGCGGCGCCGAAGTGCGGTGAGTCGAGCTCGAACGCGGGCAGCGCGGCGCGGTACGCGTCGACCGACGGCAGCCGGCGCAGATCCGCGCACAGAGTCGCGAGCTGCGCCTCGACCAGGAGCTCGCGCGTGCCGTCCTCGCGGCGGCCGAAGTAGCGGTCTTCGAGCGCCGCGACCCCGGTCGAGTCGCCGATCTGCGCGCGGCCGAGAGCGTCGGCCAGCTCGCGCCAGCCGTCGGGCGGTGAGGAAAGTCCCTCGGCCGACGCGTACAGCACCGCGCTCTTGCGCGGCGCACGCGCGTAGACCTCGTCCAGCGCGTCGGCGCCGTGCCAGCCTCTGTGCTTCGCCTCCGCGTCGTAGGCGCCGAGCGCCCGTTCGACGGCGACCGCCTGCTCGCTCGCGAAGCTCGCGAGGTCGAACGCCGGATCGATCGAGCCGTCGAGCACCAGCGCGCGCACGCGCGCCGAGTACAGACTCGTGTAAGTCGCGCCGAGCGCGGTGCCGTAGGAGTAGCCGAGATAGGAGATGCGCTCCTCGCCGAGCGCCGAGCGCACCCACTCCAGGTCGCGCGCATTGTCCTCGGTGCCCATGAACGGCAGGAGCGCGCGGTATTTCGCCGTGCACTCTGCGGCGAACGCGCGGCTGGCGTCGACGGCGCCCCGCCACGCCGCGTCGTCGGACGGGCTCGGGTCCTGGGCCATGAGTCGCTCGAACGACTCGTGACAGTCGAGCGGTGCGCTGTCTCCGGTGCCGCGCGTGTCGAACGCGACGAGATCGAAGCGCTCGTGCAGGACGGCGCCCAGGCGCGGCCAGCTCGCCCTGAGATACGCGACCGCCGAGACACCGGGGCCGCCGGGATTCACGAGCAGCACGCCGATGCGCCGCTCGGGTTTCTCGGCGGGCAGGCGCGCGAGCGCGAGCGACAGCGTCGGCCCGCCGCGCGAGCCGTGGTCGATGGGCACCGCGAGCTGCGCACAGCTGAAGCCCTCGCCGCACGCATGCCAGGCGAGCTCTCCGGCAGGGGGCGCCGGCTCGGGCCACCACGCGCATGCGATGGCCAGGCCGAGCGCGCACGCGGGGGCGAAGAAGCGCGGCATCGGCGCCCTAGCTTCGCCATCGGGTAAGATCCGCGCCAGCATGGCTGCGCGTTTCCGCAAGAAGCCGGCGAGCCCGGCGCTCCAGCTGATCGAGAGCTGGCGCGAGGGGGCCGACCAGGTCGAGGCGCTCGCGAAGCAGACCACGCGAGCCCTCGAGCAGGGCGAGCTGGGGCGTGCCCGCGAGCACTTCGCGGACTATCGGGGGCTGCTGCTCACGCACCTGGCCCACGAGGAAGACGTCTCGTTTCCCGCCGCCGCCAGGAGTGCGCCCTCGCAGGACGGTCCGATCAAGAGCCTGCGCTTGGCGCACATCGGGATCCGGCGCGACCTCGAGCAGGTCGCGACTCACCTGGAACTGGGTCACGTCGAGGCGGCAGGCGCGGTCTTCAGCGCCTTTCTGGAGAGCTTCGCCGCGCACGAGCGGCTGGAGGACCAGCTCCTCGAGCTGCTGCGGAAATCCCGCCCCGCTACTGGCCCGACTCGCCGCTCCCGTTAGAATCGCTCGGCGGTTGGGTCGCGGGACTTCCCTCTGATCGCGCCCTCACGCGTTTGCAGCAGGTCGATCCCCCGCAAGGAGTCCCGGGAACGGCTCATGGCCGAGTACCCCTTCATCGACACAGTCGCTGGGGTCGAAGAGCTTGCGTCGAAGCTCGCCCTGGAGAAGGTGATCGCCATCGACACCGAGGCGGACTCCTTCTTCCACTACTTCGACAAGCTCTGCCTGATTCAGATCAGCGCTTCGTGCGGGACGTTCCTGATCGACCCGCTCGCGGTCCCCGCCACGGCCTTCGAGGCGCTCGCGCCCGTGCTTGCGAACCCGGCGATCCGCAAGGTCTTCCACGCGGCCGAGTACGACCTGTTCGTGCTGAACCGCCACTCGGGCCTGCGCCTGGGGAGCTTGTTCGACACGATGGTCTCGGCGCAGCTGCTCGGCTATCCCGCCGTCGGCTACGGCGCTCTCGTCGAGCGCCACTTCGACGTGCGACTCTCGAAGGACCAGCAGCGCACGGACTGGTCGCGCCGTCCGCTGCGCGACGTGCAGATCGAGTACGCCGCCGCCGACGTGCGCTATCTGGCTGAGCTGTCTCAGATCCTCGAGCGCGAGCTGGCCGCGCTCGGGCGACTCACTTGGGCGCAGGCGGAGTTCTCGGCGCTCGAACAGCGCGTCTGGCCCGAGCGCGAGTTCGACCAGCAGGGCTATCTGCGGATCAAGGGCGCGCGCAAGCTGTCGCCGCGCGGGCTCGCGGTGCTGCGCGAGTTGTTCCTGCTGCGCGACAAGCGCGCGCGCGAGGGCGACCGCCCGCCGTTCAAGGTCATGGGAAACGGCACCCTGCTCGAGCTGGCGCAGAATCCGCCGCTGTCTCGGCGCGCGCTCGGCAAGCGGCGGGGCATCACCGACCTCGTGTTGCGCCGGCTCGGACAGGAGCTGGTCGACGCCGTGCAGCGCGGGCTCGAGGGTCCCGAGCACCCGCCACTCGAGCGCAAGGCGCAGCAGAACGGACGCCGGCGCCTCGACCGCCGCGGCGAGGCGCGGCTGGAGGAGCTGAAGCGCTGGCGGGCGCAGCGCGCGCGCGAGCTCGGTCTCGACCCGGGCGTCTTCTGCCCGAACGCCTCACTCGAGGAAATCGCAGGAGTTCAACCGCGTTCACTCGACGAGCTGCGCGCGCTCGGACCCCTGAAGTCGTGGTGGTCCGAGCACTTCGGCGCCGAGCTGCTGCGCGTGCTGCACGACGCCGAAGCGCGCGCGCCGAGCGACGACGGTCGCCCGCCGCAGCAGCCCCAGGCGCCGCCACCGGCGCCCGGAGCGCCGCACTCGCCGAGCGAGGGCGCCTTGCCGCACCGCAAGCGCTCGCGCGGGCGGCGCCGCGGCTCGCGCGGCGGCCGGCGGCGCGGGTGACTGACTGACTGATCCGCCACGGCCTCTGTTTTGTGACGGCCGTCACGCGGTTTTTGGCGCAGGCGGTCGCTGTAGAGACCCGTGGCCGCCTCGCATTCCGATACCCCTGCCTGGCTTTTCTCGTTCGTCGACCTGGCGTTCCTGATCCTGCTCGCGATGACTCAGCTGGGCACCCCTGACGCCCAGAAGAGCATCGACCTGGGCGAGATCGTGGTGCCGAAGATCGGCTCGGACACCGGCGCTCAGCCGATGGCGGAGAGCTACGCCGGCCTGCAGCTTCGCGTGTACCCGACGGGCGACGGACAGCCGCCGTTCGAGCTCGTGGCGCCGAACGCGGCGCCGGCGCGCGTGACCAAAGAGGAACTGCGGCCGCGACTGACTCGCCTGCGCTCGTCCGGCCTCGAGCGGCCGCTGCTCGCGCCGCACGCCGACTCGCGCAGCGAAGATCTGCTGTTCGCGGTCGGCACGATCGAGGATCTCTGGCCGAGTAACAGGCGCGCCACGGTCGAGCGGGTCGCGGCTCCGCAGTGACGACGAGCGCGATCCGCCGCCGCTACGGGTGGGGCGCGGCTCGGCTGTGCATCGAGGCGCAGCCGGTCCGCTACGAGAAGACCCCGCCGCTGCTTCCCAACGCGACGAGCGGAGCGGCGACGGTGCTGATCGGCGGACTCGCCGTGTTCGCGCTGCTGCGCTCGATCGAGCCGCCGGACGAGACACCGAGCGAGATACAGATCGTGCAGCTCGAGGAGATGCAGCCGGAGCCGCCGCCGCCCCCCGAGCAGGTGCTCCAGCCGCTGCCCGAGCCCGAGCCGCCGCCGCCCGAGCCGAAGCCCGAGCCCGTGGTGGTCGCGCAGGCGCCACCACCGCCGCCGAAGCCGCAGCCGGTGAAGCACAAGGCAGAGGCTCCCAAGCGGCGCGAGCTGCCGAAGCCGAAGCCCGAGCCGGTCCGCGTCGCACAGGAGGAGCCGCCGCCGCTCTGGAAGGCCGCGCCGATCACTCCGCCGCCCGCGCCGCGGCCCGAGCCACCGCCGGCGCGCCGCCCGCCACCGGCGGTGCAGATCGACGCGCCCAAGCCGCTGCCGGCAGTCGTCGAGTCACCACCCGCGCCCGCGTGGAAGCCCGTCGCAATTGCGCAGAACGCGCCGAAGGCCGCCGCGCCGCGGGTCGCGATCGACGCCGTGAGGGCGCCCTCGAGCGCGCCTCCGGAGCTGCCGACCCGCGCGATCAGCGCTCCGCCCGGCGCGCCGAGCGCGGCGAAGCCCGCCGTGCGCATGCCCAACGTGCGCCCCGTGGTGCCGGCTGCAGCCGCGCCCGACTTCGCCGCCGACTCGACGGCGGCGCCGAGCTACGCGCGCAGCGCCGCGCCGACGCCGGTCGCGCCCGCAGTGACGGTGCGCCCGCCGCCCAAGGGCGTCGCGATGCCCGGAATCTCGGCGGCGCGGGACAGCGAGCCCGCGCGCGAGATGGACACACGCGGCTACGACCGACCCGGAGTGACTGCTCCCCCCGCTGCCGCCGCGCGCAGCGAGCCCAACGCGAAGCTCCGAGGCGTGCCACTCGGGTCACTCGCCGCCTGCCGGACCGATCGGCTCGAAGACGATCTCAAGCAACGAGTGCTCGCAGCCGTTCGGAATCGTGAGGAGTGTGCGAGTGCGGCCGGGCGCTACCGCTTCGTCGAGACCAAGAACCTGAACGCATTTCTGATGTGGATCGAACGCGCACCGGGGCGCGCGGAAGGCGATCGCTGCGCTGAGCTGTCGAACGCGCTGTCGTGTCTTCGCGGGGGGGCCCGATGAACAAAGTGTTTCGCCATGCGGTCGGGATCGGCTTGCTGTTCGCGCTCTGCGCGCGCACGGCCGGCGCCGGCAGCGAGTCACAAGTCTGGTCGGGGTACCTCGACTACGCCTACGTCTACTCGTCGGCCGACGCGAGGTCGCTCGAGGACCGGCTGAAGGGCTACGGCAACGAAGCCGGAATCTCGCTCGACCGCTACGTGACCGACTACTTCGGAACGCTCGCGCCGCACGAGGGCGAAGGCACCGACGCCGAAAACGCGACCCGCCGCAAGGCGATCGCGTACCTGCTGCTGTATCTCGAGAAGGGCAACGCGGACGCGCTCGAGACGAGCGCGAAGACGATTCGCGAGCTGCAGCACCGGCTCGACCGGCACGAGAACAGTTACTGGTTCCACTACATCATGGCGCACCGCGCACTCGAGCGCGGCAACGCCGGCGACTTCGTCAGCGAAATCTTCGACCTGTGGCTCACGGTCGTCGTGCCGATCGAGGCGACCTACGCGACGCTCGACACGCTCTCGCTCAGTGACTCGCCGAACTCCGGCTTCGTCGCGGCGCTCCCGTACGTGTACGAGAACATCGCGCGGCTCGTGGTCCTGCGCAGCCAGGAGAAAGGCATCGACCACGAGCTCGATCCGCTCGGCGCGATCGTGCGCATGCTCTTCGACAACCGGGTCGGCGCGTATCCCGACGTGATTCCCGCGGCGGCCTCGTCGCGCGCCTATCTCGAGCGGATCGTCGAGCGCCTGAACGGGCCCGAGTCGGACGAGGGCAGCTTGACCTTCACGCTCGCGCTGCTCGAGGCCAGCAAGCACCACGAGATCGCGCGCGGTCTGATGGCGAAGTCGGGTCTCTCCGACGAGACCATGCGCGCGCTGCGCACCGCGACCGGCGCGTACGACGTCGCGTTCAAGCGCGCGAGTACCGTCGAGGGGCAGTGCGCGGTGTACACGCGCGTGCTGCGCGAGATCGGCGAGCTCTATGCCGCGCGCCAGCGGCTCGGCGTCGACGCGGACCTCGAGATGACCTTCAGCATCGAGGGCGCGATCGGCGTCTACGCGACGCTGCGCGGCTCGATCGCGGGTGACTGGCAGAAGCTCGGCTACGAGAACGTGCCGCGCGAGCAGTACATCGACGCCATGCAGCGACTGTGGGCCGAGATCCAGGAGACCAGCCTCAACGTCGGCGACTACTACCTGTCGCGCAGCGTGAAGGAGCCGGCGCGCGCGGACGAAATGGCGCGCGCGGCGGCGCGAGTCTACGGGCGCTATCTCACCTTCTTCCACCAGTACGCCACCGAGGACGGCAAGGAGTCACTCCCCGACTCGGCCTACTTCGCCGCGTTCGAGGCAGCGAAGGGCGTCGGCGGCGCGCTGCTCGATTACGCGCAGCAGCCGACCCCGCGCGAGGTGCAGATCGGCACCGAGCGCTACCGCGCGGCGCTGATGCTGTTCCCCTTCGATCGCGAGCTGTGGCCCGCGATCACGGCGGCGCTCGGCCGACACGGCCAGCAGAGCGAGTACGCCGCTCTGGTGCGGCCGATCGCGGACCACGTCGTGCGCTCGCACGCGATCCAGACCTGGATCGACGAGAAGCAGCCGGAGGCCGACCGCATCGCGCGCGTGCGCCGCGCGCTCGCCGACAGCGAGGTCGTGCTGTACATGGGCTTCGCCGAGAGCACGAAGATTCCGGACCTGGAGCACGAGCTCTCGACGCTTGCGAGCAAGCGCAGCGAGGCCGCGCGCGAGGTCGAGCGACTCACGCGCAAGCGCGACGAGGTGCGCAAGAGCTCGAAGCCCGAGACGCCCGCGGCCGCGAGCGGCGACCTCGAGGGCGCCGCGTCGCCTTCCGACGACCTCGGCGACGTCGCGCAGGCGCTGACCGACGCCAAAGCGCAGGTCGCGCGGCTCGACGCGCAGATCTCCGCGCGCACGCGCGCGCTGCCTCTGTACAAGGAGACACTCGCGACCGACGGGCTGGCCGAAGAGCTCCGCTTGCGCCGCGACCACCCCGTCCACACGCTGCTGCGGCGCATGTACCACGAGCTGCGCTCGGCAGCGGAAGCCAAGGAGAAGCAGTGAGATGAGCGACTCACTCATCCGACTCGCCCTGATCGCGGGACTCTCGCTGGCGCTCGGCTGCGGCTCGAAGACCTTCCTGGCGAAGGACTTCGGCCGCGCGGAGAAGACCGCCGAGGAGGCGGCGCCGCTGGGCGGGCCGTCGCTGGATCAGCGGCGCGAGAACATGACGCGCATGTACAAGGACCTGGTGCACTTCCAGACCGCGCTGCGCGACTCACAGGTGCGCGGCGACCGCACCACGACGAACGCGCTCGCCTTCTTCGTCGGCTCGTACATGAACATGCACCTCGACCCGATGCTCGACGGAGAGTGGCAGAGCCGGCACCCCGAGCTGTGGGGCCTGGACGCGGATCTGCGCCTGGCCAAGGCCGACGTGCTGATCCGCATGCACGACACGGGTCGCGCCGCGAAGACGATCGACGAGCTCGCGGCGCGCTACAAGGGCCGCGACGACATGCTGGTTCACTACCCGCTGGGCGCCGAGAGCCCTCTCGGCAAGGCCATCAAGCTGCTGCGCGACGCCGTCTGAGCGCGTACCGCGAAGGAAGTCCGCGATGTCACTAGTGCCCTCGAGTCAGATCACGATGGTCGCCGCGATGAGCGTGCTCTCGCTGATGGCGATCTGCGTCCCGCTCTGGCGCGGGCTCGCGCTCGCGCTCCGCGCGCGCCGAGCGACCCGCTACGTGTCGCGCGCGGCGCTCGAGAAGGTCTTGCAGTACGGCCCCAAGGACCCGGGCGACTCACTCGCCCTGCTGATGCTGCGCGTGCTGACGAAATCGCTGCGCTCGAAGGAGGCCCGCGAGGTCTCGCCCGACTTCGTCGTCGACGCGACCAAGCAGTACGTGGTGCACGAGTACGAGTCGAACTACGCGCGGCCGATCGGCATGTACGCGAACCTGCTGCCGCCGGTCGGACTCACGGGCAACGCGGTCGGCATGCTCGTGCTGATGGTCTCGAAGCACATCCAGGGAACGCCGCTCGAGCTCGGCGCGCTCGGGCTCGCGCTGATCTCGACGATTTGCGCGCTGCTCGGCTACGCGCTGCTCGAGGCGCTGAGGCTGCGCATCTACGGCCGCCTGCTGCGCTGTCTGGACGAAGTGGTCGGTCTCCACCGCGCCTTCGAGGAGCGACAGGAGCGCACCGCCGCGCAGCAGGCTCCAGCTCCGGCCTGAGTCTCACTCTTACTGAGCTGCGTTCGCCTGCGGCTCACTGCGCGCGCCTGCGGCGCTTGCGGGCCTCGCTCGGGACGGCCCTCGCTCGGCCGTCAGTGGATGCTGCCGGTGACTTCGAGGCGGGGGGTGAAGCCGCGCTCGCGCAGCTTGACGGACTCGTCGCCGAGCTGGGCGATCTCGCGGAAGCCGGCGAGATAGACGTCGAAGCGCGGAGTCTCGGCGTCGCGCCATTCGACCACCAGCGGGTCGCCGGGCAGGTCCGCGATCTCGGACAACAGCTGCTCGGCCGCCGCGCGCGAGTCGCGGGTCGCGACGAGCAGCGCGTACGGCTCCGAGACAAGCGCGCGCAGCGGCTGGATGCGCAGCGTGCGGCGCTCGAAGGCGAGCACGCGCTCCATCTGCTCGGCGCGCTCTTCGGACGGTGAGTGGAGCTGCGTCGCCTGCGCCACGGCGACCAGGCGCCGGCGCACCACCCGGTCACTCGTCGACTTGAACAGCCAGCCGAGGATCGGGATCCGGCGCAGGTAGGGAACGCCCTGCTCCGTGTTCTCGGTGCTGTCCTTGGGCGACGTCGCGATCAGCGCGACCGACCCGTCGGTGAGCTGCACGTGTGCCTGGATCTTGATCTGATCGATGGTCGGGCCGAGCTGCGCCCCGGTGGTCGAATCGAGAGTCGACTCGGGAGACTTCACCTCGATCGCCAGGTCCATTGCGGTGAGGTGGTCCGAGAGCGAGACCGGCTTCACGCGCAAGTCGATCCCGACGTCCTCGCGCTCGATGCTCTGCGAGACCTGGAACGAGGTCGAGACCGCGCCCGGGGTGGTGGTGCTGGTGGTGCCGAGGGTGCTCGTCGTCGAGCCCGTGTTCGCGGCGGAGTTCGAGCTCACCGCGATCGGCACGTTCTGACCCGCGAAGATGTGCTGCTCCTCGCCGCTCGCGGCGAGCAGATACGGGTTCGACAGGTTGCGGATCGTGGCGTCCCCCTGCGAGGCGGTGATCTGAGCGCCGCCGGCGGGCAGCACGACGGTGGTCGGCGTGCCGTCCGGACCGATGATCGGCACCAGAACCGGCTTGCGCGTGACGCGCGCGATCAGGGGTCCCACGTTCTGGAGCTCCGACGCGATCAGCGGCGCGGGATCGCCGAACGCCGCGAACGCGACCACGTCGCCGACATCGCTGGGCACGATCAACGGCAGCAGCGCGTCGAAGCCGAGGTCGAGCGCGTGAGTCGTGTCGACGACGAGAACCGAGACCTCGACCGCGATGCGCGGCGGAATTCGATCGAGCTCGCCGATCACGTCGGCGAGCAGCGCGAACGTCGCGGCGTCCGCCGTGATCAGGAGTGAGTTCGTCGGCGCGTCCGAGGTGACGGTGAACGCCTTTCCGGTCCGGCTCCCCGCGCTCGCCGTCCGCGCGGGCTCGTCGAACGAGATGCCGGAGAGCTTCTGCGCGAGCTGCTCCGCGTCCGCGTTCATCACCCGCACCACGTGCACGCCGGACTTCGAGCGCTTCGGCACGTCGACCAGATCGACATACTTGCGCACCTCGCGCTGCCGGCTCGGAGGCGCCTCGACGATCAGCGAGTTCGTGCGCGCCTCGACGACGACCTTGAACGGCACCTCGGGCCGGATGTCGCTCTTGTCCTTCGGCGTGAAGACGCCGCTGAGCTGAGCCGCGACCGCGTTCGCGTCCGCGTAGCGCAGCGGCAGGACTTCGAGCCGAGTCCCCGAGGCCTGGTCGAGCGCGCGCAAGAGCTCGAGCAGATACGCGATCCGGTCCTCCGGGGCGGAGATGATCAGGCTATTCGTCGGCGGATAGGCGACGACCAGGCTCGAGCGATCGGCCGGAATCAGCTGGCGCGCGATGTCCTGTGCGTCCGCCGACTGCAGCCGCACGAGCGTGGTCACCATGCGCTCCGAGTTCTCCGACACCGAGTGATGGATCCACGGCGCGGCGCCGCGCGCGGCCTCGATCGGCACGATCCGAAAGCCGCCGTCAGGGCTCGGGACCGGCGCGAACCCGATCGCGAGCAGCGCGGCGTTCAGCACTTCGAGCGCCTCGGCCTTGCTCACCTTGGTGACGAACACGAGGGTGAGCTGGCCGTGCAGCGGGGTCTCGAACTCGAAGCGCGTTCCGGTCGCGCGTCCGACCGCCTCGATCACCGCCGCGGGCGACGCGTCCTTGAAGTTGAGCTGCAGCTCTTCATCGGCCGCGCGCGCGCGCAGCGCTCCGGCCCCGAGCAGGAGCGCGAGCGCGACGGCGGGGGTCTTGCGCATGCGGCGAGGATATCGCCGCGGGTGCGCGACGCCCGGCGCGTCCCGGCCGCGTGACTCAGACGATCGGCTGGAACGCGACCAGGGCGTCGAGCGCGGCGCCCGAGCCGAGGCCGTTCATCGGCAGCACGGTCGCGAGGTCGCCCACGCGGTTGTGGATCGCCAGGTAGTTCAGCACCGCTGCCTGCACCAGCAGCCCCACGTTGTTCGCGACCGCGCTCGCCGCGGTCTCGACCGAGCCGTCGGGCCGGTAGTAGCCGATCTGGTGCGCGTTCGCGCGCGTCAGCTGCGGCTGCCCGGTCGGGCTGTACACGAGCATGAAGGTCGCGGCCGTGTCCGAGTTGTCGCCGGTCCACTGACCCTTGCCGCGGCCGCCCGTCGAGTTGTCGATCATGCCGTTCGACGAGAGAGCGCCGTCGGTGATCACGTAGAGCATCAGCGGCGTCGCCTTGCGCGCGGCGAACTCGAGCATCGCGCCCATCATCTGGCCCGCCTGGAAGTCGCGGTCCTCGCCGGTGGCGCGCGTGCTGTCGTGGTAGTCGTAGCCGCCCTGCTCGACCGTGCCCGCGCCGGCGTAGCCGCCGACGACGAGCTTCATCACGGCCGCGGTCTTCGCGAAGCGGTCCTGGTTCAGGTCGGTCGCGGTGAAGATCGAGGTTCCGGTGCCGACGATGTCGGTGTCGAGCATCGGATTCACGACGTCCGGGTTGCCGAACTTCGAGATCAGATCAGTGGTCTGCACGTAGCCGCACTCGACCAGCGACTCGAGGTTCGGGTCCTCGGCGAGCTTCGCGAGCTTGATCGCGCTGATGTCCTCGGCCGCCTTCGCGACCTGACCCGCCTGCGTCTGGTTCAGCAGAGACACGAGCTTTCCCGTGTCGACCAGGCCGGTGGCGTCACTCGCCGACGAGACCTTCGTCGGCCGCACGCTCGGATCGACCATCGACGCCGGTGCGGCCGAGTTGCCGCCGGACTCCGACGGATCGCTTCCGATCAGAGTCACGAGTGACCCGTTCGCACCCGCCTTCGCGATACCGTACATCGGATTGTGCGGGTTGTTGCCGGTGTCGTTGTCGGAGCGCGCGCAGAAGATCGTGCCGTTCACGTTCGCGCGCGTGGTCGTCGCGGTCTTCGACTGCATGCCGCGCAGGAACGCGCTGTCCGAGTGGAACGCGAGGCCGAACTCGGTGTTGGTCTGACCGGCGTTGTTCGGGGCCATTCCCGACGGCAGCCCGAGCTTCGAGTAACCGCTCGCAGTCAGAAAGTCGGTCTGTCCGCCGGGACCGCCGACGAGCACATTCGAGCCGGCGATGTTCGCGCCGCCCGCGAGGTCGAGCACGATGAACGGCACCAGCCCCGCGCCCGCGCGCACCTGGCAGACGAACGTCTGCGCGCTCGCGCGGCGGTTTCCGAGCATGCCGAGCAGAGTCGGCGCCATCACCATTCCGACGCCCGACAGGAACCCCTGCGCGAGAAAGTCGCGGCGAGTCACGGGCCGCTTGTGATCGTGCAGGATCAGCGGCGCGTCCGGGTGAACGGGTCTTCGCGTAGTCATCCCAGTTTCCTCTCGAGTCCTATTGGATCTGCACGGCGCCGCTGGAGAGCACCGCCGCACAAACACCTTTGACCGCGTTTCGCGTGAAGGTCGCCGGGCAGGTCGCCGCCGTGCAGCCGGTGGTCAGCTGATCGAGCAGCGTGTTCAGGACCGGACGGGCGTCCGTCTGCGTCGGCTGATTGTTCAGCGCCGTGCCGAGCATCTTGTCGACGAGCGGGTCGATGATCGCGTCGCGCTTCGCCTGCGAGTCGAAGGCTGTATCTCCCGTCTGCGTGAAGTCGAACGTCCCGGCTCCGAAGAACGCGTTGCGCGTGGACGTGTTCTCGACCATCTGGTCGCAGAACTCGAGGGACAGGCGCGCGATGCCCACCTGCTGCGCCGACACGAAGCTGTACGGGTCGTTCGTGCTCGGCAGCTGCTGGAGCAGCTCGAGATAGGTGGCCTTCACGGTCGCGTTGTTGGAGCCGATCCCCGTCAGCTTGCCCATCGTGTCGTTGATCTCCGCGAAGTCGCGGATGCCGATGCCCGGGAACGGCTGGGCCGGTCCCGGCGCGGGCGGCGGGTTCGGGCCCAGGTCGGCCATCGGCTCGGAGAGCGCGCCGAGCGTGTCGAACAGGACATAGAACATGTCCTGCGCCGCGCCGAGGTCCTTCGGCACCACCTGACACTGATTCGACAGCTGAGTGAGCGACTGGGTCACGGGGATGTTCAGGGTGCGGAAGCTCTGACTCGCGATTGGCGTGACGCCGTTCACCGCGATGCGGACCGTCTGCACCGAGAAGCCCGAGCGGCCGCCGCTCTGCAGCACCGGCGCGCAGAACAGGTAGCTGTACGCGTCGAACTCGCTTACCTGGAACTCGATCCAGGCGCCTGCGCCCAGGCTCGTGTCGAGGTTGAAGCGCAGCGTGAACTTCTGACTCGCGCCGGCCATGAAGTTCTGCATGATCTGAGCGGCAGTGAGTGCCTTGTTGAAGATCGCGGCGCTCTTCACCGTGCCGTACCAGCGCCGGTTGTTCGACGGCTCGCGGCCGATCGAGAACCGGTAGCTCGGGTCCCAGTTGACCAGCGGCGAGGCCGGAACCGTGTCGACGTCGCCCGTGAAGACGCCGTTGACGTAGAAGCGGCGGCCGTGTGTCTGGTCGAACGTCACCACGGCGTGCTGCAGGTTCGCCTGCAGGACCTGCGCGGTGTCCGACGTCGGCATGTTGGGCATGCCGGCGAGCCGGTCGGCTCCGCTCAGCTTCGGCAGCAGCGTGTTGGTGCGGTGGAACGCGTCGTAGGCGTAGAGCGCCTGGCCGAGCATGAAGTTGTGGTGGTCCGCGTCCTTCGCATAGCTCAGGATGCGCGCCGGATTGTCGACACTGCCCTGCGTCGTGTTCGCCGGAACGACCCACGTCTCGATCGAGTACTCCTGCGAGCCGCTGCCGCTCGCGATCTGGTCGTAGAGCTTCTTCGAGTCGTTCGGGTCCGCGATCGCGAGCCCGCCCGGATCGACGAAGGCGACGCCTCCGCCGGACTGCCAGGTGTAGCCGCCCGAGAGAGTCAGGTTCATGGTCGGCCCGACGGGCGCCGTGTCCGCTGCGATCGTCCCGGTGCCTTCCTCGAACTTCCAGTGCGCGATCATGTTGCCCTGGAAGCGGCCGCTGTCGGCGATCTGCGCGTCGAGGAAGCTCTTGCCGTCGCTCGTGATCACGCCCTGCGGCTTGACCGCGTTCGGGTCGTTCGGATTCTGCGGCAGCGCGGTGATGACCGCGTCAGCCCAGGTCTGGATCGCAGCTTGCATCGTGGCTGCGTTCGCGTTGCAGTCACTCCAGCAGAAGTGGCGGTCGTCGGCCAGACGGCGAACGAGCCGCGAGTTCGCCGGAGTCACAAGGTTGACCTTCTGGTTGTCGATCACTGCGCGGAACGCGGTCTGCGCATCCGGATGCGCGATCGGCGGGAAGCCCGGGCCGGAGCCCGCGTGACACTGCACGCAGTACTGGCGGGTGATCATGTAGACGCCGGCCTGGAACGCCGCTTCGCCGACCGCGCCGCCACCGCCGGGGACGCCGACGCCGATGTTCGCGCCGCCCGTTCCGCTGCCGCCGTCGGGGACGTTGCTCGGCGACGCGCCGACCGCGCGGCCGTCGCCGCTGCCGCCGCCGCCGCCGCAGCCCGCCGCCGCGAGGGCGAGGACGAGCGCCGTGAGAGTGACTGTTTGTCGCGTCGTCATCGACTTAGTTCCCCATGCAATAGGCGGCGGTCTCCGCAAAGACCCGCTTCATGCTGTAGTTCATCGCCTCGAAGTGGTCGGCGATGGTCGAGACCTCTGCGAGCTCGGCCGCCGACTGCGGCGCGTGCTGACACACTCGCGTGAACACCTTCGTGACCTGACACTCCGAGAAGGCGCGGCTCGAGCCGATCTCGACCCCGAGACTCTGTGCGCCGTTGCCGCCGCCCATCCCCGGGCTGCGCCAGCCCAGCGAGGAGTTCGGACCGACGCGCCAGAAGTTCACCCACGCGTCGCTGGTGGTGATGTGACCGCCGGGGAAGTTGGTCGAGTTGATCAGGAACTTCGGCTGCACCTGGTTGGCCGTGTAGACCATGCGCATCGCGGTCGCGTCCCAGTTGTAGTAGGCGAACGCGCCGGCGAGGCCGTCCATGCCCGAGTGACAGCCGACGCACGTGTTGTGGAAGATGCGCGAGTCACCGCCGGGGCTGCGCGACACGTCCTGGCGGATCCAGTCCGCCGGCCGCGTGATGTCGTTCAGCTGCTCCATGTCGCGGCACAGGAAGTTGATGCCCGTGAAGCGCCACATGCGCCGATTCGTGCCGGCGGAGAAGTAGGCCTGCGCCGCGGCGCGCGTCGTGATGATGCCCGCGGCCTGGGTCGAGTTGATCTGCGAGCCGGGCAGGGTGGATTGCGGCACGCCCTGCAGGTTGGCGGGGTTCGAGAGATCGACCCCGTTCTGCTGCAGCTGCAGATAGTGATTGTTGTCGGTCTGCGAGTAGCCGGCCGACACGACGCCGTTCGGCGCGACGTAGACCAGATCCGCCGACAGCACCGTGTTGAACGGCACGTCGTCGCGAATCATGCCGACGATCGTCGCCGTGTAGTCGTTCAGGTCCGCGAAGACCGTCTGGTCGACGTTCGTCCAAGGCGTCGCGAAGTTCTTCAGGACGGACGTATAGAAGATGGGGTCACCCATCGCGGTGTAGGCCGCGGCGACCGGATCGCCGCCCACGATCGACGCCTCCATCGCGTTGAGAACGGCGTCCGTGGGCGGCACGCCCACGAGGCGGTCGTAGATCCGCTTCGCCTGCATGCGCTCGGTCGGGCCCGCGGTCGCGGAGTGAGGCGAGAGCGCGAGCAGGCCCAGGGCCAGCACCGTGCCGGCTCCTCTACTGCGCCATCTGCAAACGCGATCCATCACTGCTCCTGTCGCTCGTGTCGGTGTGTGTGCACCGGTTGCGCTCGATCAGACTCATCGGAGGAGCTCACCGGGTACCTTCGTGAGACAGGTCACCAAATCTGCGACACGAGTCGGTTCGCCGGAGATGGCCGTTCAGTTGCGCATTTGCTGCCGGCGGGACGCCGACCCGTTGCAGTGAGGCGAGTCACAAGCCCGCCGGGCAAACGGTCGATGAGCCTGGGGTCGCATCTCGCGATGAGGCCGGCAATCGATGCGCAAGTCCCAAGCACCCGTCCGCGCGGGCCTACCCGCGCTCGCCATTTCCGCAGTGTTGCTCGCGTTCGGGCTCGCACCCGCGCGCGCGCTGGCAGTCGACGCGGGACAACCCGCGCCGCTGTTCTCCGCGCGCGCGCTGGAAGGTGACTCGACGCTCAGTCTGGGCGCCTACAAGGGCAAGGTCGTGTACCTGGACTTCTGGGCATCCTGGTGTGGGCCGTGTCAGACAGCGATGCCGCTGATCGAGTCACTCCGCAGCGAGTTTCCCGCCGACCAGTTCCAGGTGATCGCGGTCAACGTCGACCAGGATCCGGCGAAGGCGAAGGCCTTCCTGGAGCGCCGCAAGGTCGGCTATCCGAGTGTTTCGGATCCCGAAGGGCATCTTCCCGAGACCTACGGCTTGAAGACCATGCCGACTTCCTATCTCATCGACCGCAACGGCGTGGTGCGCTCGGTGCACGCGGGCTTCCGCGCGAGCGACCTGGACGGCCTGCGCAACGAGATCCGCGCGCTGCTCGGCGGCGCGCCCGTCCCGGCTGCGCCGGAGGCGAAGCGGTGAGCGCGGCGGAGCGCTGCCTGCGCGCGCTTGCCCTCGCCGCGCTGTTCTCGCTGACCGGCTGCGCGAGTCTGGGCTGGAGCTGGGACAAGTGGTGGTCGGACGTGAAGCTGCCCGACTTCCCGGCGTTCGACGAGTACACCGAGAGCCCGAAGAGCTACGTCGAGATCGCGCTCGAGCACGACTTTCTCGTGCGCGTGAAGCCGTGGGAGCGCTCCGTTCTGGCGCGCCACGACATGGCGTGGGACCCCGACGCGCTCGAAGCGGCGCGCCGGAATCACACGTTCTTCAGCAAGGAAGCCACCATGCCCGGCGGCAGCGCCGGCGGTGGTGGCTGCGGATGCAACTAGCGATCTGGGCCCTGCGGCCTACGGAGGGGTGAGATGAGACGCTCTCGCAGAGAGCGGCGTCGGGAGCGCGCGACGCTGCGCGCACTCACTTCGAGCGCGCTCGCGCTCTTCGGCGCGGCCGGCAAGGCCTCGGCCGACACGGCGATCGACCACGTCGAGACCTCCTACAGCTTTTCGACTTACTCGGAAGACAAGCTCGCGTCGTCGAAGACGATCCCGAACGGCGAGCGCGACCGCTACGAGATCTCGACCCAGCAGCTCTCGCTCGCCACGCCGGTCACCGAGTATTTCGACATGTCGATGCTGCTCACGCACGAGAAGATGAGCGGCGCGAGCCCGTGGTTCACCCAGCAGGACGCCGCCGGCACGCCGATCCAGGCGATGTCCGGCGCGACGATCAAGGACACGCGCAACGACCTCCAGGTCCATGGAAACTACTACACCGACGAGGGTCGCATCGGCTTCGGCGGCGGATACTCGGCCGAGAACGACTTCGAGTCGATGAGCTTCGGTACCGACGGCGAGCTCCACTTCAACGAGAAGAACACGACGCTGTCCGGCGGACTGGGCTCCTCGTTCGACCAGATCAACCCGACCCAGGCGGACCTCTACCCGACGCGCCCGGATCACAAGAGCAAGCAGAGTTACTCCGGGTTCGTCGGGCTGTCGCAGATCTTCAACCGCCGCTCGATCCTGCAGGGCAGCTTCACTTACAACTACAACCGCGGCTACCTGTCCGATCCCTACAAGGAGGTCTACCAGATCGCCGCGCCTCAGCAGTATGGAGACTTCCGGCCCGACACGCGGCACCAGTTCTCGTTCCTCCTGCGCTACAACCGGCACATCGAGGAAACCGAGTCGACGCTCCACCTGAGCTACCAGTACTACATCGATACCTGGGGCCTGAGCTCGCACAGCGCCGAGCTCGACTGGTACCAGAGCTTCGGTGACTCGTTCCAGATCGCGCCGCTGGTCCGCTACTACTCGCAGGACAAGGCGGATTTCTACGTCGCGTATCTCAAGGCCGGCCAGCCGCGGCCGGAGGACATGTCGAGTGACTACCGGCTCTCCGCGTACGGCGCGCTCGCATTCGGCGTGAAGGCCGAGTACGTCTTTCACACGCCGTGGGTCCGGGACGTCGAGTGGCGCACGCGGCTCTCGGTCGAGCGCTATCTCTCGAGCGGCGACCTGGCCCTGTCGGCGCCGTCGGTGGCCGCGCCCGGCCTGGTGAGCTTCACGGTCCTGAGCCTCGGCCTCAGCGTCGTCTTCTAGGCGTGTTGCTCGGGCACTACCCGTTCCGCGCGATGGGCAGCCCGTGCGAGCTGCAGCTCTACGGCGAGCCGCGCGCGCGGATCGACGAGGTCGCGGACGCCGCAAAGTCGCTCGTGCTCGGCCTGGAGCGGAAATACTCGCGCTACCGCGACGACAGCGCGCTGTCCGAGATCAACCGCAGCGCGGGTGACTCGGCCGGCGTCGAGGTCGACGCGGAGACGGCGAGCCTGCTCGACTACGCCGAGACCGCGTTCCGCCACAGCGGCGGCCTCTTCGACGTGACTTCCGGAACGCTGCGCAGCGTCTGGGACTTCGCGTCGGGTCGCGTCCCGTCTCGCGCCGAGGTCGCGCGGGCGCTCTCTCGCGTCGGCTGGTCGCGCCTGCGCTGGTCGCGCCCGCGGCTCGTGCTCCCAGTGCCGGGCATGGAGCTCGACTTCGGCGGCTTCGTGAAGGAGTACGCCGTCGACTGTGTCACCGATCTGTGTCGCGCGCGCGGAATCGCGCACGGCATGGTCGACCTGGGCGGCGACTTGCGCGCGATCGGGCCGCACCCGGACGGCCAGCCCTGGATCGTCGGCATCCGCGACCCGCGCGCGCCCGAGCGCGCGATGGCGACCGTTCCGCTGCGCAGCGCAGGCCTCGCGACGAGCGGCGACTACGAGCGCTGCATGGTCGTGGACGGCGTGAGATACACGCACATTCTCGATCCGCGCACCGGCTTTCCGGTCCGCGGCCTGCGCAGCGCGAGCGTGGTCGCGGCGCAGTGTCTCGTCGCGGGCACCGCGACCACGATCGCGCTGCTGAAGGGCGCGCGCGGCGGGGCGCGCTTCCTCGACGGCCTCGGTCTGCCGAACCTGCGCATGGACGCGCGCGGCAGATTGGCGGGCTCGCTCGCTAGCGCCGGATCGAGTGACCGATCCGCAGCAGATGCCCGTCGGGATCGCGGAGCGCGAACTCCCGCGTTCCCCACGGCGTCGAAGTGATCGGCTCCACGATCACCGCGTTCTTCTCGCGGCACACCGCATAGGCGAAGTCGGCGTCGTCGACCAGCACGCAGCAGGTGGCGGGCGCGTGCGGCGGATCCGCCTTCGCGAGAAACAGCTCGACCCCCCGCGCGCGCACGGCGCCGAAGCTCTCGCCGCGGGTCCACGCGATCTCGAGACCGAGCACGTCGCGGTACCAGGTCTGCGCCGCGGCCACGTCCGCCACCGGAAGCTGCGGAACGATCCCTCTCCACATTCGCGTGTCTCCCTACACCACTGCGTATCGGCGAGGGTCAGCGCCGCTGGAGCGACGCCGGATTGACCATGACGACGGTCGGCACGCCGTGCCGCTCGATGTCGAGCCGCACCGGCTGCGCGAAGCCGAGGCCGCGCGCGACGTTCATCGCGGCGCCGCTGCTGTCCACCTGCACGCCCTCGATGGCAGTCACGACGTCGTCGCTGCGCAGGCCGAGCCGCTCGAGCGTGCTGTCGGAGGCGATGTTCATGAGCGCGACTCCGCGCAGCTTGCCGTTGTCGTCGAGCACCGGCGCGAAGCGCGCCTGCGCGGCGAGGTCCGCGAGCAGCTCGTCGTTCGAGCGCGCGGTCGCCGCTTCGCTCGGCTGGCCGCCGGGCGCCTGCCCGTGACTCGCCGGCGCGCGCGACGCCGGGCGCCGCGCGGTCGGGCTCGCGCCCGCCGCGGAGCCGTGGCCGGGGCCAGCGCCGGCTGACTCGGGCGAGCTCGGGGATCCATCCTCGTCCGCGGGCGCCGGGCTCGCCGGCAAGCTCGCCGCCCGGTCCAGCGGGCGCGGCGCGGCCTGCAGGGCGAGTGTCTCGCTCCGGCCGCCGCGCTGTAGCACGACGCCGTCGCTCTTGATCTCCACGACGGTGGCGCCGCCGAAGTCGCCGCCGGCGCGCAGCAGCCGCTGCGCGCCGCCCTGCTCGATCACCGCGAGCGAGCGCGATGCGTCCGACGAGACGATCGTGCCGAGCAGGCGAATCCCGCCCGCCGGCTCGGCCGCACCCGCGGGTCGTGTCAGAGCCGCGACCAGCGCGGCAGCGACCAGCACCGGGCGGAGCTCAGGCGCCACGAGTGTCTCGCTCGCGCAGCGCGTCGAGCAGGCTCTCGACCGTGAGCAGCTCGGACAGCACCCGCGGCGCGGCAGGTGACTCGGGATCGTAGACGACGTAGAGCGGGACTCCGGCGCGGCCGAAGCGCGCGAGCTCCTTGCGGATCGCCTCGTCGCGCAGCGTCCAGTCGGCGCGGAACAGCGCGAAGCTGCGGCGCGCGAGCTCGCCCTGGACGCGCTCGCTGGCGATCACGGTGCGCTCGTTCACCGCGCAGGTAAGACACCAGGCGGCCGTGAAGTCCACGAACACGGGTCGGCCCGCGCGCAGCTCTGCCGCGATCGCGTCCGGATCGAAGCGCCGCCACTCCGATGACTCCGCGCCGGCGGCCGGAGTCACGGCGGCGGCCTCGGGCGCGCGCCAGACCGGGCGCAGAACGACGAGCGCCGCCACCGCGATCGCGCCGGCGCACAGCAGACCGCGCCCGCTTCTCTCCGCGGCTTGACTCACGCCGAACACCCAGGCGGCGACCGCGAACGCGACACAGAGCGCGAGCGCGGCGGCGAGTGAGTCGACGCCGGAGCTGCGGCCGAAGATCCAGAGCGTCCAGATCGCGCTGGCCAGGAGCGCGAAGCCGAGCGCCGTGCGCAGCTTGCCCATCCAGGCGCCGGAGCGCGGCATCAGCCGAGCCGTGACCGGCGCCAGCGCGACGATGCAGACGGGCGAGGCGAGGCCCAGCCCGATCGCCGCGAAGACGGCGAAAACCGCGGTCGCGGTACCGGCGAAGGCGAAGCCGACGGCGGTGCCGAGAAAAGGCGCGGAGCACGGCGTCGCCAACACGACGGCCAGCAGGCCGTCGAAGAGGCTCCGGCCGGCGCCGGTCGCGTTCTGACCGACACCCGCCAGCGACGTCGGCGCGCCGATCTCGTAGACGCCGAACAGGTTCAAGGCGAAGCCGACGAGCACCAGGCTGATCGCCAGCGCAAAGCGCGGCTCCTGGAACTGGAAGCCCCAGCCGACGTAGGTGCCGGCCGCGCGCAGAGTCACGACGGCAGCCGCCAGCCCGAGCATGCTGAGCTCGATGCCCGCGAAGTAGCCGAACGCGTGCGCCGCGGTCTCGCGCCGGCTTTGTCGGCCGAGATCGGCCAGCGCGAAGACCTTCAGCGCCAGCACCGGCAGCACGCACGGCATCGCGTTCAGGACGAGCCCGCCGACCAGCGCCAGCAGGAGAGCGTAGGAGAGCGAGAGCGACCCGCCTGCCTGCGCCGCGGACTCGGCCCGCAGCGGCAGGTCGAACTCGACGAAGCGCACGCCGCCGTCGTAGGCGCGCAGCTCGAGCACGCCGGCGAGGCGCGCGTCGGCGGGAGCGCCGTCGGCGGTCGAGCGGCCCTCGAGCGCCAGCGTCAGCGCGCGCGAGCCCGGCGCCGCGGGCTCGCTGGTCGCGTCCGAGAGCTCGACGGAGTGACTCAGCTCGGGGATGAAGGCGGCCGACTGGATCTCGCATTCGGCGGCGCCGAGCGAGTCACCGCGCGACGCGCACGGCAGAACCGTGAGTCGCGCGCGAACCGGGTCGCCCGCGCGCGCCGCCAGCTCGACCCCGTGCAGCCCGACGTCGATGCCGAGCGCCGCCGCGGGCAGCGGCACGCGCGCCGCGAAGCGCTCGAAGAGCGCGTGCGTGCGCTCGGCCAGCGCGGCGGATCCGCCGCCCGCGAGCGCGCGGTCCAGATCGCGCGTGAGCGAGACCTTCCCGGGAATGCACTGGTCCTTGCAGACCAGGAAGTCGGTCTCGACGCGCACCGCCCGCGGACCGCCCGGCGGCGCCAGCTTCACGAGCTCGCTCGCGAGCAGCACCGAGCCCTGGTAGCCGTAGCTCGTGAGGCCGGCGTCGGCGTCGCGGAAGACCTCGGGGGCGGGCCAGGCCAGGGGTCCGATCTCGCCGCCGTCGACGCTCCAGCGCACGCGCGTCGGCAGGCCGGCCTCGCCGGGGTTGCGCCAATACAGATGCCAGCCCGGATCCAGCTGGAACAGCGCCCCGACGCGCGCGACGCGCCCGGGCGCCGGCGCCGCGTCGATCAGCAGACGGACCTCGACGCGCGGCTTCACGGCGTCGGGCGCGGCCACCGCGACCGCGCCCGCAGGCACCGGGATCGAGGTCTCGCGCAGAGCGGCGCGCGCGGGCCCCGGCAGCGCCAGCGCGGCGACCAGAAGACATGCGTTGCGGACGCGCGTTCCCATTCGGGGACACATCGGCGCGTGCGGGTCCGCGGCTTGTGACCGGCGTACGCGCAGCTCGGGTCACTGCGCGCGCAAGTCGCGGGCGGAAAGCGACGATCTCGAAGGGTGAAGTGATCGCGCCGCCTTGGTAACCTCGCGCGCGACCGACAGGAGGGTGCTTGCCCAGCTTCGATCCGATCTCGCGCGCCGAGCTCGCAGAGCGGCGCCGGCGCTTTCAGAGCCAGCTTGGCGAGGGTGTCGCGCTCGTCGCAGGCGCGCGCGCGCGCGCGCGCTCACACGACACCGACTACCCGTTCCGCCAGGACTCCGACCTCTGGTACCTCACCGGCTTCGAGCAGCCCGATGCGGTCGCGGTCTTCACGCAGAAGCAGTTCACCTTCTTCGTTCAGCCGCGCGACCCGCTGCTCGAGACCTGGAACGGGCGCCGGCCGGGCACCGACGGCGCGGTCGCGCGCTACGGAGCCGACGAGTCGCACCCGATCGGCGAGCTGGCCGCGAAGCTGCCCGGACTGCTCGAGAACCGGCCGCGTCTCTGGCACAGCTTCGGCCGCGACCGGGCGCTCGACGACATGGTCGTGTCGGCGCTCGCCGACGTGCGCGCACGCGCGCGGCGCGGAGTGACCGCGCCGGGCGAGATCGTCTCGCCGCACGACTTGATCCACGAGATGCGGATCGTGAAGTCGCCCGGCGAGCTCGAGATCATGCGCGCCGCCTCCGCGATCACGGCCGAGGCGCACCACTGCGCCGCGCATCTGTGTCGGCCCGGCGTGCGCGAGTACGAGCTCGAGGCCGAGCTCCTGCGCGTATTCCGGCGCGGCGGCGGCGCGGGACCGGCCTACAACCCGATCGTCGGCGCCGGCGACAACGCGACGATCCTCCACTACGTCGAGAACAAGGACCCGGTGGCGGCCGGTCAGCTGGTCCTGATCGACGCGGGCGTCGAGCTACACGGATATGCGTCGGACGTCACACGCACGTATCCCGTCGGCGGGCGCTTCAGCGGCGCGGCGCGCGACGTCTACCAGGCCGTGCTCGATTCACAGTCCGCCGCGTTCCGCGCGGTCGCGCCAGGAGTCACTCTGCCCGAGATCCACGCGGCCGCGCTGCGCCAATTGGTGCTCGGGCTGGTGTCGCTGGGCGCGCTCGCGGGCGACGTCGACGAGCTGATCGCGAGCGAGGCCTACAAGCCGTTCTACATGCACTCGACCGGTCACCTGCTCGGGCTCGACGTCCACGACGTCGGAAACTACTACCTGGACGGCAAGCCGCGCGGGCTCGCGCCCGGCATGTGCTTCACGATCGAGCCGGGCCTTTACTTCAGCGCCAGCGAGCCGAAGTCGCCGCCGCACCTGCGCGGCATCGGCGTGCGTATCGAGGACGACGTCGTGATCACCCCGACCGGCTGCGAGAACCTGACGGCCGCGATCCCCCGGGAGATCGCCGACGTCGAAGCCTGGATGAGGAGCTGAGCGCGCATGGCGGACGCCAACTCGATCGAGTCGACCCTCAAGGAGAAGCGGCGCTTCAAGCCCGACGCGGCCTTCGCGCGCGCCGCCAACCTGACCCCGGCCGCCTACAAGAAGCTGAGCGCCGAGGCGGCCCGGAGCCCCGAGAAGTTCTGGGCGCGCATGGCGCGCGAGCACGTGTCCTGGTTCGCGCCCTGGAAAAAGACACTCGACTGGAAGCCGCCGTTCGCGAAGTGGTTCATCGGCGGCAAGACGAACGTCAGTTACAACTGTCTCGACCGGCACCTCGAGGGCGCGCACGCCTGGCGGCGCAACAAGGCCGCGATCATCTGGGAAGGCGAGCCCGGAGACAGCCGCGTGCTGACCTACGGCGACCTGCACCGCGAGGTCTGCAAGTTCGCGAACGTGCTGCAGGCGCGCGGCATCGCGAAGGGCGACCGGGTCGTGCTGTACATGCCGCTCGTGCCAGAGCTCGCGATCGCGATGCTGGCGTGCACGCGCATCGGCGCGATTCACTCGATCATCTTCGGCGGCTTCTCCGCGGATTCGGTGCGCGACCGCACAAACGACGCGGGCGCGAAGCTGGTGGTCACCGCCGACGGCGGCTGGCGGCGCGGACACGTCGTGCAGCTGAAGTCGATCGTCGACGAGGCGCTGTCCGGCGCGCCGGGCGTGCGCGACGTGATCGTCTTCAAGCGCACGGGCGAAGACGTGCTCATGAAGGACGGCCGCGACCGCTGGTGGCACGAGCTGATGGCCGACGCCTCCGCCGACTGCAAGCCGGCCAAGATGGACGCCGAGGCGCCCCTCTTCGTCCTCTACACGAGCGGCTCGACTGGGAAGCCCAAGGGCGTCCTGCACACGACCGGCGGGTATCTCACGCACGTCACGGCGACCGCCAAGTACGTCTTCGACCTGAAGGAAGACGACACCTACTGGTGTACGGCGGACATCGGCTGGATCACGGGTCACTCGTACGTGGTCTACGGCATCCTCGCGAACGGCGCGACGTCGGTCATGTACGAGGGCGCGCCGAACTTCCCGGACGTCGAGCGCTTCTGGCGCATCATCGACAAGTACCGAGTCACGATCTTCTACACCGCGCCGACCGCGATCCGCACGTTCATGCGCTGGGGCGACGAGCACGTCGCGAAGCACTCACTCGCCTCGCTGCGCCTGCTGGGGACGGTCGGCGAGCCGATCAACCCCGAGGCCTGGATGTGGTACCGGCGGACGATCGGCAAGAACCGCTGCCCGATCGTCGACACCTGGTGGCAGACCGAGACGGGCGGCATCCTGATCACGCCGCTGCCCGGCGCGGTGGCCACGACCCCCGGCTCGGCGACTCTGCCCTTCCCGGGGATCTTCCCCGAGGTCTGGAACGAGAAGGGCGAAGTCTGCGGCGCGAACGAGGGCGGCTATCTCGTCCTGACCAAGCCGTGGCCGGGCATGCTGCGCGGGATCTGGGGTGACTCGCGGCGCTACGCCGAGCAGTACTTCTCGAAGTTCAAGAACACCTACTTCACCGGCGACGGCTCGCGGCGCGACCCGAACGGCTACTTCTGGGTCGTCGGCCGCGTGGACGACGTGATGAACGTCGCCGGCCACCGCCTGTCGACCATGGAAGTGGAGAGCGCGCTGGTCTCGAACCCGAAGGTGGCGGAGGCGGCGGTCGTGGGCCGAGCCGACGAGATCAAGGGCACGGCGGTCGTGTGCTTCGTCACGCTGAAGGCGGGGCAGGCGTTCGATCCGAATCTCGCGCAGGAGCTGAAGAACTGGGTGGCGAAGGAGATCGGCCCGATTGCGCGACCCGACGACATCCGATTCGCGGAGGCGCTGCCGAAGACGCGCTCCGGAAAGATCATGCGGCGGCTGCTGCGGGACGTTGCGGCGGGCCGAGAGACCGCGGGAGATACGACGACGCTCGAGGACTTCACCGTCCTCGCCAAGCTGCGGGAGTCCGACGAGGACTGAGCGCGTCGAGCGAGTCACTGAGTCCGGTTTTCGCGGGCGCATGCCGAGGGGGGTGATATGCGCATCGTTTGGTTGATCGTGCTTCTGCTCGCCATGGGTGCGGGCTACTACGCCTACACACGCCTGGAACGGGAGCCGCCGGTGATCGGCACGCTCACGACCGTCGGCTACGCGGGCGCCGAGTACCGCCACCTGTTCCGCTTCAACGACACCGGCTCCGGCGTGCGCCACGCGAGGGTCTGGCTCGAGGCCGGCGGCAAGACCTACGAGCTGGCGGCGCAGGACTACCCCGGCAACCTGCTCACGGGCGCGGAGCTCGCGCTCGAACGCGAGGTCGAGGTGGTGGTCAAGCCGAAGGAGCTGGGCGTCGCCGACGGCCGCGCGCGGCTGGTCGCCGAGGCGACCGACTACGCCTGGATCCCCAACAAGACGACGGTGGAGGTCCCGCTCGACATCGACACGACCCCGCCGCGCGCGTCGCTCTTGACCGGACTCACCTACGTTCGCCGCGGCGGAACGGAGCTCGCCGTGTACACCGCCGAGCAAGACGTCGCGAAGGACGGCATCGCGGTGGGCGACAAGTTCTTCCGCGGCTTCGCCGATCCCGGCGACGCGAAGCGCCGCCTCGCATTCTTCGCCGTGCCGACCGACGCCCCGGAGGGCGTGAAGCCGACCCTGGTGGTGACGGATCGCGCCGGCAACGAGACGAAGATCGCGCTCGTGACTTCGCTGCTCGAGCGCACGTTTCCCGCCGACACGATCCCGCTCACGGACGATTTCATGTCCGCGAAGGTGACCGAGCTGCTCAGCGGCTGGACCGGCACGCCGCTCGACGGGTATCTCAAGATCAACCGCGACTTGCGCAAGGAGAACGACGCGAGCCTGGTCGAGCTGTGCGCGAAGTCGAGCGTGGACCGGCTCTGGTCGGGGGCCTTCACGCAGATGCCGAACACGCACGCGGGAGCCAAGTTCGCCGAACGACGCAGTTATGTGTACCAAGGCAAGGTCGTCGACCAGCAGACACACATGGGCTACGACCTGGCGTCGACCTCGCACGCGGACATTCCGGCCGCGAACGACGGCCTGGTCGTGTTCGCGGGTCCGCTCGGCATCTACGGCAACGCGGTGGTCCTGGACCACGGGCTCGGGCTGTTCAGCCTGTACGGGCACATGTCCGAGATCGCCGTCCAGAACCACAGGCCCGTGAACCGTGGCGACGTGCTCGGCAAGTCGGGCACCACTGGGCTCGCCGGCGGCGACCATTTGCACTTCGCGATGCTGCTCGACGGGGTGTTCGTCGATCCGCTGGAGTGGTTCGACAAGAAGTGGATCGACGACCACATCGAGGGGAAGCTCTCGGCGAAGCCCCCGGCGACCGGCGGCTAGGGCAAGCGCGCCGACTCGATCCGCCGCACCAGCTCGCCGTAAACCGCGTCGTCGCCGATCCGGGCGAAGTGGAGCTTCGGGAACCGGAGCGCCGCCGACTCCGGGCCCTGGAGCAAGATCCCGAGCAGGATCTCGTCGCCGCCGACGTCGGCGACGTAGATGCCCCCGCGGCTCGCGTGCGCGCGGGCGAGGTAGCTCGGCAGGCGACCGTCGAGGAGCGGCAAGAGTGAGTGGACCTCGTCGAGCGCCCAGAAATCCACCCCGGCCCGGGCCGCGTACTGGAGCGTGGCGTGCCTGTCGTGCGCGAGCATGCCCTCGCCCAGCGCCGGCCCGTGCGCCACGGCGGCGTCCGTCAGGCCGAACCGGTCGAGTATGCGCAGGCGCGAGTAGTACGGAATCGCGCCGACGCAGCTGATCGCGAAGTAGGCGTCGGCGGGCAGCACGCCGCGCTCGCGGAGCTCCGAGAGTCGCTTCGCCTCGGGCAGGACCGACAGCAGGAAGCCTCGGTGCTCTTCCTGACGCACGCCGACGAAGTGCGCCGTCAGCTGTTGCAGAAGCGCGCGCTGCAGACCCGCGAGCTCCCGCAGCCCGGGCCAGCGGTAGATCGGGTCGCGCTCGGGGTCGAGATACTCGGCGCGCGCGGCGCCCGACGGACCCTCGGGGAGGCCCGGAAAACCCGTCTCGTAGTGGTCGGGCGACTCGACGTGCGAGCGCCACGGGATCGCGACCAGCCCTGCGATCAGAAGCGCGGCGTACGCGGGCGCCAACCACGCGCCGCGGCGCGTCCGCGCGAGCTCGAACGCCCCGTCGCCCAGCAGCAGGAACGCGAACGAGAAATACAGGTCGAGCGGCCGGTACTCGAAGTGGTCGCCGCCGATCGAAGCGACATAGAGCGCGTGCGGCATCACCACCGCGGCGAAGAGCAGGGGGACCTGCAGACTGCCCAGGCGCGCGTGGCGTCTCACCGCGATCAGCAAGAGCGGCGGCCAGAGCCAGATCGCGTACTCGAGCGCGGCGCTCGCCAGATACGCGCCGCCCATGCTCCACCAGGTGCCCTCGACCTTGACGTAGAACGTGTTGGGCAGCCAATCGCCGTAGTACGCATGCCGCCAGAGAAACTGCGCAGCGACGAGCGGCAGGAAGGCCGCCGCCTGCGCCGCAAGCCAGCGCGGCCTGAGCGCCCGACGCGCGGCGAGGAACGCAGCGGCCGCGGCGAGCGCGCTCGCGGCAAACAGCAGCCCGTCGGGCCGGACGAGCGCGCCGAGCGCGTACAGGAGTGCGGCGACGGGCAGCACCGGCTCTGCGCGCGCGGCGCGGGTCAGCTCGCGTGCGAGCCGCAAGGTCGCGGACAGCACGATCAGTTCGAAGAGTCGCGTCTCGAGGCCGCTCGTCGACCACACGGCGACGCTGCGCGTCGCCGCGAGCAGCAGGGTCGGAAGCGCGACCGGCCAGAGCGAGTCACCCGGAAGCCGAGCGCGCCACGCGTAGCGAGCCAGCGCAGCCCAGAGCCCGACCGTGGCGGCAAGTGACAGCGGCTGGGCGGCGACCTCGGGCGCGATCCCGCTCGTGCGCGCGACGGCGGCCAGCAGCAGCACCCAGAGAAAGTTCGTGTAGCCCTCCACCCGCTCGTAGCCCGGGTTGAACACGAGTCCGTATCCCTCGGCGAGGTTCCGCGCGTAGCGGAACGAGATGAACGCGTCGTCGCACAGAAACGCGTAGAGGTTGGCGTGGGCCAAGAGCAGCGCGAGCGTCGCCAGCAGGCCGGCAACGAGCGCCCAGCGCTGCCGGCGCCCCAGCGCGCCCGACGCGCTTCCACCCGATCCGCTCATGATGCGACGCGTCTCCCCGCTGGCCACGCTCTAGGCTAGGGTGACTGGATGGGCGCGCGCCACAAGAGACTCGGCGAAGCCCTGGTCGCGCCGCTCCTCGAGTGGTACCGCGGCGCGCGACGCCCCCTGCCCTGGCGGCGGACCCGCGATCCGTACCGGATCTGGCTGTCCGAGACGATGCTGCAGCAGACCCGCGTCGACGCGGTCGTGCCGTACTATGAGCGCTTTCTCGCGCGCTTCCCGACGCTCGAGTCACTTGCCGTCGCGGACGAGCAGGCGGTGCTGCGCGAGTGGGCGGGCCTGGGTTACTACGCGCGCGCGCGAAATCTGCACCGCGCGGCCGGCGTGGTGCTGCGCGACCACGGCGGAGAGCTGCCGCGCGATGCGGGGTCACTCGCCGCGCTTCCCGGCGTCGGGCGCTACACGGCCGGCGCGCTGCGCAGCATCGCATTCGACGAGCGGGCGGCGGTCGTCGACGGCAACGTGAGGCGCGTGCTCGCCCGGCTCGCCGGCGCGCGCGCGCCGAGCGACACCGAATTGTGGCGCATGGCCGACGCGCTCGTGCCCGAGAAGGCGCCCGGTGACTGGAACCAGGCGCTGATGGAGCTCGGCGCGACGGTCTGCACGCCGCGCAGGCCGAGCTGTCCGGTCTGTCCGGTCGGGGCCTTCTGCGCGGCGCACGCGCAGGGCGACCCGGAGCGCTTCCCGGCGTCCGCGCGGAGGCCGGCGGCGCGCCGCGTGCGCGCGCTGGCCGGCCTGCTCGTGCGCCGCGGGCGCGTGCTCCTGGTGCGGCGCCCGTCGCGCGGTCTGCTCGGCGGCCTCTGGGAGCTGCCCACCGTCGAAGAGGAGGGCGCGCCGGCGCTGCTCAGCGCGCTGCTCGAGCGCACCGGAATCCGCGCCGCGGTCGGTGAGTCGCTGGGCCGGCTGCGGCACCAGTTCACACACCGCGACCTCTCGCTCGAAGTCATGGCGCTGGAGTACCGCGCCGGACGCCTGTCTCGCGCGGGGCGAGCGGGGGTGCGCTTCTGCACCGCCCCCGACCTCGAGCGCCTTCCGCTTTCGACGCTGACCAGGAAAGCTCTGGCGCTGCGCAGTCCGATGGTGGAAAAGGACGAGTGAGGTGTGGGATGGCGCGCGAGCCCGACGAAGACGAGCGGCTGTTCGCCGAGGCGGTGGCGGGAGTGTCGCCGCTGACTCAGAACCGACGGCCGCCGGCGCCGGTCTACCGCGAGCCGACTCCGCTCTCGGAGCGCGAGCGCGAAGTGATTCGCGAGCTCGACGCGATCGTGAGCGGCGAGGCGCCCTTCGACGCGCGGGACTCGGACGACTTCATGAGCGGCTGCGTGCCCGGCCTCGACCCGCGCGTGCTCCGCTCGCTGCGCAAGGGCGAGTTCACGCCGCAAGCGGATCTCGACCTGCACGGCAGCGACGCGGCCTCCGCGCGCGGCCTGGTCGAGTCGTTCGTGGTGACCGCGCACGCGCGCGGCCTGCGCTGTCTGCGCATCGTGCACGGGCGCGGCAACCGCTCGCCGAATGGCGAGCCGGTGCTGAAGCCGAGCCTGCCCCGCTGGCTGGGACGCGGCCCGGCGCGGCGGATCGTGCTGGCCTACTCGAGCGCGCCGCAGACCGACGGGGGGACGGGCGCGACGTATGTGCTGCTGCGCAAGGGCGGCGCGGCTCGGCGCTAGCCGCGCGCCGGTCGCTATCATGACGCCGTGAGCTCGACCTTCGGCCACCTGTTCCGCATTCACACCTGGGGCGAGTCCCACGGGGGAGCGGTCGGCGTCGTCGTCGACGGCTGCCCGCCGCGCATCCCGCTCGACGTGGCCGAGATCCAGGCGGAGCTCGACCGCCGCAGGCCCGGCCAGAGTCGACTCACGACCCCGCGCCAGGAGGCCGACCGCGCCGAGGTCCTCTCCGGCCTGTTCGAGGGCCAGACGCTGGGCACGCCGATCCTGGTGCTGGTGCGCAACGAGGACGCGCGCCCCGAATCCTACACAGAAATGCGTGACATCTATCGCCCGTCCCACGCCGACTACACCTACGAGGCGAAGTACGGCATCCGCAACTGGCAGGGCGGCGGCCGCGCCAGCGCGCGCGAGACGGTCGGCCGCGTCGCGGCGGGCGCGATCGCGCGCAAGGTGCTGAAGCAGTTCGGGGTCGGCGAAATCACGGGCTTCGTCTCGCAGGTGCACACGGTCGAGGCGAAGTGCGACCCGTTCGAAGTCACCCGCGCGCAGGTCGAGAGCTCGCTCACTCGCTGTCCCGATTCGGTCGCCTCGGAGCAGATGATCCGACGCATCGACGAGGCGCGATCGAACGGCGACTCACTCGGCGGAACCGTGACTTGCGTGGCGCACGGCGTCCCGCCGGGGCTCGGCGAGCCCGTGTTCCACAAGCTCGAGGCCGATCTCGCGGGCGCGCTGCTGTCGCTGCCCGCGTGCAAGGGCTTCGAGATCGGCTCGGGCTTCGCGGGCACGCGCATGCTCGGCAGCGAGCACAACGACGCGTTCGTCGTCGAGGACGGCCGCGTGCACACGCGCACGAACCGCTCGGGCGGAGTCCAGGGCGGTATCTCGAACGGCGAGCCGATCCTCGTGCGCGCCGCGTTCAAGCCGACCGCGACCATCCGCAAGGAGCAGGACACCGTGAATCGCGGCGGCGAGTCAGTGAAGCTCGAGGCGCAGGGCCGGCACGACCCGTGTGTCCTGCCGCGCGCGGTGCCGATGGTCGAGGCGATGGTGGCGCTGGTGCTCTGTGACCACCTCCTGCGCCAGCGCGCGATCTCTCCGACGAGCGCCTAGGCTTCAGCGGCCGCGTTTCGGGGCCGATTTCGAGGCGTGCTCTTCGACGGCATCGCGCTGGCGCTGGCGGTCGTCTTCGTCGCGCTCGGCGCGCTGCGCGGCACGCTCGCCGGGTTCCTGCGCGTCGCGACTCTGGCCGGCGCCTACGTCGCGGGGTATCTCGCGGCCACCAGGCTCAGCGTACTCACGGCGCTGCTCGCGGGGTCGTCGCGAATCGCCGCGGCCGTACTCACCGGAAGCGCGGTGTTCCTGTTCGTGTATCTCGTCGGCTCCGTCGGCTCGGCTCTCCTGATCCGCGCCGAGCGCGAGCGGCGGGCCGAGCGACCCCGCGGCGGCTACGACCGCTTCGGCGGCGCCTGCTTCGGCGCGCTGCAGGCGGGCCTCGCCCTGCTCTTGCTCGCGGTGCTGGGCAGCGTGCTCGACGCCGCCTATCGCGCGGGTCTGCCCCAGGGCATGGACCAGAGTGGGTCGTTCCTGATCGGCAGCACGCGCCGGGCCGTCGCGACCGGGATCGGCGCGGCGCTGGGCGACGGCCCCGGCGCTCAGCTCGCAGCCAAGCTGGTCGCAGATCCGGGCCAGGCGCTGCTCTCCGCGCAGCAGCTGCTGGC
>JBIOJK010000022.1:0-35816 GCA_044450765.1 Myxococcota bacterium | reverse complement strand
GGCCGCGCCCGCGCCCGCCCCGGCCCCCGAGAACGAGGGCTTCCCCTGGATCCTCGCGCTGGTCTCGCTCGGCAGCGTCGGCGCGCTGATCGCGCTCGGGCTCGTGCTGTGGCTGCGCGCGGCCCCGGCGCCGCGGGCGACGACCGCGGCCGCGCTGCGCTCGACACTGATCAGTGTAGATTCGATCTCGACCGCCGACCTGCGCGGCGCGGCGGACGCGACCAGTGTGCTGGAGCAGCGGCTCGACGACGAGGTGCGCGCCCGGGTCGCGCTCGAGGAGCGCCTCTCGCAGGCCGGCGAGGAGCTCAAGGTGTTGCGCGACCGCCTGCACCGCGTCGAGCGGCGGCGCGAAGACGCGCACTAGCTCGGATGCGCGCCGTCGGACTCACTCATCGCCACGGCGCCCAGCGCGCCGCAGAAGGCGCCGTGCTCGGGGAAGTGCGCGGTGGCGCCGTGCATCGCGGTGACCCAGAGCAGAATCTCCTGCAGCCCGCGGTTGTGCAGCAAGGTCGAGCCGCAGTACACGACGGCGTGCGCGCCGAACGTGCGCGCGAGATTCCCGCAGATCAGTCCGATGTTCTCGCCCAGCATGCCGACCAGAGCGTGCGCGAGATCGGGCGGTTCGCGCGAGTCCAGCTTCGCGAAGCTCGCCGCGTTCAGATCCGGGGGCAGGGCGATCTCGCCGCCCGGGTAGATGTCCTGCACCAAGAGATCGACCCGGCGGCGGTCTCCGCGGGAAGCCAGCGCGCAGATCTCGTCGAACGACTCGACCCCCAGCAGGAGCCTTCCCAGGCCGAGCAGGGTGCCGCCGCCGAGCGCGCTGCCGCCGATTCGCTTGGCGCCGCCGGGCTCGATCGCGAGCACCGACGTGCCCGTGCCGACCACCGCCACGAGATACTTCTCCGGCAGCGCCAGGCCGACGCGCTCCGCGAGCAGCGGCGCGCCGCGCGCCCAGGCCGCGAACTCCGGTACGGTGCGGACCTCGACCCCGCGCAGCTCGCGCGCCAGGCGCGCCGCCCCGCCGCCGGTCGCGACGACGCGCCGCGGCTGCCACTCGCCGAGACACGCCCGCAGCGAGTCGAGGTCAGCCGACGGGAATTTCACGGTGCGCAGTCCCGTCGGAGCGGGAAGCACCAGCTTGCACAGGGTCGCGCCGGCGTCGGCGCCGACCGTGGCACCAGGGTAGGCGCCGGCGCCGCGGATTTGGTTGGACATACGCAGCGCAGAATATCACCCTGCCCCTCCACCGGGCGGGGACCGGCGCGGTAGAAGGGCTCCGGCATGTACACGGGATTTTACGGACTGCGCGAGAAGCCGTTCTCGCTCGCGCCCGATCCCCGCTACCTGTTCCTGTCCGCGTCCCACCGCGAGGCGCTCGCCCATCTTCTGTACGGGATCGAGGAAGGCGAGGGCTTCATCGAAGTCATCGGCCAGGTCGGCACGGGCAAGACCACGCTGTGCCGGACCTTGCTGGACCGCATTGGCAGCGACGCCGAGATCGCCTACATCTTCAATCCGAGCCCGAGCGAGGTGGAGCTGCTCTCCGCCATCAACCGCGAGTTCGGCTTGCCGACCGCCGCGCGCACGCGCACCGACCTGCTCGACTCACTGAATCAGTTCCTGGTCGAGAAGAACGCCGCCGGCCGCCGCGTGCTGCTGGTGATCGACGAGGCGCAGAATCTCGATCCCGCGGTGCTCGAGCAAGTGCGCCTGCTGTCCAACCTCGAGACCGACCGCGCGAAGCTCCTGCAGATCGTGTTGATCGGACAGCCGGAGCTCGAGGAGAATCTGTCGCGCTCCGATCTGCGGCAGCTGCGCCAGCGCATCACCGTGCGCTGGTCGCTGCGGCCGCTGTCTCGGCCCGAAGTCGGAGAGTATCTGGAGCACCGCCTGCGGGTCGCCGGGCTGGCCGATCCACAGCTGTTCACGGCCGGCGCGCTGCGCGCGCTGACTCGCTCGTCGCGCGGCATCCCGCGCCTGATCAACGCGCTCGCCGATCGCGCTCTACTGGCGGGCTACACCGAAGGGCGTCGCGAGATCGACGCGCGCCTGATCCGCCGCGCCGCGCGCGAGCTGCCTGCGACGGAGCTCGGCGGCTGGCGCGACGCGACTGGGCTGCGGCGCGGGCTCGCGCTGGGGTTGGTCGTGGCGGGCGTGGCCGCCGGTCTGCTCGCGACTGCGCTCTTGCCGCGCGCGCGGACCGGCGCGCCGCCGGGCGCAGTGACTCCCGCGGCCGCGTCCGGCGAGCGCGCGCCGATCGCGCCGGTCTCGTCGGCGCCGCTGCCGCAGCGCATCGACGGGATCTCGACCAACGCGAGCGCCGCCGACGCCCTCGAAGCGCTGCTCGGCGCGTGGGGCTATCGGCAGCCCGTCGGCGGAGAGATCGATCCGAATCTGTATCCGGACGCGGTGCGCTCGATCTCGCCGCTGCTCGTGTTCGCGACTCACGGCACCCCCGAGATGCTCACCGCGCTCGACCTCCCGGGGATCCTCGAGCTCGAGCCGCGCACGGGCGAGCGCCGCTACGTCGCCCTGATCGGCATGGACGACGCAGGGCGCGCCCACCTCGGCATGGCCGGCGACCAGCTCGAACTCGGCCGCGAGGAGCTGCAGCGCGTGTGGACGGGTCGCGTGTTCTATCTTTGGACGAACTTCGAGTCACTCCCCGCGCTGAATCCCGGGATGAGGGGCGCGGCGGTTCGCTGGCTGCAGGCGCGGCTCACCGAGCTCGGATATCTCAAGGCCGGCGACGCGAGCGACGAATACGACGAGCTGACCGAGAAGGCGGTGAAGGCGTTCCAGAGCGCGAGCTCGCTGCAGCCGTCGGGTCAGCTCGGTCCCGAGACATTGATCGCGCTGTATCAGGCGCTCGACTACACGACGCCGCGCCTCTACGCGTCGGGCGACGACTCGTGAGCACGATCCTCGACGCGCTGCGCAAGCTGCAGCGCGAGCGCGCGGCGGCGAATCCGGGTCGCGACCTGCGCGGCTCCGTCACCGACGAGATTCCGCCACTGCGCTCGGCGCGCCGCGCGAGTCGCGTGGCGCCGGCGCTCGGGCTCGCGCTGCTGCTGCTCGCGATTGGCGGCGGCGGCGTTTGGCTGTACCGGAGCGGAAAGCTGGCGCGCCCCGGCTCCGCTCGGGCGGCCGGCGCGCCGGCCGAAGCCGACCAGGAAGAGACCACCCGCGGCGCGACCGAGGAAGAGCTCGACGCGGCCGAGCGCGAGATGGACGCGGCCACCGCCGCGTCGAACCAGGAGACTCCCGAGAATCCGGGCGAGTCACCGCCCGCAGTGGCCGCCTCGCCCACGCCCGCTGCGGCCCCGCCTGCCGCCGTCGCGCCCGCCGGCCCAGCCCCAGCCGAGGCCGCGGCGGAACGCGCGCGCCTGCAGGCGGTCCAAGCACAGGCGGACTCCGCCGCGGTCGCTCAGCGCGAGGCCGAGGCGGCTGCTGCGGCTGCCGCCGCGGCGCAAGTCCTGCCGCCCGCGCCGCCGAGCCCGGCGGTTCCGGTGCCCGCGCCGGCGCCCGAGTCAGTCGCTCGAGCGGCTCCCGCGCCCGCGACCACGCCTGCGGCCGCGCCGAAACCCAAGGCCAAGCCCAAGCCGAAAGCCAGCTCGCCGCCGGCGAAGCGCGAGTCACTCCAGAGCCAGATGGCGAGCCGAGACGAGCCCTCGCCCTCCGAGAGTGACACCGCGGCCGCGGCCGAGCCGCTCGCGTTTCCGCCGGTCCGCGTCGAGAGCATCCGCTGGCATCCGATTCCCGAGCGCCGCGTCGCGAGCCTGCACTTCGAGCAGCAGAACGTCCCCGAAGCGCACGAGGGGGACATCGTCGCCGGGGTGCTCGTGTACCGGATCGATCCCGGCGCAGTGGAGCTGCGCGTCGGCTCGACGAGCCGCGTGATTCGTCCGGTGCCTTGACGCTCGCGCCCGGCGCCGAGCTCGAGCTCGCGATCGAGCGACTGGCGGCCGGCGGCGACGGGGTCGCCCACAGCGACGGACTCACGGTGTTCGTGCCGCGCTCGGCCCCGGGCGACCGCCTGCGCGTGCGCGTCAGCGAAGCGCGCCCGCGCTTCGCGCGGGCCGAGCTGGTCGAAATACTCTCGCCCGGGCCGGCGCGCCGTGCCGCGCCCTGCCCCTATTACGGCCGCTGCGGCGGCTGCTCGTGGCTGCACCTGGACGAGGCGGAGCAGCTGCGCGCCCGCGTCGGAATCGCGCGCGCCGCGCTCGAGCGCATCGCGCGCCGCGCGCAGCTGCCCGAGATCGAAGTCGTCGCTTCGCCGCGGGCGCTCGGCTATCGCGCGCGGGCGCGGGTCGCGCACGCCGGCGAGCGCGTCGGTTTTCGGGCGCGCGCGTCGCACGATGTGGTCGACGTCGCGACCTGCGCCGTGCTCGACCCCGCGACGCAGGCGGAGCTCACGCGGCTGCGCGAGTCGCGGCTGAGCGGAGAAGGCGAGATCGAGATACGCGGCGTCGGCGCGTCGGTCGAGCTCGCGGGCAAGCGGCTCGAGATCGGGCCGGGCGCGTTCTTCCAGGCGAATCGCTCGCTCTGGGAGCGCTGGCAGGCGGTCGTGCTCGAGGCCTGCGGCGCCGGCGGGCTCGCGATCGAGCTTTACTGCGGCGTCGGGTTCTACACCGTCGGCCTCGCACAGCGCTTCGCGCGAGTGGTCGCCGTCGAGCGCTCTCCCGCGGCAGCCGCGAGCGCCGCGCGCAACGCCGCAGCCGAGGTGCTGACCGACGCCGCGGAGCACTGGGCGCCGCGCAATCTCGGGCGGCTGGCGCCCGAGCTCGTGCTCCTGAATCCGCCGCGCGTCGGGTGTCACCAAACTGTGTCGGACGCGATCGCGGCGTGCGGAGCGGAGCGCATCGTGTACGTCTCGTGCGAGCCCGCGACCCTGGCGCGCGACCTCGCGCGCATCGGCCTCGGCTTTCGCATCGCGCGACTGGTCCTGCTCGACGCGCTGCCGCAGACACACCACGTCGAGCTCGTCGCAGTCCTGGAATGCAATTGACATCCCTCCCGCGCGAAAAATAGAATTCGCCCGTCGGTGGCAGCGGGAGCGGGGAATCAGAAGCTGCCGCCGAGACCGCAGCGGAAGCTTGTAAGTCGGAGCGTTTCCCCGCGGGTCGGAGAGAAAATCCCGAGCGAGTGTTGCAACGGGTCCTGCGGCTCACGTCGCAGGACCCGTCGCCATTTCGGCTGATCAGCCGGTCAATCAGTGATACGTGTGCTGATCGTCGTCGGAATTTCGCCGCCGGTCGAACTCCTCGCGACGCACCGCGCGAAGCTGATTGCGCATGCGCATGCGGCGCCAGCGGAAATGGAGCGATCGCCAGCCCACCGCGCGCCGCAGCTCGCTGCGCAGCATGAACGCCGAGACGAGCACGCCGCCGAGGTGACCGATGTAGCTCACGTTCCGGCCACCGCCCATGACGAACTGCAGCACGAACAAAACCGGAACGAACCAGATCGCCTTGATCGGCATCGGCGGGAACAGCAGCATGATCGTGCGATCCGGCCACAGCAGCGTGAAGGCAGTCACCATGCCGTAGATCGCACCGGATGCGCCGACCGTCGGGATCGAGATCCCCATGAGCGCGTTCCAGGCGAGGATCACGAAGCCGGCGCCCACTCCGCACGTGATGTAGAAGCGCAGGAAGCGCCGCGACCCCCACACCATCTCGAGCGGCGGCGCGGTCATCCAGAAGAACAGCATGTTGAACAGCAGGTGCAGCGGCGAAGTCGGGTCGTGCAGCCACATGTACGTGAACGGCTGCCAGATGAAGAGATGGCGGAACACTCCGTCGACCGTGACTCCGCCCAGCTCGGTCAGCGGAACACCGGTGCGCGCGAACAGCAGCTGCAACAGCCAGATCACGCTGTTGATCACGATGATGCGCTGCACCATGGGCGTCGCACCCGGAATCCCGCCGCTCGCCTGATAGCCTCGGTTGCGTCCGTACACGCTGCCAGGCTAGGAAATTCGCCGATCCCCCGCTGGAGCGAGCGCCGCGAGTGCGCGCTCGGCGCCCGCCTCGTCGAGTCCCGAGAGATCCGCGATCGGCAGCGCGACGCCGAGCTCGGCGCGCAGCCGCGCGAGTCGGTCGCGGCAGCGCTGCGGCTCGCCCCATAGCACCGCGTCGCGCTGTTCCGACGGCGAGAGATCGCGGAACCAGGGCGCGTGGCGCTGATAGGCGGCGAGCGCCGCGTCCAGGCTCTCGCCGGGTCGCGCGAAGATCCAGAGCCACGTCGGCAGCGCGCGGCCGAGCAGCGCGCGCAGCGGCTCGAGCCGCGAGCGCAGCGGCGGTACGTTCGCGTCCCAGATGTCCGCGCGCCGGCGCACCACGTCGAGTGCGCGCGGACCCGCGGCGGACACGGCGATCGGGGTCGGCCGCGACGGGCTCGTGACGCGCGCGGCCTCGAGGGCGCCGAACCGGCCGCGCTGCGTCACGGTCTCGCCGGCCAGCAGCGCGCGGACCGCGCCGAGCATCTCGTCCATGCGCGCGACTCGCTCGCCGGGGCCCGGCTCCGGCAAGCCGAGGCGAGCTGTCTTGCGAGCCGCACCGGCGCCGAAAACACTCACCAGTCGTCCGCCCGCCAGCTCCTGCACCGTCGCGAGGCTGCGCGCGAGCAGCGCAGCGTTCCAGAAGTGCGCGACGTGAATCGAGCCGATGCGGGCAGCGCGCGTGCGCAGCGCGACGGCGCTCGCGAGCGCCGTCGCGTCGTAGACCGGTCGCTCCGCTGCCGCGCGCGCGTCGCCCGAGTCTCCGTCGACGAGCACGAGCGCGTAGCCCAGCGCGTCGGCCCGTGCGGCGAGTCGCAGCACCGCGTCGACTTTCAGCCAGTGCGCGGTCAGCGCGACGCCGAGGGGGGCGCGCGCGTCATCGCTCACCGCGTTCGACCGCGCCGCGCGGCGAGGAAGAGCGCGGCGATCGTCTTGCCGTCCGAGATCTCGCCGCTCTCGATCATCGCGAGCGCGCGCTCGAGCGCGACGACCTCCGTGCGAATCACTTCGTGAGCCTCGGGCGCCGCGGTGCCGGCGACCAGGTCGTAGGCGCAGAACAGGTGGATCTTCTCGTCGGTGAAGCCGGGGGTCGTGAGGATCGCGCCCGTGCGCACGAGGCGACCCGCGCGGTAGCCCGTCTCTTCCGCGAGCTCGCGCGCGGCGCAGGCCAGCGGCTCTTCGCCGGGATCGAGCTTCCCGGCCGGCACCTCCCAGATGACTCCGCCCGCCGCATGTCTGAACTGCCGCAGCATGACGACGTGCTCCGCGTCGAGGAACGGCACGACCGCCGACGCGCCGGGATGCCTGAAGAGCGCGAGCTCCGCGCGCTCGCCCGACGGCAGGACGACCGTGTCGAGACCGAACGAGCCGACCCCGCCTTCCCAGATGACTCGTCGCTCTACGAGTCCCACTCGCAGGTCGTCCTCGGCCATGGGCGCGCAAGTTAGCCTAGAATCCGCGCGCGATGGCCGACCTCCACGCGCGCTACGAGTCCTGGCGCGAAGCGCGTGAGCGCGCGCGGCTCGAGCGCGCCCGCGGGCTCGCGCCGGGCGAGGACGCCGAGCGGATCGACGACGAGTTCGGCGACGTGACCAGCGGCGACATCGCGGCGCGCTTCGAGGGCCGCTTCGCGACCGCACTCGCACAGGCCGCGCTCGCGCGCGCGCTGCGCGCGATCGACGCGCGCATCGAGGCCCGCGCCGTCGCTGGCGCAGATCCGGCGGAGCTCGACGAGCTGCACTCCGAGCGGATCGCGCTGCGCAGCGCGCGACTCGCACAGCTCGGCTTCGCGAGCGCGCGCGCGTTCGCCGAGGCGCAGCGGCCAGGAGTCGACTACGCGCACTGGCGCGCGCAGGCGCAGAGACTGCTCGCGCAGAGCGGTCCGGCGCTCCACGACGCGGAGCGCGCGCCCGGCGCCGGCTCGAGCTTCGACGCGGAGCTCCCCGGGCAGCGCATGCGCGCGGCGCTCGACTTTGCGCTCGAAGGCCTGCGCCTCGAGCTCGGCCGCCTTCCGTCGCTGCGGATCGACGCGGAGTTGCGGCCCGAAAAGCGCGGCCTCGCGCAGAGCGGAGCGCCGAGGGTGCCCGAGGAGGTCTGGCTGGTGTTCGCACCGCTCTCCGGCGCGCGTGCCCATCAGGCGGTCTTCGCCGCGGCGGGCGTCGCTCTGCACTCGGTGTTCACGTCGAGCTCGCTGCCGCTCGAGCGGCGTGTGCTCGGCGACCCCGCGCTCGCGCTCGGCTTCGGCGAGCTGCTGCGCGGACTCATGGGTGAGCCGAGCCTCGGCGCGGCGCTCGCGCGCGTTGCGCCCGAACACTTCGACGCGGTCGCTCGGCTGCTGCGCCTTGCGGAGCTGCGCCAGATCGCGGCGCGCGTCCCGATCGAGCTGGAGCTGGCCGAGCTCCCGCCCGGAGCGGCGGCTCCCGAGCTGGGCGAGCCGGGCTTCCTGACTTCGTGCGGCCCGGCGCTCTCGTCGGTGGATCAGCTCCGCGCCGCATGTCTCGGTGCGTCGCTGGCCGCTGCGCTGCGCGCGCGCTTCGGCCGCGAGTACTGGAAGTCGCGCGGCGCGGGCGAGCTTCTGAAGGAGCTCTGGAACACGGGCACGACCTACTCGCCCGAGGAGCTCGCGCGCGAGCTGTCGCAGCCGGCGCCGAGCGCCGACGTCCTGTTGGAACGCGAGCACGCGCGCTGAGTCGCGCGCGCGGTCGTGTACCCTTCTGAGGATGTCGTGGAAGGAGCAGATGGTTCCGATCTCCGTGCAGTCGGGCGGACTCGTGCTCGAGGGCGTCTGGCAGAAGGGCTCCGGGCGCGGCGCCGTGATCGCGCCGCCGCACCCCGAGTACGGGGGCAGCCTCGAGCATCCGGTCGTGAGCGAGCTCGCTTACGGACTGTACAAGGCCGGCGTCGCGTCGCTGCGCTTCAACTGGCGAGGCGTGGGCGCGAGTCAGGGCCGAGTCACTGGTGACTGGCGCGCGGCCGACGAGGACTACGCGGCCGCGCTCGAGCAGGTCGCGGCGACCACGCCGCCGCCGGTCGTGGCGGCCGGTTATTCATTCGGTGCCGCGACCGCGCTGCGCGCCGGGCTGCGCGACGAGCGCGTCTCGGAGCTGATCCTCGTCGCGCCGCCGGTCGGCATGGTGGAGTCGCTCGCGCTCGACGAGTTCCGCGGGCCGATTCACGTGATCGTCGGCGGGCGCGACGAGTTCGCTCCGCTCGACGAGCTCTCCGCGCTGCTCGAGGGCCTGCCGAACGCCAATCTCGACGTGATTCCCAAGGCAGACCACTTCTTCGCCGCACACGGGCTCGCCGAGCTGGCCGAGCTGGTGCGCAGCTCGGTCGCGTAGCCCACCGCCGCCTCTGGCGACCAGCGCCCGCGCGGCCGGCGATCGCGGTCGATCGGCTCTGCGGTCCGGACGGCCCGTACGGGCATGTGACTTGCTCTCTGCGCGCCCCTGCAGGGAGGGTGAGTCATGGATGAGGCGATTCTGTTCCTGTCGGATTCTTCGCCGTCGGGGCCGGCGCCCGGGTCGGATCATGCGCGCGCGTCCGAGCGCTCGATCGTCGCCGATCGCGACGGCATCGCGCTCGCGCTCGACGCGCGGAGCTGGAGCGCGATCTGTCTCGACCGCAGCGGCGTCGACGCCGCGCTCGCCGACGCGCGCTGGCTGCGCAGGCGGCGCAACCGATTGCCGGTGATCGCATTGGTCGACACTGCGGACGTCGCGCGGGCGAGTGAGTTGTTCGCCTGCGGCGTGCACGAGATCGTGGTGCGCGACGCGTCCACGGACGCGAGCTTGCGCTCGCGGGTCGCCGGGCTGGCCGCGCCGCGCAGCGCCGTGCGCCCGGTGGCGGCGGCGGACGCGATCGTCGCGCGCAGCGCGCCGATGCGCGCGTGTCTCGAGCTGGTGCGCAAGGCGCAGCGCAGCGACGCGACCGTACTCTTGCTCGGCGAGACCGGCACCGGCAAGGAAGTCCTGGCGCGCACCGTGCACCAGGGCGGCCGGCGCGCGCGGGGTCCGTTCGTCGCCATCAACTGTGCAGCGTTTCCCGAGACACTCCTCGAGAACGAGCTGTTCGGCCACGACCGGGGCGCGTTCACCGGCGCGAACCGCGCGCGCCCGGGTCACTTCGTGCAGGCGAACGGCGGAACGCTCTTTCTCGACGAGATCGGCGAGACGACGCTCGGCTTCCAGGTGAAGCTGCTGCGCGCGCTGCAGGAGGGGACGGTGCGGCCGCTCGGCGCCGGCAAGGAGCAGCCGGTCGACGTGCGCATCATCGCGGCCACGAACCGCGAGCTCGAGGGCGAGGTCGAGGCGGGCCGCTTCCGGCGCGACCTCTATTTCCGGCTGAACGTGTTCCCGATCTCGCTGCCGCCGCTGCGGGCGCGCGCCGAAGACGTGGTGCCGCTCGTGATCCACTTCCTGGAGCGGAGTCGCGACCTCACGGCGCTGCGCGAGGTCGCCGCGGACGCCCGCCGCCTGCTCGAGACGTACCCGTGGCCCGGCAACGTGCGCGAGCTCGAGAACGAGGTCGCGCGCATCGTGACTCACGCCGAGTCCGGGACCGAGGTCACGGCGCGCATGCTCTCGCCGCGCCTGCACGGGGGCGCGCCGGACCTGCCGCGACCTGCCTCGAGCGAGACCCTGCGCCAGGCGGTCGCTCGCTTCGAGGCCTGGTACCTGAAGCACGCGCTCGAGCGCAACCGAGACCGCCGCATCGCCACGGCACGCGAGCTCGGCATCACCCGCGAGTGTCTCTACAAGAAGCTGCGGCGCTATGGAATGCAGTGACTCGCGCGCTTCATTCGAGATCGCCCGAGCGGCCGGCGACCAGCGCCGGGATCAGGATCAGGTTCACGACCAGGATCAGCGACAGGCCGACCGTGAGCAGGATGCCGAGGCTGGCCATGCCCGGATGAGGTGAGATCGCGAGCGTGCCGAAGCTCGCGATCGTGGTGAGCGTGCTCTGCACGACGCCGCGCGCGGTGCTGGTCTCGAGCAGCGGATCGCCCTCGTGGCCCAGATGGCGCCAGCGGTGCACCAGGTGGATGCCGCTGTCGATGCCGATCCCGAGCAGCGCCGGCAGCACCAGCACGTTCGCGAAGTTGAACGGGAGATTGAAGATCACCCCGATGGCCGCGAGCATCGCCGCCGAGAGCGCGAGCGGCGCGAGCGCGATCAGCGTGTCCGAGATGCGCCGCCACAGCACGAGCAACAGCAGCGTGATCGCGAGGCCCGCGCCGAGCAGCGCCTCGCGGAACGCCTTCACGACCACGCGCGCGGACTCGACCGTCGTGACGGCGATGCCGGTGGCTTCCGGTAGAGCGGCGACCGCCGCGTCGGCGAAGCGCTGCAGCTCGCGATCGTCGCGGCCGAGATCCTGCTTCGGGTACGCGTCGACGCGGACGCGGCCGTCGGGAGCGACGGTGTCTCGCACCAGCGCCGCCGGCAAGTCACTCGCCTGCACTGGCTCCGCCTGCAGCGCCCGCTCGATCCGGCGCACCTGGTCGGGGAGGGTGCCGACGACGCTCTTCTCGAGCCGGCCCAGCGAGGCCGCGCGCGCGCCCTCGTCTTCGGCCGCGAGCTTCTCGACCAGGCCGCTCACCGCGGCGCGCAGCTTGTCGAGCGCGTCGCGCGTCTTCGGATCGAGCGACGCCGGCATCGGCTGTGTGGCGGCGACGAAGCTGCGCAGCGCGGCGATCTGGTCGTCGGGGGTCGGCGCGCGCGGCACCAGATCGGGCGTGGGGGGCGGCGCCATGAACAGCGCGACGTCCTCGAGGATCGCGAGCTTCTGCTCCTGATCCGTCGGGACCAGATCGGAAAGAGTCACCGTGTGGTCCACGGTGTCGAGGCTCTTGAGCCGAGCGGCGACGGCGTCGGCCGCGGCGCGGTCCTTCGCGAGCACCGTCACGCTCCACGGCGAGAGCCCGTCCGTGGACAGCAAGTCGTTGAACGCAGTCACCGAGTCGGCGGTCTGCACGCGCAGGCGCAGGGGGTTGTACTCGAAGCGCACCTGCAGCAGGAACGGCACGCAGACGACCGCGACCACGACGGCGCCGATCCGCACCGCGCGCGCGCGCCGCACCGGAAACGACACCAGGCGCGACATCCACGCGCTCGCGGGTCGGCGCACGCGCGGCTTTGGCAGCTTCGGCTTCAGCAGCGTGATCATCGCGGGCAGAAGCGTCAGGCTGACGATCACCGAGATGATGATCCCGCCGGCCGAGATCACGCCGAGCTCGGCGACTCCGACGTAGTCCGTCGGCGCGAAGGCCAGGAACCCGATCGCGACGGTCACGGCGGCCAGCAGAAGCGACAGGCCGACGTCCTCGGCGGTCTCGCGCAAGGCGGTGGCCGAGTCACTCCCGCGGCTGCACAGATCCTGCCAGCGCAGGCAGAAGTGCACGCCGAAGTCGTCGCCGAGGCCGATGAACAGCACCGCGAACGCGACCGACACCATGTTGAGCGAGCCGATCGCCACCGTCGCGAACGCGAACGTCCAGACCAACCCCATCGTCAGCGCGAGCGAGGTCGCCGCCATCAGCTTCCAGCTGCGCAGCCCGAAGAACAGGATCGCCGTGACCGCGATGAACGAGAGCGCGCCGGAGAGGGCGGTGCCGTTGGTCACCGTCTCGAGCTCCTCCGACGAGAGCGCGAGCTCGCCGGTCACGCGGACGCGCACCCCGGAGTCGGCGTCGAGACCGATCTCGTTCGCCAGCTCGTGAATCTTCGCGAGCGATTCCTCCGCCGGGATCAGCGCGCCGTAGTCCACGATCGGCTGCACGACCAAGACGCGGCGCGGTGTCTCGGGCAGTGACTGGCCGAGCAGGACCTCGCGCCACGAGACGGGCTCGGAGTGACCGACCCGCTCGGCGTCGACGGCGCGCGAGAGGCGGTCGAAGACGGGCGCGAGCTCGACCACCGTCGCGTCGCCGGTGCGCAGCGAGTCGGCGGCGCGCCGCAAGAGCGAGAACAGGCCGCGCAGACTCGAGTCACGGCGCAGCTCCGCGAGATACGGCTGCACCTCGGCCAGATGATCGGCGAGCTTGCTGAGCTCGTCCGCGCTGAGATACAAGAGCCCGTTCTTCTCGAAGAACGGCCCTTCGCCCGGAACCTCGACCGAGCTGAAGAGCTTGGTCTCCTTGGCCAGGCGATCGCGAAGCGCGAGCGCCGCGTCGCGCGCGCGGTCGGGCGTCGGAGCGTCGACGACCACGAGCAGCGGATCGTTCGACTCCGGGAAGGCGTGAATGATCTCGTGCCAGGTCTTCTGGTGCGGCAGGTCGGGCGAGAGCATCGCCGCGACGTCCATGTTGATGCCGAGGTTGCGGTACGTGTAGAGCCCGAGCAGCCCGGTCACGACGGCGGCGGCGACCAAGGTCGCGATCGGGTGCCGCCGCACGGCGTCCACCCAGGCGGCGACCGCGCGTCCGATCAGCTCGTCCATGTGTCCCTCGCGCGCGATCCGTTATGCTGCGCCGAACCATGCATCATTCCTGGCTCGCACGCCGCACAGCGCTTGCGGCCGCTCTCGCCGTCGCTCTCTTCGCTCCGCTCCGCGCGCGAGCCGACGAGGCGCCCGCGAAGGTCGCCGCCTCGCCCGTGATCGATCACTTTCACTCCGTACTCCTCGACGTGATGAAGAACGCGGTCGCGCTCGGCATCGACGGCCGTCGCGAGAAACTCGCCCCGGCTCTCGACGCCACCTATGACTTCCCCGGAATGGCGCAGCGCTCGCTGCCCACCGCCTGGCCGCGCCTCGAAGAGGGCCAGCGCGAGCGCTTCATCGCCGCGTTCCGCGGCATGACCCTGCGCACCTACGCCGCGCGCTTCGACGGCTACGACAACGAACGCTTCGAGACTCTCGGCGAAGAGCCGTCGATCGCTGGCACCGTGATCGTGCGGAGCGTGCTTCACGCTTCTGACGAGGACGTTCACCTCGACTACCGCCTGCGCTCGACTCCAGCCGGATACCGGGTGATCGACGTCTACTTGAGTGGGACCGTGTCGGAGCTCGCGCTGCGCAGGGCCGAGTACACCTCGGTGTTCGAGCGCGACGGGTTCGAGGCGCTCGTGACCGCGCTCGAGCGCAAGGTCTCCGACGCTCCGGGCGCGCCGCCGCGCAGCTCCGACTCTCGGTTGAAGTAGTAGGCCGAGCGCAGCGCCGCGTAGAAGTCGACCGCGCCATCGCGCAGAGCGTCGAGCGCCGCGGCGGCCTCGGCGCGCGCGGTGATGCCGTTCCCGGTCGTGAGCACCAGCTTCAGCGTGGTCGACAGCAGATAGTTCTGCGGCATCACGCTTCCGTCGACGACGTCGCCCAAGGTGTCTCGCGCGGTCGTCGGACCGAGCAGCGGCAACACCAGATAGGGACCGGCGGGCGCGCCGTAGCGGAACAGGGTTCCGCCGAAGTCGGTCGGCTGCGGCGGCAGACCGATCTTGTTGGCGACGTCGAACATCCCCACGAGGCCGACGGTCGTGTTCACCAGGAAGCGCGCGAAGGTGTGACTCGCCTGCTCCGGATGGATCTGCATCAAGTGATTGGCGAACGAGACCGGCTCGGAGAGATTGCGGAACATGCGGCGCACGGCGCGCTCGGCGGGATCGGGCACGACGTACGAGTAGGCGCTCGAGACGGGGCCGATCGCCCAGTGGTCGACGAACTCGTTGAAGCTGAAGATCACGCGGTTGCCGCGCTCGAGCGGATCCCAGTAAGAGCTCGTCTCGGCCGCGTCGAGCTGGTCGAACATGGCCGCGTCGTCGTCCACTGGAGCCGGCGCCGCCGTGCTGGGCTCGGGCAGCGCATCGGAGGCCGGCGGCGCGAACGCAGGCTCTGCAGCGGCCAGGCGAGCGCCGCCCAGAACTACGGCAAGCGCGCCCGCCAGGAGCCTCGACGCGATCCCGCTCCGCACCGCCCACTTCACCTCGCGCAATCCTCCCCTCAGGGCGCCGGATTCTAGGCGGGAAATCCCGCGACGTCTGCCCGCCTCCGTGGAATACCAGGCCATCCCGGAAATTAAGAAGTCCTCACGAACTTGGGCCCGCGCGCTCGGCGCGGCCCACTCGTATACTCCGCCGGCAAGTGGACCTTGGACAGGCGCGCGCGGGATCAGCTTCAGTCCTCCGGATCGCCGCCATCGCGCTGGCTGCGGGAGCATTCGCGTGCGCGCGGCTGCCGCCGCCCGCCTACGAAGCGCGCGGCGCGGACGTGCGCCTCTCGCTGCTGGCGCTCGGAGATTGGGGTCGCAAGCCCGCGAATGGGGTCACTCCCGCAAAGCAGCTCCGCGTAGCCGAGGAGCTGGCCGCCGAAGATCGGCGCGCTCCGGCCGATGCGGTCGTCTTCGTCGGCGACAACTTCTACCCGCGCGGGCTCGAGTCACAGGAGCTCGAGCTGCGGCTGCGAGCGAATCTGGTCGCGCCTTACTGTCATTTCATCGAGCTCACCGAGCTCGGCGCGCGGGCGCTCGGCGGCGCCTGCGGCGAGCCGGAGGTGCGGAGGCGCGCTTTGCCGCTCTGGGTCGTGCTCGGCAACCACGACCACTCGAGCGACGAGTCGGTCGAGCTGGAGCGACGGCGGGTTCCCGAATACGTCGCGAACTGGAAGCTTCTGGGCGTGCCAGTCGAGACACTCGAGCTGCCGCAGGGCGTGAGCTTGGTGTTCTACGACTCTACGTTGCTGCGTTCGCCGCGCGGCGCGGGCGCGCTTCCGCAGCTCGGCAAGGCGCTGCGTGAGTCGCGCGGGCCGTGGCGGATTCTCGTCGCCCATCACCCGCTCGACCACCAGCCCGGTTCGCGGGGCATCGAGCGCGCGATCGCCGCGTCGGGAGCGCGTGCGCAGCTGCTGCTGGTCGGACACATCCACGCCCTGCGCGCCGGAACTCTCGACGCGCCGCTGCCGGCGCTGCAGCTGATCTCCGGCGGCGGCGGCGGGGAGGAGTCGAGTCAAGGCACGCTGCCGGGTGAGCTCTGGCAGCTGAAGTCGACCGGCTTCGTGCGCGTCGACCTCGTGGGCCGTGAGCCCGCGGACCATCTGCGGCTGCGCGTGTTCGCGGTCTCGGCTGTGGGCGACGTCGCGCGCGTGGTGGCGGCGTGGTCTGTCTCGCGCGACGGGGCGGTCACGGCCGAGACGCTGCCCGAGTAACCCGGCTAGACTGGCCGCGTGAAGCACGCCGCCGTTCTCGCGCTCGCTGCAGCTCTCGCCGCGTTCGGCGCTCGCGCGCAGGAACCCGCGCCGGACCCGGAGCGCGCGCTCGTGCACGAGATCTACCGCGAGCTCATCGAGACGGACACCACACACTCCAGCGGCAGCACCACGCGCGCGGCCGAGCTGATCGCCGCGCGGCTCCGCGCGGGCGGCATTCCGGCGGCCGACGTCGCGCAGCTCGGGCCGTCGCCGGCGCGGGGCAATCTGGTCGCGCGACTGCACGGCTCCGGCGCCGAGAAGCCTCTCATCCTGCTCGCGCACCTCGACGTCGTCGAAGCGAAGCGCGAGGACTGGTCCGTCGACCCGTTCGTGCTGCTCGAACAGGGCGGCTACTTCTACGGCCGCGGCACGCTCGACGACAAGGCCATGGCGGCGATCTTCACCACGACCTTCCTGCGCCTGGCGCGCGAACACGCAGCGCTCCGCCGCGACGTGATCCTGGCGCTCACCGCCGACGAGGAGACCGGCGACGAGAACGGGGTGGACTGGCTGCTGCGCGAGCACCGCGAGCTGGTCGACGGCGGCTTGGCGCTGAACGAGGGCGGCGGCGGCTGGATGCGCCAGGGCAAGTATCTCGTGCTGGCGCTGCAGGCCAGCGAGAAGACCTACATGGACTACTCGGTCGTCGTCACCGACAAGGGCGGCCACAGCTCGCTGCCGACGCCGGAGAACGCGATCTACCGCCTGTCCGCCGGGCTGCTCCGGCTCGAGAAGCTCGTCTTTCCGGTCGAGCTGAACGAAGTGACTCGCGCGTTCCTGCGGCGCGCCGCGGCCACAGAGTCCAAGGACATCGCCGCGAGCATGCTCGCGCTCGCGTCGAACGAGAAGGACCTCGCCGCCGCGCGCCGGCTCTCCCAGGAGCCGCGCTACAACGCGCTGATCCGCACCACCTGCGTGGCGACGCAGGTCGACGCGGGTCACGCGCGCAACGCGCTGCCGCAGCGCGCGCACGCGAACGTGAACTGTCGAATCCTGCCGGGTCACTCCGCCAACGAAGTGCGCGACGCGCTGGTCGCGGCGTTTGCCGATTCGAAGCTCGCAGTGACCCTCGACGAGAAGGAGACCGCCGGACCGCGCGCCAGCGTCGACGCCGAGTTCCTGCGCACGGTCGAGCGCGTCAGTGCCCAGGTGTTTCCCGGCGTGCCCGTGGTTCCGACCATGAGCTCGGGCGCGACCGACTCGAAGTACTTCCGCCTGGCCGGCATCCCGTCCTACGGTGTGTCTGGCATCTTCGTCGACATCGACGACGTGCGCGCGCACGGCCGCGACGAGCGCGTGGGCGTGCAGCAGTTCTACGAAGGACAGGACTTCCTGAATCGCCTGGTGAACGAGCTCACGACTTCACACCCGTGACTGCCCCCGCCGCGATCCGGATGCGGAACGCGCCCGCGAGCTCGATCTGCTGCGCGACGTGCGCCCGGAATCGATCGATCGCGTCCTCGGGAGTGACCCCTCCGCCCGAGCGGACGTAGGCGACGAGTGTCTCGACGTCGCGCACCTCGAGCGCGCTGTCGCGGCGCTGCACCCGTTCGACCCGCAGCACGGTGGCGATCTCCCGAGTCGCGGCCTCGAGGTCGAACTCGCCTGCCGCGCTCCCCACTTCGGGCAGACCCGCGCGCGCCAGCGCTTCGCGCAAGTCGAGAAGGTGCGTCGCTGCGTTGGTCGAGGCGGTGAAGCGCCCGCCGCGCCGCAGCACGCGCCGGACCTCGCGCAGCGCACGCGCGCGGTCGGGCACGTGATACAGCATGTGATTCGCGAGCACGCAGTCGAAGCTGTCGTCCGGGAACGGGAGCGCCTGCGCGTCGGCCTCGCGGAAGTCGGGCTGCGGAGAGAGTGCGGCGAGCTGCGCGTGCGCCTGGGCGAGCATGCCGGGCGAGAGATCGGTCAGCACGAGCGACAGACCCGCCGGAATGCGCTCGGCGTTGTCGCGCCACAGGGTCCCCGGACCGCAGCCAAGCTCGAGCAGACGCTCGCCCGCGCGCAGCTCGAGCCGCGGGAACAGCCAGCGCGGCCAGCGCTCCGGGCTCACGTCGTAGCGCTCGTAGATGCGCGCGCGGGCATCGAAGTTCGCCGAGTCACGGTACTGCGCGGCCACGTACTCCGCGTCGGAGAGCTTCACTTCGCCAGCTCCGCCAGCGCGGGCTTCGCGCTTCCGTCGCTGCGCAGCAGCCCCCAGTGCGCCTCGAGCTCGCGCCTGTCGGGCGGAGCCGCGCTGGCGCGTGCAGGCTTCCAGGGCGAGTCGAAAGCCTCGAAGTAGGCGAACGCGTGCGCGCGCGTCGGCGGCAGGCGGCGCGCGAGCGCCGACCAGAAGCGGGCCTGCCCGGCTTCGCTGAAGCCCGAGTCACTCGGACCGCTCGGCAAGCCGGTCTCCTTCACCAGAACCGGCAGCGCGAAGCGCTCCTCTAGCCGCGCGACCACGTTCGCGACGAACTCGACCGAGGTCTCCGGCGGCGCCGAGCCGAACCAGGGCTGGTCGACCGGGTGCACGGTCGGGAGCAAGAGGTCCTCGCGTGGCAGCTCGCTCGCGCGCGCCGGATCGAGATACAGCGCGAACGGCTCGCTCGTGGCCAGGGGGAGCTCCGGTCGTTCGCGCCGCGCGCGCGCGAACGCGGCGCCGAGCGCGGAGGCGCCGTAGCGCCGGAAGAACAGCCCCTCGTTGCCGAGCGCGAGCGCGACCACGACCGAGCGCTCCGCGCCGGCCGCCGCCAGCGCGCGGGACAGCTCGCGCGAGTCACTCGGCGACCAGACGCCGAGCACCACCGCGCGAAAGCCGGCCTCGCGCGCGAGCCGCGGCACGGCGTCGAGTCCATTGGCACACGAGTACGTGATCAGCCCGTCGAAGCTGCGGTGCAAGAGGGCGAGGTCCGCGCGCAGCGCCGCTTCGCCGGGTGGGGGAGAGCCGGAGTCGGGGTCGAAACCGCGCGGTGTATAGGCGACGAAGCGCACGGAGGCGAGCGCTCGGCGCAGGGGCTCCGCGTCGGCGCCGGCGCGGATGGCGGGAAGTGCCGCCGCAAGCGCAAGCAGGAGCGTTCGGAACCGGTGACACATGCACTCATGTTACCCGCAAGGAAGTCCGACGTATCTGGCGCGCCCGCAACTCTCCCACCAACGAAGGGTTACACCGCCATGATGAAAACCAGAAAGAGCCTGTTCCTGATCCTGGCAGCGGGAACGCTGGCTCTGTCCGCGACTGCCTACGCAGACGACTCCACCACGAGCCCGGTCGATCCGGGCCATCCGCGCGTCACTGAGGTACAGAAGCGCCAGCAGAATCAGGAACGGCGCATCGAGAACGGCGAGAAGAACGGATCGGTGACCCCCGCAGAGGCCAAGCGCCTCGATCGCCGGCAGGGGAAGATCGAGAAGCAGAAGGAAGCCGACATGGCCGCGCACAACGGCCATCTGACCAAGCCCGAGCAGCGGCAGCTGAATCGCGAGGAGAACCACGCGAGCCATCAGATCCACCGCTTGAAGCACAACGACAAGACGACCACTCCGCCGGCAGCGCCGGCGCCGGCGACCGCTCCGAAGTAGTCGCTTCCGGCGTTCACAGCTTTCGGCTCGAGCCTCCAGCGCGCGGGCGCTGGGGGCTCGAGTCACTCTCCGGCTCGTGCGCGAGCGCTCCGCGGGTTAAGCTCGTGCCATGCCGGTCGTCCCCGTCCGCCTCCCGCAGCACCGCTACGACGTGGTGATCGCTCCGGGCGCGCTCGACGAGCTCGGCGCGCAGACGCGCGCTGCGGCGCCCGCGGCTCAGGCGCTGCTCGTCTTCGACCGAGCGATCGAGGCCACGCACTTCCCGCGCGCGCGCGCCGCGCTCGAGGCTGCCGGCTACGAGACTGTGTGCGTGCCGTTCGCCGGCGGCGAGGAGCAAAAGACACTCGAGACCGTGCGCGGTCTCTACGACGTGCTGCTCGCGCACCGCTTCGAGCGCCGCTCGCCGCTGGTCGCCCTCGGCGGCGGCGTGCTGGGAGACACGGTCGGCTTCGTCGCCGCGACCTATCTGCGCGGCGTGCCCGTCGTTCAGTGCCCGACCACGCTGCTCGCGATGGTCGACTCGTCCGTCGGCGGGAAGGTCGGCGTGAACGTGCCGCAGGGGAAGAACCTGATTGGCGCGTTCCATCAGCCGGTGTCGGTGCTCGCGGATCCGCTGGCGCTCCGCACGCTGCCCGCGCGCGAGCTGCGCTGCGGCCTGGCCGAGTGCATCAAGCACGCGCTGATTCGAGACGCGCCGCTGTTCGCCTGGACGCGCAGTCACATGCCCGAGTTACTCGCGCTCGATCCGCCGACCCTCGCGGAGCTGATCGCCCGCAACGTCGCGATCAAGGCCGCGGTCGTGATGGAAGACGAGAAGGAAAGCGGCGTGCGCGCGCACCTGAATCTGGGTCACACGTTCGCCCACGCGATCGAGGCGAGCGTCGGCTACGGGCGGATCCTGCACGGCGAGGCGGTGGGCTTGGGCCTGCTCGCCGCCTCGACCCTGGCGACCGACTTGCGCGTCGCCGGCGCCGGGCTGCGCGCCGAGGTCGAGGACGTGGTCGCGCGCAGCGGGCTGCCGCTGCGCGCGGAGCTGCCCGACGACGCGCGCCTGCTCGAGGCGATGGCGCTGGACAAGAAAGTGGCCGCGGGGAAGATCCGCTTCGTCCTGCCCGAGCGGGTCGGCGCGGTCGTGATCCGCGACGGTGTCGCGCCCGACGCGGTCCGCGCGGCCTGGGCATCGATTCGCACCTAGCAAAGGGGGAGTCACTCCATGAAGCGTCACGGAACGTCGTTGGCTCTCGCGCTCGGAGCTCTGCTCTCACTGTCCTGCGGCGGCGAGAAGAAGCTCGAGGTGCCCGCCGGCTCGCGCCCGCTGCTCGAAGGCCTCTCCCAGCACCACATGCCGATCAGCGCCGCGTCGCCGCTGGTGCAGAGGTATTTCGATCAGGGGATTCGCCTGGTCTACGCGTTCAACCACGACGAGGCGATTCGCGCCTTCGAAGCCGCGCAGAAGCTCGATCCCGACTGCGCGATGTGCTTCTGGGGAGTCGCGCTCGCGCTCGGCCCGAACATCAACGAGCCGATGGAGGCGAGCGCGGTGCCGCGCGCGGTCGAGGCGCTGGCCAAGGCGGTCGAGCGCGCGCCGAAGGCGAGCCCGCGCGAACAGGCATACATCGCCGCGCTGGCGGCGCGCTACTCCGACAAGCCCGACGCGGACCGCGCGGCGCTCGACCGCGCCTACGCGGACGCGATGCGCGGCGTCGCGAAGCGCTTCCCGGACGACCTCGACGCGCAGACTCTGTTCGCGGAAGCGCTGATGGATCTCACCCCGTGGAGCTACTGGACGAAGAGCGGCGAGCAAACGCAGTACACCGAAGAGATCGTCGCCGAGCTCGAGGGCGTGCTCGCCGTCGACGCGAATCACCCGGGCGCGAATCACTACTACATCCACGCCGTCGAGGCCTCGAAGAACGCCGGTCGGGCGCTCGCCAGCGCCAAGCGGCTCGAGACACTCGCGCCGAGCGCGGGGCACTTGGTGCACATGTCCGCGCACACCTACATGCGCGTCGGCCGCTATCACGACGCCTCGGTCGCGAACGAGAAGGGCGCGCGCGCGGACGAAGCCTACATGGCGTGGTGCAAGTCGGGCGGCTTCTATCCGCTCGCGTACTACCCGCACAATCTGCACTTCCTGTGGTCGTCGGAGATCTTCGAAGGCCGCAGCGCGGCGTCTCTGGCGACGGCGAAGAAGCTCGGCGAGCAGATCCCGCCCGAGGTCGCGCGCCAGGTTCCGCCGGCTCACGAGCTGTTCGCCGTGCGCTATTTCGCGCCGGTGCGCTTCGGCAAGTGGGAGCAGGTGCTCGCCGAGCCGGCTCCGCCCGACGACTTGCGCTACGCGCTCGGCATGTACCACTGGGCGCGCGGCATGGCGCTGGCGGCGACCGGCAAGCTGGACGACGCAGCGGCGGAGCAGAGGGTGCTGGCCGGGATCGCCGCCGAGGACGCGGTGGCGAAGCTCGAGTTCCTCGAGGGCACCGCCGCGCAGCTGCTCGAGGTCGCGACTCACTCGCTTGCGGGAGAGATCGCCGCCAAGCGGGGCAACACCGACGCGGCGCTCGCCGAGCTCGAGGCTGCGCACACCGCCGAATACGCGCTGCGCTACACCGAGCCACCCGCCTGGCCGCTGCCGGTGCGCCAGTATCAGGGCGCGGCGTTGCTCGCGGCGGGCCGCGCTTCCGACGCCGAAGCCGCATTCCGCGACGATCTCAGCGAGTATCCCGAGAACGGCTGGTCGCTCTTCGGCCTGGCGCAGAGCTTGCGTGCGCAGCAAAAGCCGGCGGTCGAAGTCGACGCGCGCTTCAAGGCGGCCTGGGCCGCTGCCGACGTCAAGCTGGAGAGCCCGCGCTTCTGAGCCAGGTGAGATAGACGCGCGAGTCACGACCCAGCTCGGGGTGAAACGTCGCGGCGAAGACCGGACCCGCCGAGACGAGCGCCGGGTCGCCCTTGACCCGAGCGTGCACGCGAACGCCGGGCCCGACGCGCGCGATCCGCGGCGCGCGGATCAGCACGAGCTCGAGGCCCGCGAGGTCCGACGCTGCGTCGTCGACCTCCGCCGTGCACACGAACGAGTCGAGCTGCGTGCCGTACGCGTTGCGTTCGATCGAGATGTCGAGCGCGTCGAGCGAGCGCTGCGCCGGCGAGTGGACTTCGCGCGCGAGCAGGATCGCGCCCGCGCAGGTGCCCAGCACCGGGCGGCCCGCGGCGACGAACGCGCGCAGCGCGGGCTCGAGGCCGTCGCGCGCGATGGCGAAGAGCATTGCGGTCGACTCACCGCCCGGCAGCACGAGCGCCTCTGCGCGCGCGAGCTCGGGCGCGGAGCGCACCGCGAAAGCAGTCACTCCAGCGCGAGCCAGCGCGCGCGCGTGGGCGTCGAAGTCGCCCTGCAGCGCGAGGACGCCGACGTTCACCAGCCGCGCCTCGCGAACCGCTCGGCTTCGGGGATCGCCTCGAGCGCGAGCCCGGGCATCGCGGCGCCGAGTCCGCGCGACGCCTCGAGCACCTCCTTCGGCTCCTGCCAGTGAGTCGTGGCGCGCACGATCGCGCGCGCGCGCGCGGCCGGGTCGGCGGACTTGAAGATGCCCGAGCCGACGAAGACCGCCTCCGCCCCGAGAGACATACACAGAGCGGCGTCGGCCGGGGTTGCAATCCCGCCGGCCGCGAAGTTCGGCACGGGCAGCTTGCCGGCCTCGGCCACGCGCACGATGAGCTCGTACGGCGCGCCGTATTCCTTGGCGCGCGCCATCCACTCGTCGCGCGGCGCCTGCGCGAGCGCGCGGATCTCGCGCCCCATGCGCCGCAGGTGGCGCACCGCCTCGACGATGTTTCCGCTGCCCGCCTCGCCCTTGGTGCGGATCATCGCAGCGCCTTCGCCGACCCGGCGCAGCGCCTCGCCCAGGTCGCGCGCGCCGCACACGAACGGCGCGCGGAAGGCGCTCTTGTCGACGTGGTGCTCTTCGTCCGCCGGAGTCAGCACCTCGCTCTCGTCGATGAAGTCGACGCCGAGCGATTCGAGCAGGCGCGCCTCGATCGAATGGCCGATCCGGCACTTCGCCATCACGGGCAGCGAGACCGCGGCGCGCACCGCGTCGATCACCTCGACCGCGGCCATGCGCGCGACTCCGCCCTCGCGCCGGATGTCGGCGGGCACGCGCTCGAGCGCCATCACCGCGGCGGCGCCCGCGTCTTCCGCGATGCGCGCCTGCTCGGCGTTCGTGACGTCGAGAATCACGCCGCCCTTCAGCATCTCGGCCAGGCCGACCTTCAACCGGTACGCCTCTTGAGTCATGGGGGGGTTCCTCCTTCGCCGCAGGTTTCGAAGGGCCGGAGCAGACCCATCAGGCCGGGCTGCTCTCCGAGCCGCGTGAATCCGAAATGTCCGTACAGGCCGTGCGCGTCGCGCGTCCAGAGCACGAAGCGGCGCAGATCGCGCAGATCCGGATGCGCGCGCACGCTCTCGATGAGTCGCTTGCCGAGCCCGCGCCCGCGGAACTCTTCGAGCACGTACACGTCGCACAGGTAGGCGAAGGTCGCGCGGTCGGTGACCACGCGCGCGAAGCCGATCTGGCGACCGTCTGCGAACATGCCGAAGCAGAGTGATTCGCCGAGCGACTTGGCGACGCGCTCGCGCGAGATGCCGCGCGCCCAGTACGTCTGCGCCAGGGCGGCGTGGATCGAGTCGAGGTCGAGCGCGGCGCGGTCGGTCGTGATCGTCACCTCGCTCACAACCACTCTCCGCGTGCGGCTGGAATCACTCGCCCGCCGACCTCGATCGCGCTCCCGCTCGCGCGCACGTGCAAGAGCGACGGGCGCGCGATCTGGTGCCCCTGCTCGAGGTGGACGTCGAGCGCGCCGTCGCCGTGCGCGCGGTGGCGCACCAGATAGGCGCCGAAGAAGCCGGCGGCGCTGCCGGTCGCGGGATCCTCCGGCACGCCGAGCGCCGGCGCGAACAAGCGCACCGAGAAGTGATTGCGCGGATCTCGGGCTCCGCGCGCAAATAGGTACAGCGCGCCGCGCTCGCCCGACGCGATCAGCCGCTCGTAGGGCCCGGCCTCGATGCGCGCGGCCCGCAGCGCGGCGAGGTCGCGAAGCGGAACGAAGAGCTGACTCGCCCCCGTGCGCTGCGCCTCGATCGGCAGGATCGGGTCGAGCGACGCGACCGGCAGGCCGAGCGCTGCGGCGGCCAGCTCGCGGTCGGCGAACGACTCGAAGCGCGCGTGAGGTGACTCGAGCCAGACCACGCCGTCGCCGGCGAAGCGCACCCGGACCGGGCCCACGCCCAGACGCAAGACGAGCGAGTCGGTCGGCTCGCTGAGCAGCTCGGCGCGGATCGCTGCCGCGGTACCCAGCGTCGGGTGGCCGGCGTAGGGGAGCTCATTCGCCGGCGTGAAGATGCGCACGTCGAATGCGCCGTCGCGTGCGGACTCGTGCAGCACGAAGGTCGTCTCGGACAGGTTGGTTTCGCGCGCGATCGCCTGCATCTCGCCCGCGGACAGGCGCGCCGCGCCGAACACGACCGCGACTGGATTGCCCTGCAGCGGCGCCTCCGCGAACACGTCGAGGACCGAGTATCTGAGCCCCTTTGCGCTAGACATGGACCGCCTCCGGCGCGCGCTCGCCGCGCGCCCTGCCGCGACCTCGCTGCTGTGCGGTGCGAATCACTTCGCCCAGCGTGCGGATGCCGCGCTCGAGCTCTGCCACCCCGGTATGCGCCAGCGAGATGCGCAGACTGGCGGTGCCGCGGCCGTCGGGGTGGAACAGCTCGCCCGGCGCGTAGACCACGCCAGCGCGCTTGGCCTCCGCCAGCAGCGCCGACGTGTCGAGCGGCGGAGGCAGAGTCACCCAGAGCAGGAAGCCGCCCTCGACCGGCGAGACGCTCGAGCCCTTCGGCAGCTCGCGCGCGAGGGCGCGCTCCGCCGCCTCGAGCCGCCGCGCGACCTCCTTCACGACGCGCCGCAAGTGTCTCTCGTAGCGGCCCTCGCGCAGAAAGAGTGCGAGCCCGGCTTGGACGAGCGGGCTCGTCGTCAGATCCAGCGAGCGCTTCGCGACGAGCGCCGCGCGCACGCTGCTCGCTGGCAAGAACAGCCAGCCGACGCGCGCCGCTGGAAACAAGGTCTTCGAGAACGTGCCCATGTAGAGCACGAGGCCGCGGCGGTCCAAGGCGCGCAGCGGGGGGGCGCCGCGGCCCCGCACGCGCAGGTCCTTTTCGAAGTCGTCTTCCAGCACGGGCACGCCGTGTCTGCCCGCGATCTCGAGCAGCCGCCGGCGGTGGGCGAGCGAGGTCGAGACGCCGGTCGGGTTGTGAAAGCTCGGCATGGTGTACAGGAGGCGCACGCGCTCGCGGCCGAGCGCCGCGTCGAAGCGGTCGAGGTCCAGGCCGTCCGCGGCCATCGGCACGGGGACCGCGCGCAGCCCGGTCGCCGTGAGCGTGGCGAGCGCCCAGGGGTAAGTCGGTGACTCGACCGCGACCGCGTCGCCCGCGTCGCAGAACAGCCGCGTCGCGATCGCGAATCCCTGCGTCGCGCCGGCCGTGATCAGCACGTCGTCGGGAGCGGCCTCGATCCCGGCGCGCGCCATCCGCTCGACCAGCGCGCTGCGCAGCGCGAGGTCACCGCGCGGGTCGCCGTAGTCGTAGAGCGCCGCGCCGCCTTTCGCGAGGGCGCGCTGCAAGGCCCTGCGGAACTCCTCGTGCGGGTAGAGTGACTCGTCGGGAATCAGCCGCTCGAAGTGGACGGCGCCATCCGGCGCGGCGTAGTCGACGCGGGCGGCCGGTGTGGCGCGCGCCGCCTCGCTGGCGCGCGCGAAGACCGGCTCGAACGGGCGCTCGGCGGAATCGGCGGCGGAATCAACACCGTCTGGTGTCGGGCCGCGCGGCCGCACGAACGTGCCGCGCCCGACCGTCGCTTCGGTGAAGCCGAGCCGCTCGAGCTCGCGATACGCGGTCGCGACCGTCTCGCGGTTCACCCCCAGCTCCTTCGCGAGCACGCGGATCGGCTCGAGCTTCGCGCCCGGCGCGAGACGGCGCGCTTCGATCGCGCGCCGCAGATAGGCGACGATCTGCTCCGCGATCGGCTCGCGCGCCCGGCGTTCGATGGGGATCAGCACGCCGCGCAGGGTACGCGGCGCGGATTGGCCGGGTCAAATCCCATTCAGATCGGTCAGAACCGAGACAATTTTACCAGGTCAATTAGGCAAATTGGCCTGGTCGGTGCTCGGCCGCGAGGGCGCGCGCGAAGAACTCCGAAGCGCGCGCGAGCTCGCCGACGTAGCCGCGCACCTCGCGCCGCGCGGACTCGCCGAGCCCTGCGAACGGGACGATGTGCTCGGGCGGCACGTAGCGGAACGTGAAGTTCACGCGCCGCGTCTCGAAGTCCGCGACGCGCACGTCGAAGCGGAAGGCGCCCTTCTTCTCCACCCGCAGCACGCGGTGCAGCGCGCGCTTCTTCCAGGCGTCGCCGCCGAAGAGCTGGAGCGAGCCGTCCGCCAGCCACTCCTGTGCGATCACGCGCGCCGGCTCGTGCTTGCCGCCGCGAGTCACGAACTGGAAGAGGGCGCGCTCGCCAAGTGAGAGCGACGCGACCGGGCCGGGCTCGAAGTCGCGGTGCTCGCCCAGCCGCGCGCAATCGACGCGCGCGCCGTTCTCGATTCGGCTGCCGTAGAGATTCACCAGGCAGGTGTTCAGCCGCCATCCCTGCGGCAGATCGGCGCCTCGGTAGAGTCGGCGCGCGCGCCGCTCGATCTCCGCGATTAGCGCGGCGAGCAGAGGCGGATACGGCTCGGCCGCCATGCAGCGGTCGCGGAGGCCCCGTGGCGGCCGATAGTAGTCGAGACACGCGAACTGCCAGGCGCCGAGCCAGTACACGGGCCGCAGCAGCGTGCGCTGCCCGCCCGCGGCGGCCGCGCGCGCCTCGCTGAATCGGTTCTCCCAGAGCGGGCGGATCGACGCGAGCCACTCCGCGATCTCGGCGCGGTCGCGCGCCGATGCGAAGCCCGCGTCGTAGTGCAGGCCCGAGTCATTCATCGGCCGACCGCGCGGGGCGAGGCCGAGTCTAGCGCGCGCCTTCCGTCGCCGGAGTCGCGCGCGCGACGAGCGCGCCGGTCTGGTCGTAGGCCGCGATCGAGCCCTGCTCGGAGACGACGACGAGGTGCGCATCCGGCCGAGCGGGCGTGCGGATCGCGACGTCGATCGCGCCGTCGTCGCGCATGCGCATGCTCACGTCGCCCCCGTTCTCGGTCGGCAGCGTGCGCTCGGAGCCCGCGCTCATCGGGTTGCTGCCGCTCCAGAACTCGACGGAGTTCGCGAACATCACGTCGAAGATCATCGCGCTCAAATACACCGGGACGATGTTCGTCGCGACGAAGATCCCGAACTGCGCCCACTTCTCGCTGTGGACGGTGCGATTCCAGGTATAGACCTTGTGCAGAGTCGCGAAGCTGCCGAAGCAGCCGGTCGTGAGAAACGAGGTCGAACACAGGAGAGTGACGGCGATCACACGGCGGACGGAGTGAGTGCTGCTGAGATTTTTCATGACGGCAGGCTACCCCGCGATCGGGAAGCGGTAAAGTCTCGCGGCGTTCTCGAACAGGATCTTGCGCTGCTGCTCGAGCGAAATCGCGCTGAGCTGCGGGCGCAGGATCTCGCGCGAGTCCGGCCAAGTCCCGTCGGGGTGCGGGAAGTCCGAGCCCCACATCACGGTGTCTGCGCCGATGCGCTCGAGATTCTCGAGCCCTGTCCGATCGATCTGGAACGTCGCGTACATCTGGCGCCGCCAGTATTCCGACGGTGGACGCGGGATCAGGTCGCGAAACTGATCCTCCCACTCGTAGTCGAAGCGCTCGAGCGCGTACGGCAGCCAGCCGATTCCCGCTTCGCCGATCACGACCTTCATGCGCGGATGGCGTTCGAGGGAGCCGCCGAAGATCACGGCGCCGCAGACCGCCATCATCGGGATCTGGAACGCGGTCATGTGAGTCGCGAGCCAGGGCCGGTAGTGTTTCGGGTCACTCATCCAGCGCGTGTCCGCGCGCGGACCGATCGTGTGAATGTGCACGGGCAGGCCCGTCTCGTCGGACGCACGCCAGATCGGCTCCCACGATGGATGCCAGAGCGGCTGCATGTCGTGAGACATGCCGAGCTCTGCGCCGGCGAGGCCGAGCTGCGCACAGCGGCGCAGCTCGAGCGCCGCCTGCTCGGGCTGCGCCGAGGAGAGACAGCCGATGCCGGCGAAGCGGCCGGGCGCCTTGCGGCAGAACTCCGCGAGCCAGCCGTTGTAGATGTGAGTCACGCAGTCGGTGACTTCTGGATCGTCCAGCCGACTCGCCGCGCCGAGAATCCCGTAGACGACTTCGCCGCACACGCCGTCGGTGTCCTGGTCGCGCACGCGCAGCTCCGGAATCGCCGGCCGCATGACTCCGCGCGCCTGATCGCGGTAGAGACCGTGCTCCGCCATGCGGTCGGAGCGGTGGATCTCGCCTGCGACGTACGGGCGCCCGGCCGAGCCCATGCCTCCGACCAGCCCGAGCGGCGCGCCCTGGTGCGAGACCCAGACGCGCCCGCGCGGCGAGTCGACGACGCGCGGCACGCGCTCGCGGAGCGCAGCCGGTGCGTTCTCGCGCCACAAGCTCTCCGGCATCAGCGGGAAGTCGATGTGCCCGTCGGCGGAGATCACCGGTCCTGCGTACTGAGCTTCGGCCATCGCCGAAGGATACTGCGCGCGCGGCCGCGCGGGACCCGCGTGATAGCATCGCGCCATGGCGTTTCCCGACGTCGCGGCGCTCTCCGAACGCTTCGCGTCGGATCGCGAGCTCGCGCTCGCCGCCCGCTTCTGGCACGGAGCGCTGCACCTCGGGGCGGGCTCCCAGCGCGTCGCGCTTCGCTTCGAGCCCGGCCGCACCCCGCGCGTCGATCCCGACGCGGGCGCGATCGGCGCGCGCGACGTCGAGATCACGGCGGCCGCCGCGGAGTGGGAGAAGCTGACCGCGCCGATCCCTCCGCCGTTCTACCAGGACGTCTTCGGCGCGGCGCTCCACCATCCGGTGTCGCTGGGAGGCGACTTCGAGACCCTCTACGCCTACTACCCGGCGATTCGGCGCGTGATCGAGCTCATGCGCGAGGCGCGCGCATGAGTGCGCGCTTCGAGCCGGTCACCGGCCGCTATCTGTACGTCGACGTCGGGCGCATCCCCTACCGAGTGTATTTCGAGGAGGCCGGCGTGGGAGTTCCGCTGCTGCTGCAGCACACCGCGGGCTCCGACGGCCGCCAGTGGCGCCATCTGCTCGCAGATCCTTGGGTGACTCGCCACTTTCGCGTGATCGCGTGGGACCTGCCGTATCACGGAAAGTCACTCCCTCCAGACTACGTGCGCTGGTGGGAGCAGCCGTACCGGCTGACGCTCGCGTTCTTTCTCGAGTTCATCGAGTCGTTCGCGCGCGAGCTCGCGCTCGAGCGACCGGTCTTCATGGGCTGCTCGATGGGCGGCCACATCGCGCTGGACCTGGCGCGCTTCCGGCCCGGCCTGTGCCGCGCGGTGATCGGCGTCGAGGCGGCGTCGCGAACGCCCGCGAGCGGGCTCGAATGGCTCGACCATCCGCGCGTCTCGAATGAGATGAAGGCGGCGCTCATGGTCGGACTCACGAGCCCGACCAGCCCCGAGCGACTGCGCCGCGAAGTCGGCTGGGGCTACGCCCAGGGCGCGCCCGGCGTCTTTCGCGGCGACCTCGCGTTCTACGCGGAAGAGCACGACCTCTCCGGCGAAGCCGCCGCGATCGACACGCAACGTACTTCGGTGTACGTGCTGTCGGGCGAGTACGACTGGAGCGCGACGCCGTCGCTCTCGCGCGAGCTCGCCGACGCCGTGCCGGGCGCGGAGTTCGCCCTGATGCGCGGCCTCGGGCATTTCCCGATGGCCGAGAATCCCACGGCCTTCCGCGCCCACTTGCTGCCGGTGCTCGAGAAGATCCTGGCGCGCGCCTAGTTCGCCGGCACCCTCAGCTCGAACGCGCCCGAGTCACAGAACGGCGGAGACGCGTCGTGGCCGAGAGACTGGTCGCCGGTGCCGTTCCCCGGCCAATCGCCGCGATCCGCATCGCGCGCGTCGAGCGCCTCGCAGGCGGTCGTGCGCCCCGCAAAGTCGATCGCCGGGCTGTCGCTGCGCAGCGACTGCGTCGGCGGGCCGCCGTTGGTCGCGAGCCGGTTGAGCTTCGGGTCGACGTTCTCGAGATCGTCGGAGCGCGACAGGTGGCAGCTCTCGCCGCGGTCGAGGTTGCCGCCCAGCGAGACGATCGGCTCCGGCGAAGTCGGGTCGCACGCGGACCGCGAGCCGTCGCCCAGGATCGAGTTCGAAACCGAGAGCGACGCCGAGCCCGTGGTCGTGAAGGTCGCGCCGAGCTTCGCGCCGTTGTCGCTGAAGGTGCAGTTGTTGACCGTCGCCTGCGCGCCGTCGCCGAGGGCGAGCGCGCCGCCCGCGAGCTTCGACTTGTTGTGACTGACGGTGACGTTCGCGAGCGTGAGCTTCGCGCCGGCGCCAAAGAGCGCGCCGCCGAGCCGCCCCGCAGAGTCCAGCGAAAGGGTCGAGTCGCGCAGCTCGAGCTCGCTGCCTTCGAACGCGATCCCGCCACCGTCGAGCTTGGACTGGGCGCGCGCGACGATCGAGCAGGTGAACTTCGACGGGTCGTTCGGGTCTTCGAGCGAGATGCCGCCGCCCGGTCCGTCCGCCTTGCATTCCAAGACCGCGACGGTGTTCATCAGCAGCGGGCCGCGGCTGCGGATGCAGCCGCCGCGCTCCGCGTCGTTCGGGTCTTCGGGCGGAGTCGCCGGCTTGGCGGTTCGCCCGCCTTCGACCGTGAGTCGCTCCAACACGAGCTTCACGCCCGGGGCGACGTCGAACACGCGGTCTCCGAGCTTGCGCGCGTCGATCACCGCGGAGTCACGCCCGCCCCCGAAGATCCGCAGGTTGTCGGTGATGTCGAGGTCTCCCGTCGCCGCCAGGTCCTCTCCCGGCCCCGTGCGGCGGAGAACGAGGATGCGATTGCCGATGTAGATCTGATCGTCGCCCGGGTGGTGGTTCGCCGTCTGGATCGCGGCGCGCAGTGTGCAGTGTCCGATCGGCGGCGTGAACGGAGCGTTCGGGTCGTTTGGATCGGGATCGCGAAGATCCGGCCGCACGTCGCACTTGTCGTCGGTCGGGTCGGGATCCGCGAGATCGTCGCTGCGATCGACGACGTAGGTTTGCGGCGCATTCGGATCGCTGGCATTCGGAATCGGCCAGTTCGGATCCTGGCAAACGATCGTGCGCGTGATCGTGACTTGCTGCTGCGTGCTGTTTCCCGCTCTGTCCGTCGCGGTCACAATGATCGTGCTGAGTCCGGGATTCAGCGAGACGCTCTGGCTGAACTCGCCGGGCGCCGTCAGGAGCGGGGTCTGCGAGAAGTTCGCCGTGACGGTGAGCGTGTTCGGGTCCGCGTCGTTCGGGTCGTTGTGTGCCTCGCCAGTCACTTTCACGGAGCGGAACCCCGTGGTGCTCGCGTCGCTCGGCGCGTCGATCGAGAGCGTGGGCGCGACGTTGTCGAAGGTGATGCCGATCTGGGCCGAGGCCGTGTCGACGCCCGCGACCATGTTCGCAACGACCGTGGCGGGGCCCTGTGCGAGCGGGATCACCGCGGTGAAGGTGAGATCCACGGTGTTCACCGCGGCGGTGATGCCGTTCACCGTGATCGTCGGCTTGGGAAGGATCGGGTTGCCCGTCGTGGTCCAGTTGCCGACGACGACGTTGCTGTTGGTGATTGCGCCGTCGGTCAGCACTCTGAACTTGATCGTCAGGTCGGCGGCGCTGGCGACCGAGGGGGCGAGGAACAGCGGGAACAGCGGCAGCAGCGCGCACAGGATCCGGCGCATTCGGGGGGGCTCCTTTTCGGGCGCACGAATCCTACCGCGTCTCCGGCGATTCGAGAAATGCGAGAGACTTGCCTGCGAGTTGCCGCGCTAGCTGCGGGAGCGCAGCAGGTCGCGGATCTCCGCGAGCAGGCGCTCCTGCGGCGGCGTCACCGGTGCCGCGGCCGCTTTCGGCGCTTGCAGCGCATTCACGGCGCGCACGAGCAGGAACACGCAGAAGGCGATGATCACGAAATCCAGGATCGCCTGGAGGAAGCTGCCGTACTTCAGCAGCACCGGCGCTTCCGCCGTCCCGCCGATCGAGAGCGCTAGCCCCGAGAAGTTCACGCCGCCCATCACGACCCCGATCGCCGGCATCAGCACGTCGCCGACGAGCGACGACACGATCTTTCCGAACGCGCCGCCGATGATCACGCCGACGGCGAGATCCATCACGTTCCCGCGGTTGATGAAGTCCCGGAACTCCGAAAGCATGCTCATCGCGTGGCCTCCCCGCTGAAATTCCAGCGCAGTCCGTTCAAGTCAGTCGCCGTGAGTCGCTCGCGACGGCGTCGCGAACCCATCATCGCACCAAATTCGCCGCGCGGGCGAGAGATTGCCAGCGCGCGCCGCCAAGGAGTAGGCTCGCGCCCACATGTCAACGAGCCGTACGCAGATCATCAAGGCCGCCCGGAAGTTCTCTTCGCCCTACTCCGTCTCCGACGGCAAGCGCTTCCGGCTGAAGGACGTCGATCCGGGAGATACGGGCAACCTCGGCGCCGAGGACAAGCCGCGCGCGAAGGAAGCGCTGGCGAACGGGATCCTCGAGCTTGCGGAGCTGCAGGACATGCTCTACGCGCAGGACCGCTGGGCGGTGCTGTTGATCTTCCAGGCGATGGATGCGGCGGGGAAGGACGGCGCGATCAAGCACGTGATGTCGGGAGTGAATCCGCAGGGGTGTGAGGTCGCGTCGTTCAAAGCGCCCACCTCGGAAGACCTCGACCACGACTACATGTGGCGCTGCAACAAGCACCTTCCGGAGCGCGGGCGGATCGGGATCTTCAACCGCTCGTACTACGAGGAGGTGCTCGTCGTGCGCGTGCACCCGCAGCTGCTCGAGTCACAGAAGATTCCGCCCGCTCTGATCGGCAAGGACGTCTGGGACGACCGCTACCGAGACATCCGCGCGTACGAGCGGTACCTCGGCGCGAACGGCGTCCTGGTGCGCAAGTTCTTTCTGCACGTATCGCGCGGCGAGCAGAAGCGCCGCTTCCTCGAGCGGATCGAGAATCCGGAGAAGAACTGGAAGTTCTCGCCGAGCGACGCCCGCGAGCGCCAGCACTGGAAGGCGTACATGGAGGCCTACGAGGAGATGATCCGCAACACGGCGACCGAGGAGTCACCGTGGTACGTCGTGCCGGCGGACAACAAGTGGTACACGCGCCTGGTCGTCGCCGCGGCGGTGGCCAGCGCGCTCGCCTCGCTCGGCCTGCATTACCCGAAGGTCTCGAAGCAGAAGCGCAGGGACCTGCTCGCCGTCGGGAAGGAGCTGGCAGCCGAGCGATAGCGCTAGGCGGGCTTCTCGAGCCGCAGCGCGACGTAGCGCGACGCGCGCCGCACCTCGTCGTGCGCGCGCATCAGCGCGACCAGGTCGGCCCACTCGGCGGGGCGGATGCGCGCGAGCCCCGGCCGCAGCGCGCACAGCAACGCGCGCCCGATGCGCGTGTCCCCGGTGCGCGCGAGCGCGGTCGCGATGTGCTGGAAGCGGCCGATCACCGGGCGCGTCCAGTCGCGCAGCGCGCCTTCGGCGAAGCCGATCTCGCGCGCGGTCGAGCGATAGCGCTCGAGCGGCTCGAACTCGCTGAAGCACCAGGTGTCGCGCACGTAGCGCCGCGGATCGAGTAACTCGATCCGCTCGGGCTCCGAGTCGCGCCAGACGAAGTCGACGAGCACCAGGCGACCGCCGGGCCGCAGCACCCGCCAGCTCTCTTCGAGGAAGGCGCGTCTCCCCTTCGCGCCGAAGTGGAAGCCCGCCTCGAGACACAGAATTGCGTCGAACGAGCCTGCCTCGAGCTCGACGCCGCCGGCGCGCGCGGGCAGGCGAGTCACGTCGCCGAGCGCGAAGCGCAGACCGGGCTCGCGGCCGAAGCGCACCTCGGCCTCGGCCACGTTTTCGGGCAGCAGGTCGAGGCCGAGCGCCTGCGCGCCGGTGGCGGCGATGCGCGCCGTCGTCGCGCCGCGGCCGCAGGCGGCATCGAGCACGCGCTCGCCGGCCGCGGGCGCGAGTAACTCGAGCGCGCGCGCGACCAGCCGCCGCTGGAATGGCGCCATGCCGAACACGAGCTGCGGCAGCGCGGCCAGCGGGTAGTAGCCGAGGTTCACGAGCGCCCCCCAGCCCCAGGCCTCGAGCGCGCGGAAGGCGACGCTCGAGCCGTCGTAGGCCGCGCGGATCGTCTGCTCGTCGCTCACGCGCGCAGCATACGCGAGTTGACTCGCGCCTCGTGGTTCCGCCATACATGGCGGCGAATGAAAGCACGCCCTCTCGCGCTTCTCGTCGCGGCGCTCGCGTGCTTGCTGGCGCCCCGCGCCGCGCGCGCGGCCGAAGCAGTCGTGCTTCCGGAACACAAGGCCGTCGAGGACGCCCTGCCCGAGGGCGGCTCCCTGACCGGCCGGGAAATTTTTGACCGCTTCCTCGACAACCGTCTGCACTCGGCGGTCCAGTATCAGACGGTGATCTCGCGCGACCCCGGCGGGAACGAGCAGCGCTCGCGCTTCTGGGTGCGCTGGAAGGACTACCGCGACAAGGACAAGAAGGCGGTGGACGGCGTGCTGGCCAAGACGCTCGTCAAGTTCGAAGAGCCCGAGGACATGCGGCAGACCGGCTTCCTGATGATCGTGAACTCGGACCGCTCCAACGACCAATTCGTCTGGTCACCGGCGACCGGCCGCGTGCGGCGCGTGCAGCTGCGCGGGGTCGGCGTCATGGGCACGGACTACACCTTCGACGACATCGCCTGGAAGAACGTCGAGGACGCGGAGTACAGGCGCCTGAAGGATGAAGAGATCGACGGCGTCCCCGTGTACGTGATCGAGGTGACCGCGAAGCCGTTCGTCGACTCGACTTACAAGACCGCGCGCACCTGGGTCGAGAAGCAGCACTACGTGCCGCTGCGCACGATCTATCGCGACGCGAACGGCGTCGACCTGCGCGAGATGATC
>JBIOJK010000021.1:0-35845 GCA_044450765.1 Myxococcota bacterium | reverse complement strand
GCGCGCGAGTCACCTACCCGGAGACGGTGAGCTTCGGAGTCCGCCGCTGCGAGTTCGACGCGTATCTATTGGCGCGCGCGCCGGTCGCGCTGTTCCTCGGCGAGCCGCTGCGCGCGCTCACACGCAGCGGCGACGCGTGGCTCGCGAACGGGCGACTGCGCGCGCCGGTTCTGGTCGGCGCGGGCGGACACTTCTGCCCGGTCGCGCGCCGGGTCGGGGGCGAGGCGAAGGCGGCGGAGCCGGTGATCGCGGCGCAGGAGATCGAGTTCGAGCTCGACGCGGAGCAGTCACTCCGCTGCCCGGTCGACGCCGAGGTGCCCGAGCTCTTCTTCGAGCGCGACCTGCGCGGCTACGCGTGGCTGGTGCGCAAGGGGCCGGTGCTGAACGTCGGCATCGGCCGCCAGGACGCGCACGACCTGTCCGGCCACGCGCAGCGCTTCGTGGCGCTGTGCGAGTCACTCCGCAAGCTGCCGCCGCGCACGCCGCCGAAACGGCACGGGCACGCGTACCTGCTGTACGGCCAGACGCCGCGGCCGCTGGCGGGCGACGGGTTCGTGCTGGTCGGCGACAGCGCCGGGCTCGCCTGGCCGCAGAGCGGCGAAGGCATCCGTCCCGCCATCGAGTCGGGGCTGCTGGCCGCGCGCGCGATCGCGGCGAAGGACCTCGGCGGCTACGCGCGCGCGCTCGAGGCGCGGTTCGGCCCGCGCACCGGGCGCGGCGCTCGCGGCCTGTTCGATCTCGTGCCGCGGTGGCTGCGGCCGTGGCTCGCGGCCAAGCTGCTCGCCCGGCCGGCGTTCGCGCGGCGAGTCGTCGTCGACGGCTGGTTCCTGCATCGCGAGCAGGCGCCGCTGCCGCTGCTCACGCCGCCCTGAGCACGATCTCCGTGATCTCCGCCGGCGCGAACAGCCGCATCGGCGGTCCCCAGAAGCCGGTGCCGCGACTCACATAGAGCTCGGCGGCGCCGAGCGAGTAACGGCCGGCGACGAAGGGAACCGCGAGCCGGACCAGGTGCCGGAACGGCCAGATCTGCCCGCCGTGGGTGTGACCCGAGAGCTGCAGGTCTACACCGCTCTGTGACGCCCTCTTGAACGTGTTCGGATCGTGCGCCAGCAGCACCACCGGCAGCGCGGGATCGCGTCCGTCGAGCGCGCGCGGCAGATCCTCGCGCTGGCCGTCGCCGAAGCCGCCGCGGTGGTCGTCGACGCCCGCGAGCGTGAAGGCCGCCCCGTCGCGGCGGATCTCGACGTTCCGGTTGCGCAGCGGCACGAGGCCGAGGCGCTCGACCACCTGCACCCAGGCGTCGGCGCCCGAGTAGTGGTCGTGATTCCCGGTGACGAAGAACGCGCCGTGCCGCGCGCGCAGGTCGCCGAACGGAGCGACCTCGTCCGCCAGCAGCCGCGCGCTCCCGTCGACCAGGTCGCCGGTCACGCAGACCAGGTCGGCCGCGAGCGCGTTCACGCGCTCGGTCAGATGGCGCGAGAAGCGGCGGTCGCGCAGCGGGCCGATGTGGATGTCGCTGATCTGCGCGATGCGAAATCCGTCGAGCGCGCGCGGCCAGCGGGCGAGCGGAATCTCGACGCGCACGAGCCGCGGAGGCCGCAGCGCCGATGCGAACGCCGCCGCGCCGGCAACGCCGACGATCGCGGCAGTCAGCGCCGCCTGAACGCGCGCCGTGGTCTCGACCGGCAAGTCGTTTCCCGCCGCGTAGGCCACCCCGCCCGCGAGCCAGCGCAGTAAGTCGCCGGCTCCGAGCACGAGCAGACACAGAAATGCGACGCCCATCCAGATCGACGCGGGCCAGCCCACGATCCGATTCCACGGCGGCCGCACGAGCCGCTCGGCGAACGGCTGCGCGATCAGCGATGCGAAGCCGAGGCAGACGGCGCCCAGCCCGAGCGCGCGGGCTGCGCCGTGCAGGTCCGGGTCGAGGACGAGGCGCTGCGCGATGTACAGGTGACCGCCGACCACGACCGCGGCAGCGATCGAGAGAAACAAGAGACCGGCGAGGACGCGCTTCGCGAGGCTCAAGCGCCGGAAGCTACCGAAGCCCGCGCCCGGCGTCCCGCGACCGCGAGCCCGGCGAGCCAGGCGGCGAGCGCGACGCCCGAGAGCCAGAGCGCGGCGCGCCGCAGCGGCGGCGGCTCGAGCAGCGCGAGCAGGTGCGCGTCGCCGGCCGGGAGCTCCACCTCGAGGGTGCCCCAGCGGCTCGGCTCCCAGCGCGCGGGCGCGCCGTCGACCTCGATCCGCCAGCCGGGAAATGCGAAGCGCGCGAGGCGCAGCCTCACCTTCTCGGGTGCGTGTGTCTCGAGCTCGATCCGCGAGCCGCGGTCGGCGAGCGTCTCCCAGCGCGCCGGGCCGCTCGCCGCCACGACCGGACCTTGCAGCGGCCGCTGCACCCGCCACACCGCCGGGTCCGCCTCGCGCGGGAGATACTCGTCGCCTGCGGTCACGGTCTCCGGGCTGTTCCGCACCACTTGCGGTTGGATCGCCGCCGCGACCTGCGGCTCCTCTTCGCGGGGGATCGGCTGGTACTGCAGCAGGATCGGGATCGCGTTCAGCGCGATCACCGCAGCGAGCGAGAGCTCCGCTAGCGCGCGCACTTTCGCGGAGCGGCCGGCGAGCGCGAGCGCGGCGACCAGCGCCGCCAGCGCGCTCGCCACGAGCGCGAGCGGACCCATCATGCGCCACGGGAACTGGAACAGCGGCAGCCACGGAAACCGGGACCAGATCGGCTCGCTCGCGGCCGTCTCGAGAAAGAGCAGCGCCAGCGCGGCGGCGAGCAGCGACACCAAAATGCGTCGCTGCGCCGAGAAGCGGACCGCGGCCGCGAGCGCCGCGAGCAGCACGGCCGGCGTCGCGAGCCCGGTCGCGAAGAAGCGCACGTACCAGAAGATCTTGTCGAGCGGCGGGAACTGCTTGTGGAAGTCGAACTTCCCGCGCAGCAGCTCCTCCGGACGGATCAGACTGGTGAGTCCGAGCGCCGGCAGCCAGAAGAAGGCGGACAGCGCGAGTCCAGCGCCCAGCCCGCCCAGAATCGCGGCCCAGGTCGCGCGGCTGCCGCGGCCATGGAGCACCAGCGCGAGCCCGAGCGCGAACGCCACCGCCACCAGCGCCGTGAGATTGTGCGCCAGCACGACCAGCGCGATGCCGCCCGAGACGAGCGCAAACCCGCGCCGCGGGGCGCGCGCCGCGAGCGCCACCCCGGCCAGCGCGATCGGCAGGAGACACAGTCCGAGAAACTCCGCGTCCGCGTTGCGCACGAGCTTGTCCCCGAGCAGATACGGGTGGAGCACGAAGAACACGGTCCCGAGCCGCGCGGCCGCCGGGTCGCGCAGCCCCGCGCGCTCGAGCAGCGCGTCGAGAAAGGCGCGCATGAACGGCACCGAGAGCGCGGAGATCAGGACCAGGACCAGCGTCGCGCCGCGCGGCACCGAGCCGAGCAGCCAGCCGCCCAGCGAGGCAGCGGCCGAGAAGAGCGGCGCGTAGAAGAGAAACACCGGCGAGCCATAGCCGGCGTAGAGATTCTCGCTCCAGTAAGGCGGCAGCTGGCCGGAGACCAGCGCGGCCTGGTACTCGCTCACGCGCACCAGCTCGAAGAGCCAGTCGTGCCCGAGCGGGAAGCCGCCCGCGAGCAGCGGTGCGACGCCGACGAGACACGCGATCCACGGCAGGGCGCGAAGCGCCGGCTCGAAGCGCGCGCCGCGCCGCTCCGCTGAATCTGCCGGCGTGTTGCGCATGCGGCGAGATCTTAGCCGGCGCGCCGCGAGCGCACGGGTGAAGTGATACGCTGCGCGCGAGGAGTCGGGCCGTGCCTCTCGTCGTCGACACACGCACCGGTCGGGTCCGCGGGCGCGTCGACCGAGGCGTCACCGCGTTCCACGGCGTGCCGTTCGCGCGCGCGCCGGTCGGGGCACTCCGCTTCCGCGCGCCGGTCGGCGCAGAGCCGTGGCCGGGCGTGCGCGAGTGCGGCGAGTCGGCTCCGGCCCCGCCGCAGAACGCCTCGCGCTTCGCGCCGGTGCTCGGCGAGCGCGCGCCGCGACAGAGCGAGGACTGTCTCGCGCTCGACCTGTGGACCGCGGGCTTCGAGGGCGTGCCGCGCCCGGTGCTGGTCTTCGTTCACGGCGGCGGCTTCGGCGAAGGCTGGGCTGCAGAGCCGTGCGTGCGGGGCCGGCGGCTCGCGCGCGGCGGCGACCTCGTCGTCGTCTCACTCGCCTATCGGCTGGGCGCGCTCGGCTTCTTCGCCCCGAATCTCGGGCTGCTCGACCTGGTCGCGGGGCTGGAGTGGGTGCGCGACGAGATCGACGCCTTCGGCGGCGACGGCAGCCGCGTGACTCTCTTCGGCCACGGCGCCGGCGCGACGGCAGTCGCATGCCTGCTCGCGATGCCGCGCGCGCGCTCGCTCTTCCAGCGCGCAATCCTCGCCAGCGGCTCTTTCGAGGTGGACTCACGCGAGCGCGCAGAGGCGCGCCGCGCCGCGTTCCTGCGCGAGCTGGAGCTCTTGCCGGGCGACGCGGCGAAGCTCGCGGGACTCACTGCACCGGAGCTGCTTGCCGCGCAGGCTCGAGCGGGCGGGTTCCGCCCGGTCGTCGACCGCGAGATCCTGCCGCGCGCGCCGCTCGACGCCTGGGCGAGCGGCGAGGGCGCGGCGATCCCACTCATCTTGGGCTCGGCGCGCGACGAGACGCGCATCCTCGACTTCGTCGATCCGAGCCTGCGCGAGCTGCGGCGCGACGAGATCGCGGCGCGGCTCGCGAGCGAAGGCGTCGATCGCGGCGCCGCTGCGGCTGCCCTCGCGGCGGCGGGCTCCAGTGAGTTGCCCGGACTCTTCCACCGGGTCGCGACGGAGCTTCTCTACCGCGCGCCCGCGCAGCGCCTCGCCGACGCGCACAGCGCCCGGGGCGGCCCCGTCTTCCACTACCGCTTCGATCTCGCCGGCGCGTCGGCCAGCGGAGACACAGGAGCCTTCCACGGGCTCGACCTGCCGCTCGTCTTCGGCACCCGCCGCATCGCCCCGCTCGGCCGCTTCTTCGACGACGTCCCCGAAGCAAAGCCGGTCGGCCGGCAGCTGCGCGACGCGTTCTCGGCATTCGCGCGCAGCGGGGATCCGCGCTCACCCCTGCTCGGCGCGTGGCCGCGCTGCGGCGCGGCCGACCGGCACACGCTCTTCTTCGGCGGAGCTCGCTGACCCGCGCGGGGGGCGATCAGGCGCTGCTGCGCGCCAGCCACAGGAGCGACGCCCAGCCGCCGATCAGCAGCGCGCCGCCGATCGGAGTCACGGGCCCGAGCACGCGCAGCTCGAAGAGCACCAGGCCGAAGATCGAGCCGGAGAAGAGCGCGACGCCCGCCGTGAACAAGCTGGCGGGCAGAGTCACGCTGCGGCCCGTCGCGGAGCCGTAGAGCGCGAGCGCCAGAATCACGCCGCTGTGGATCAGCGCGTAGTGAGACGCCGTTGACCAGGCCGAGAGGCGCTCGGGAGTCACTTCGCCGCGCAGGCCGTGCGCGCCGAACGCGCCGGCGAGCACGGACAGCGCGCCGAGCACACCGGCCGCCGCGATCCAGCTCAAAGGGCTCGGTCCGTCACCGCGCCGAAGGTCGCGCTCGAGACCAGCTTCGCGTACTTCGCGAGCACCCCGGTCTTGTAGCGCGGAGCCGGCGCCTTCCAGGCGGCGCGGCGCGCCGCGATCTCCGGCTCCGGCAGGTTGAGCTGGAGCACGCGCTTCTTCGCGTCGATCGTGATCGAGTCACCCTCGCGCACGAGCGCGATCAGACCGCCGACGAACGCCTCCGGAGACACATGGCCGACGACCATGCCGTAGGTTCCGCCGGAGAATCGGCCGTCCGTGAGCAGCCCGACGGAGTCGCCGAGCCCCTTGCCGATCAGCGCGCCGGTCGGCGCGAGCATCTCGCGCATGCCCGGCCCGCCCTTCGGGCCCTCGTAGCGAATCACGAGCACGTCTCCCGCGTGGATGCGATCCGACATGATCGCGGCCATGCAGTCCTCTTCGGAGTCGAAGACGCGCGCGGGACCGGTGATCTCGTGTCTCTGGATGCCGCTGATCTTCGCGACCGCGCCCTCCGGCGCGAGATTGCCGCGCAGAATCGCCAAGTGACCCTCGGCGTAGATCGGGTTGGCCCAGGGGCGCAGCACGTCCTGGCCCGCGGGCGGCGCGCGCGGAACGCGCGCGAGATTCTCGGCGACGGTCTTCCCGGTCACCGTGAGACAGCGGCCGTCGATCAGACCCTTGTCGAGCAGCATCTTCATCACGAGCGGGATCCCGCCGACCCGGTGCAGGTCGGTGGCGACGTAGCGCCCGCTCGGCTTCAGGTCCGCCAGCACGGGCACGCGCGCGCGGATGCGCTCGAAGTCGTCGAGCTCGAGCGGCACGCCCGCGGAGTGCGCGATCGCGAGCAAGTGCAGCACCGCGTTCGTCGAGCCGCCGACCGCCATCACGACCGCGATCGCATTCTCGAACGCCGCGCGCGTCAGGATCGCGCGCGCCGTCAGATTCCGCTCGACGAGTGACACGAGCGCGGCGCCGCTCTCCTCGGCGCTCGCGCGTTTCTCGCCGGAGTCCGCCGCCATCGTCGAGCCCCCGGGCAGGGACATGCCGAGCGCTTCGATCGCGCTCGACATCGTGTTCGCGGTGTACATGCCGCCGCACGAGCCCTTGCCCGGACATGCGCGCCGCTCGATCTCGAGGAAGTCGGTGTCGTTCATGGCGCCCGCGCCGTGCGCGCCGACCGCCTCGAAGACCGAGACGATCGTGAGGTCACTCCCCTGATAGTGACCCGGCTTGATCGTGCCGCCGTAGACGAAGATAGACGGGATGTCGAGCCGCGCGAGCGCCATCAGCGCGCCGGGCATGTTCTTGTCGCAGCCGCCGACCGCGAGCGTCGCGTCGTGCCACTGACCGCGCGCGACCGTCTCGATCGAGTCCGCGATCACCTCGCGAGACACGAGGGAGCACTTCATGCCCTCGGTTCCCATCGAGATCGCGTCCGAGATCGTGATCGTGCCGAAGGTCTGCGGCATGCCGCCCGCACGGCGCACGCCGTCGGCCGCCGCGACGGCGAGCTCGCCCAAGCCCGCGTTGCACGGGGTGATGTCGCTGGCGGCGTTCGAGATGCCGACGATCGGCTTGCCGAAGTCCGCGTCCGAGAAGCCGACGGCGCGCAGCATCGCGCGGTTCGGCGCGCGGTTGTCGCCCTCGGTCGTGACTGCGCTGCGGGGATTGCGTTTGTTCGGCACGGGGTCGTCCTCCGGTGCCCGCGATTGTAACGCGGCGCGGCGGTACACTGGCGCCGAGAGAGGAGACCCGATGGAACGCGCACTCTCCGTGGCCGCGACTCCGAGCTCGCTCGACGATCCGAAGGTGCGCGCGGTGCTCGACCGCCTGCACGACGCGGCGAGTGGCGACCTGTTCCGCATGTTGGGACGACTGCCGACTTACCTGGGCGCGCTCTTGAACAAGAACCTGCCGGCCGCCGAGATGAGTCGCCGCTTCAAGGACGTGTACATTCCGCTGTCTCGCCCGCAGGGCAAGCTGTTGTATCTCGTGGCGCGCTCACTCGACGCCCGGCGCATCGTGGAGTTCGGCACCTCGTTCGGAATCTCCACTCTGTACGCCGCGGCGGCCGCGCGCGACAACGGCATGGGCCGCGTGATCGGCTCGGAGCTCGAGCCGGGCAAGCGCGCGAAGGCCGTCGAGCACCTGAACGAGGCGGGCCTCGGCGGCGTCGCCGAGGTGCGCCTGGGCGACGCCCTGCAGACACTGCGCGATGTGCCGGCGCCGATCGACCTGGTGCTGCTCGACGGCTGGAAGGATATGTATCTGCAGATGCTCGAGCTGCTCGCCCCGAAGCTGCGCCCAGGCGCGGTCGTCCTGGCGGACAACGTCCGCACCTTCAAGCGCGCGCTCGCTCCGTATCTCGACTACGTGCAGTCGGGCAGGAACGGCTTCCAGTCCGTCACCCTGCCCTTCCCATCGGGCTTCGAGTACTCGGTGAGAGGCTGACTCAGCTCTTCAGCTCGATCAGGAACTCGCGAAAGCGCGTATCGCTGCGGTTGACCGCGGTCTCCTTGCTGCCGGGCTCGACGAAGAACACCTGGCCGGGCTTCACCGGGATGCGGATCGACTTGCCGTTCGCGAAGTCGGCGTCGACGGTGTCGCCCTCCACGACGCAGATCAGGTACGGCAGCGTGTGCTCGTGGAAGTCGGAGGACTCGCCGGGCGCGAGGTCCATCTGCCAGACCTTCACCCGCTCGTTCTCGAACAGCAGCCGATTCGCCACGTCGCCGAGCTTCGTCTTCGTCTCCATGCGCCGGAGTCTATCCCAAGCTGACTCACGTCAGTGTGACCCCCGGGGCGAAGTTTCCGTGGAAGCCGAACGGAATGCGCTGCGGAATCCGGACGACCGCGAGCGGGGCAGCCTCGACGTTCGCCGCGTCGAGCACGAGCACGTCGCTGCGGTCCTCGCCCCAACGGTACACGGGCGCGAGCAGGAAGCCGTCGCCTTCCGGCGCCGAGTCAGTGCGCGGCACGAAGACCGCCTCGCCGGCCGAGCTGCCGTCGGGCAGCGCGTGCGCGCGGCGCGCCCCGGTCGCGAGGTCGTAGTGCAGAATCGAGTTGAAGGGCAAGGTCGAGTCACCGCGCGGCACCGTGCCGACGGCGTAGCCGTGCCGATACGCGAGACCCGCGCGCCGCTCGTCGAGGCGCGGGAACTCGATCTGCACGTCGTCGAGCGTCTGCTCCGAGAAAGAGCCGGTGGCGAGGTCGAGCGTCCAGCGCGTGAGCAGGCCCGGCGCCGGCCCCGGCTCCTCTTCGCCCGGGCGCGCGCTCGGGAACAGCGCGACGCGCGGGTACTTGATCGCCTCGATCACGACGCGCGAGCCGACCTCGTGCGCGTTCATGAAGTGGTACACGAAGCAGGCCTCGGTCTCGAACCAGAGCGAGTCCGCGGGGCCGCCGCTGCGCGGCATGACACCGATTCGTGTACCCAGCTCCGGCTCCCAGCGGAACACGGCGTCCGAGTGCAGATTCTCGGGCCGGATCGTGACCGGGAACTCCGGGAAGATCAGGTGCCTGTCGCTGGCGACGAAGTCGTGCATCATCGTGCCGACCTCGCGCGGCACGTCGACGCTGCGCGTGAGTCGACCGCCGCGGTCCACGACGTGGTGGCGTAGGAACGGCGCCTCCGCGGAGTAGCCGAAGAAGAGCAGCTCGCCCGTCTCTGGATCGACCTTCGGGTGCGCGGTCATCTCGTTCCGCAGCCGGCCGCCGAAGCTGTGCCGGCCGAGCGTCTCGAGCGTGCGCGGGTCGAGCTCCGTCGGCAGCTCGATCTCGAGCAGCGCGAGCAGCCGCCCCGCGTGCCAGATCACGTTGGTGTTCGCGGCGTCGACCGCGAGCTTCACGCGTTCGTAGCTCGAGAGGCCGAGCGCCTCGAGCCCGCGCCAGGCGTCGGGATCCGTGTGACTCATCGAGCGCAAGCCGCCGAAGAGCGCCTTGCCGGCCGCGCGCTCCAGCTCGAAGCGCCGCGTGCGCACCCAGCGGTTGCGATAGCCCGCGCGCCCGTCCGTGAACGAGATCGCGTGGATCATGCCGTCGCCGTCGAACCAGTGGTAGGCCGCGCCGCCGCGCGGCGGGAACTGCGGGTTCGGCCCGTTGCGGTACAGGGTTCCGACTAGCTCGCGCGGGATCTCGCCCTGCACCTCGAGCGCGGGAAAGTCCGCTTCGCGCGGCTGCGGCGCGAAGCCGCCCTGCAGGTTCGGATGCGCAGGCCAGCTCTCCGCGTCGTTCATCGCTTTCTCCTCGTCTTCTCGGGTTTGCGGTTGCCGTCGATCAAGGCGTCCATCAGCGGCTCGAGCAGATCGCGCGCGGCGCGCCCGAGGCCGAGCTTCCCGGCCAGCTGCAGCGACACCAGCCCGTGTAGCCCGGCCCAGAACACGTGCGCGACGGTCTCGGGGTCACCGGCGAGCACGCCGGCCTGCACCGCGAGCTCGACGGACTCGAGCAGCACCTGCCAGGAGCGGATCTCCTTGACCCGGTACTGAGGCGGCGCCGCATCCGGTGACTCGCGCAGCTCGAACATGATCCGGTAGGCATGCGGCTCGCGCAGCGCGAAGCGGAAGTACGCGCGCGCCAGCACCCGCAGGCGCTGCTCGGGATCGTCCACTCCGAGCGCGGCCCGGTCCAGCGCGTCGGCGAAGCGCTCGAAGCCGAGCCCGCAGACCGCAGCGAAGATCTCGCGCTTGTCGGCGAAGTAGCGGTACGGGAGCGCGTGACTGCAGCCGAGCTTCTCGGCGAGCGCGCGCAGCGTGACGGCGCGGTAACCCTCGTCGGCGAACATCTGCATCGCGGTCTCGCAGAGCCGGGTGCGGAAGGTCTCGATCTCTTCGGGCCGAAGCGCAGGTCGCGCCATGGCCAATATTTACCACTGAAAACTAAACGTTGTCAACTATTCTCGCGCTGGCGCCGCCCGCACCAGGCGCAGAAGCGGAAGAAGGCGCGCGAGGTCGGGCCGCTGCAGCGCTTGCAGCGGTCGGGCAGCGCCGCGTGCCGCCAGGGTCTGCCCGGCTTGGTCTTGCAGACCGGGCAGTAGCGCATGAAGAGCCGGAGCTGGCCCGGGCACCCGCGGCGCTTGCAGTGGCGCAGCCCGCGCGGGTCGCGGCGCGGCGGGCGGCCGTTGCCCTCGAAGCGGCCGGCGAAGCACCAGGGGCACGCCGTCCACTCGGGCAGCACGCCGCGCTCGCAGTGGCGGCAGATCAGCGGCGCGCTCGTGACTTCCTTGAACGAGTTCTCGGCGCTGCCGCACCATGGGCAGACACTCATCGCCTCGGCGAGCGGTCCGCTGCAGCGGTGACAGCGGTAAGTCATGCCGAGTGCGCGCCCGCTGCGCTTGCGGAACAGCTCCATGCCGACCGCGAACGGTGTCGGCGGCGGGCCAATCAGTCGCCGACGTCTTCGGCGCCGGTGGACGCCGCGCGCACCGCGGGCTTCCTCGACCTTGCGGAAAGCGGCTTCGAGCGCGGCCGAGAGCTCGACCGCGGACGGGTAGCGGTCGGCCGGGTCGAAGGCGCACGCCTTCTGCAGCACCGGACGCAGAGGCTCGGGGACCTTGGCGCGGAAGCGCTCGTAGCGCTCGGGCGGCCAGGCGAACGGCCACTTCAGCAGCTTTCCCGTGAGCAGCTCGTACGCGATCAGCCCGAGCGAGAACACGTCCGAGCTGAGCGTCGGCTTGCCGTAAGCCTGCTCGGGCGCCATGTAGCCCATCGTGCCGGCGTCCGTGTAGCTGCGCGATTCGGCCGGCCGTTCGAAGCGAGAGACTCCGAAGTCGGTGATGGCCGCGTGGCCGTCGGCGAAGACGAGCACGTTCTCGGGCTTCACGTCGCGGTGCATCAGGCGGCGCTGGTGCGCGTGCGCGAGCCCCGCGGTCACGTCGCGCACGATGCGCAGCGCCACCGCTCCCGAGCGCCACGCGCGCGCGTAGTCGTACACGTGAGTGCGCGCCAGGTCGCTCGCCATGACGAAGCGGCCGTCGATCCAGTCCGCGTTGCGAGTGGCGACGACGTTCGGGTGCGACAGACTGCAGGCGATGTGCGCCTCGACCTCCATCGCCTCGCGCCCGAACTCGCGCACGACCCAGTCGAAGGCGACCTTCAGCGCGACGCGGCGACCCTCGACGGTGTCGCGCGCGGCGAAGACCTCCGAGAAGGCGCCCTTCCCGATCGACCGCTCGAGTCGGTACTTCCCAAGGCGCGTTCCTCGGCGCAGGACGCCGGGCAAAGCCTAGCTGTAGATCAGGCGGGTCAGGAACTCGGCGACGCAAGCGGGCTTCGGCTCGCCGACGATCTCGACCGTGACCTTCTGCTTGAGCTGCAGCGTGTTCGGCGCGACGACCGTCGCCTCGACCAGCTCGCGCGTCGCGCGCACGCTCGAGTTCACCTTGACCGGCGCGGGAAAGCGCACTTTGTCGAGCCCGTAGTTCACGCCCATGACCAGGCCCTGGTACGCCTCCGGGTCACTCGGCGGAATGCTGCCCTGGAGGAACGGCAGCAGTGACAGGGTGAGGAAGCCGTGCGCGATCGTGACTTTGTAGGGCGACAGCTTCGCCGCGCGCTCGGGATCGACGTGGATGAACTGGTGGTCGCCGGTCGCGTCCGCGAACAGGTTGATCTGACTCTGCTCGATCACGTGCGACTGGCCGGGTCCGTCGACTTTTCCGATCTGCTTCGAGAAGCGCTCGAGCGCGCTCTCCGCCTTGCTGCCCATGGCTCCCTCCGTGCTGCGGGTTGCGCCCGTTATACACGACCCGCACGATGCCGGGCGCGATGATCGACGCGGAAGCCATCCCCTGCAGCGAAGCCAGCGCGCGGGCCGGAGAGCCGCTCGCCGGCTCGGCTTCCGAGGCTCCGCTGTTGGCCGCGATCGCCTGGCCGAAGGCGCGCTGGCACCACGACAAGGCGGCGCTCTCCGACGGCCTTCCCGATGCGGTCGGTGAGCTCGAGCGAGCGGCCAAGCGCGCCGGCCGCAAGCTGCAGCTGCGCGTCTTCGAGCGCGTCGGCGCACGCGCGGACGCGGGGGTCGAAGTGATCTGCGCGGACTTCGCGGCCGGCCGGACGCTCGTGCGCCGCGAGGCGGACGCGGAGCGCGCAGCGGCGGCAATCGCAGCGTTCGTCGCGGGGAACGTGTTCGGCCCCGCGCTGGCTGCGCCGCTCGTGCTGGTCTGCACCGATGGCCGCCACGACCGCTGCTGCGGGAAGCTCGGCCGCTCGCTCGCCGAGGCGCTGCGCGGCGCGGTCGACGTCGCGGAAGCCAGTCACTTGGGCGGTCACCGGCTCGCGGCGAACTGTCTCGTGCTGCCCTCGGGCCGCCTGTACGGCCGCGTGACCGGGGCGGACGTGCCCGCGCTGCTCGAGGCGGTGCGCGGCGACGGCGTCCATCTGCCCTGCTATCGCGGCCGCAGCGGCCTGGGCGAGCTCGAGCAGGTGGCCGAGGCCGCGGCGCTCGCGCTCCACCCGCGCGCGCGCGCCCTGCGCATGACTGCCAGGCACGACGGGCCCGGCGAGGCGCGCGTCGCGGTCGCCGCGAGCGGGGTCCAGCTCGAAGTGACTTGCGTCCGCCGGATCTACGCCGCGATCGCGTCCTGCGGCGACGCAGAGCCGGAGCAGCGCCAGCGCTGGGTCGCGATTCGCGTGCAGCAGGACGCGAGCTAGCGCGCGCCGAGCTCGACGCGCAGCTTGATCCGCTGCAGATAGGCGTCGCGCACGAGCTGCGCGTCGCGCACGAAGTGCTCGAGCTCGTTCGGCGTCAGCGCCTGCGGGCCGTCGCAGAGAGCTTCCTCGGGGCGCGGGTGGAAGTCGACGAGCACCATGTTCGCGCCCGCGATGATGCCCTGCGCGGTCACGTGGTGGATGTCGAGCAGCCCGTCGGGCGCGCTCACGCGCTTGCCCACCGAGTGCGACGGATCGATGCAGACGGGCATGCGCGTCATGCGCTTCACGGCGGGCACCATCGCGAAGTCGACGAAGTTGCGGTGCGGGTCGCCGAGGTTCGTCTTCATGCCGCGCAGGCCGAAGACGATCCGGTGGTTCCCGCCGCTGGCGACGTACTCGACCGCGTTCAGTGACTCCTCGAGCGTGATGCCCATGCCGCGCTTGAACAGGACCGGGAAGTCCTGCTGCGAGCCGACGGTCTTCAAGAGCTCGAAGTTCTGCGCGTTGCGCGTGCCGATCTGCAGCATCACGCCGGTCGGATTGCCCGCCGCCGCGAGCGCGTCGCGGATCTCGTCGACGTTCGCCTCGGAAGTGACTTCCATCGCGATCACGCGCATGCCGTACTTGCCCGCGAGCTCGAAGGTCCACGGCAGACACTTCGCGCCGTGGCCCTGGAAGTCGTACGGGCTGGTGCGCGGCTTGTAGGCGCCCGCGCGCGTGGTCGCGATGCCCGCGGCGCGCAGCGCGCGGAACGTGCTCTCGAGGTTCTCGCGCGTGTCGATCGCGCACACGCCGGGGAACAGATAGAAGCTGTCCTGGCTGAAGTGCACACCGTTGTACTCGAACCCCAGCGCCTCGGCCTGCCCCTCGTGCCGGCCGATCGTGCGGTAGCGCTCGCGGATGCGAATCACCTTCTCGACCGCGGACAGCTCCTCGAACGGCTCGGACGAGATGCCGGTCGTCGGGCCGAGCAGGTAGATCTCGGTGAGCGTGCGGGTCGAGCCGCGAATCACGTGCAGCTCGGTGCGGATCTCGGGGTTCCGCTCCGCCATGCGGATCACCTGGCGCGTCTCGGGCGCGTCGGGTCCGAACTCGGCCTTCATCACGATGATCACGCCAGGATCCTAACGTGGCTCGGTCGGCAACTGCTACCGGCGCCGCGCGCCTGGCGGGAATGGCGTCTCCGCGACTTCAGCGCGGCGTCGGGGCGCGGCGGTAGACCAAGTCACTCGCCGGCGCGGGCTGCTCGGCGCGCGCGCGCTCGGCGCGCACGAGCGCGTGGTTCGGCGAGAGATGGCACGCCGGGTCGGTCGCAGCCGCGTCGCCGACCAGATGGAACGCCTGGCAGCGGCAGCCGCCGAAATCGCTGCCCCGCCGCTCGCAGCTGCGACACGGCTCCTGCATCCAGCCCTCGCCGCGAAACGCGCGGAAGCCGGGCGAGTCGCGCCAGATCTCGGCCAGCGGGCGGTGGCTCACGTTCTCGAACGTCAGCCCCGCGATCGTGCGCGCCTGGTGACACGGCAGCGCGAGCCCGTCGGGCGCGACCACCAGGATGCTGCGCGCCCAGCCGCCCATGCACGGGCGCGGATAATCCGTGTGGTAGTCGGGCAGGACGAACAGGATCTCCATCCGGCCGCGCAGGCGCTCGCTTGCGGCGCGCGCCGCCTCGCGCGCGCGCTCGATCGCCGCGCGGCTCGGCACGAGCTGCGCGCGGTTGGTGAGTGCCCAGCCGAGATACGTCGTGTTCGCGAGCTCGAGCCGCTCGGCGCCGAGTCGCTCGGCGAGCGCGACGAGCTCGGTCACTCGCTCGATGTTGCCGCGCTGCAGGACGACGTTGACGGTGAGCGGCAGGCCGAGCTCGCGCACCCAGCCCGCGACCCGCAGCTTCTGCTCGAGCGACTCGACTCCCGCGATCCGAAGGGCGTCGCCGGCGCGGTCGTCCTGGAACGAGAGCTGCAGCGCGTCGAGTCCGCGCGCGGCCAGCTTCGCCAGGCGCGCGCGCTCGAGCGGCACGCCGCTCGTGATCAAGTTCGTGTAGAGCTCGAGAGCGCGCGCTTCCGCGATCAGCTCCTCGAGGTCGTCGCGCAGCAGCGGCTCGCCTCCCGACAGGTTGAGCTGGACGACGCCGAGCGCCGCGGCGTCGCGCAGCACCCGCCGCCACGTCCCGGTGTCGAGCTCCGCGCTGCGCCGCTCGACGTGGACCGGATTCGAGCAGTAGACGCAGCGCAGCGGACAGCGGTACGTGAGCTCGGCGACCAAGGTGTACGGCCGCTCCGCGGGAGTCATGGCTCGATTCCGCGCAGCAGGTTGCGGTCGGCGAGTTTCTGCAGAAACGCGCGCACCTCGTCCGCCAGCGCCTCGTGACTGCCGTGGCGCGCGGCGAGCGCGGCGATGATCTCGCTCACCTGCCGCTCACCCGTGCACAGGCCCAGGATCTCGGCGCCGGTCTCGTTCAGCGCGAGGCCGCGCTCGGGATACAGGAGCAGCGTCTTGCCCGAGATCTCGTCGACGCGCAGGCGCGCCTTGGGCGCTAGGCGGGGGCGCGCGTCGAGGGCGATCACCGCGGCGCGCTCGCCGCCGCCTGCACGCAGTCGAGCAGGTGCCACAGCACCTCGGTCTTGCGCACGAGCGCCGCGACGCAGGCGGCCTGTGACTCGACCGAGGTCGCGCGCGCGGTGACGAACGCGATCGCCTCTTGCGAGTCGCGCCGCGCGAAGCCGACCCGGTTCTTGAAATACTCGAGCCCCGACGCCGCAATCCAAGGGTAGTGCTTCTCCCAGGCGGCGATGCGCGTCGACATCAGGTCCGGCGCGAAGAACTCGGTGAGCGACGACGCCACCGCGACGAGCAAGTCACCCGCGCGCACCAGCTCCACGTAGCCATCGCAGGCGAAGCGGACGCCCGGCAGCACCCGCCGGCACGAAGCGACTTCGTCCGCGTCGAGGCCGACCGCCTCCGCCAGCCGCAGCCACTGCGCGAGCCCGCCCTCGCCCGCGCGCTCGCCGTCGTGGTCGCGCAGCCGGTGGATCCACATGCGCCGGAACGCGGGATCCTCGGACTTCGAGAGGATCAGCGCGTCCTTGATCGGGATGCGCGTCTGGTAGTAGAAGCGGTTCAGCACCCACGCCTGCAGCTCTTGTCGCGTGAGTGACCCCTCGTGCATGCGCAGGTGGAACGGATGCGTGTCGTGATACCGGCGGGCGCCCTCCTCGCGCATGCGCGCGACGAACGCGTCGGCGGAGAGCGGCTGACTCACAGCTCGAGCTCCTGACCGTCGTGCGCGATCTCGACCCCCGCGGCGTCGGCGGCGGCGTGCTCCGGGCCGTCCTCGCGCAGCAGCGGATTGGTGTTGTTCACGTGGATCAGGATGCGCCGTCCGGCGCGCTTCGCGAGCAGGGCGAGACTCCCGTCCGCGCCTCCAACCGGCCAGTGCGCCATGTCCTCGGCGCGGCGCGTGCCGAGACCCGCCGCGATCAGCTCGTCGCTGCTCCAGAACGTGCCGTCGAAGAAGACGCAGTCGGCGCCCGCGAGCGCGTCGAGCACCGCGCGCGAGGGGCCGGCGACCGCCGGCAGATACGCGAGCGAGCCCCCGCTCCGCGCGTCGCGGATGCGCAGTCCGACGTTGTCCTCCGCGGACGGCGCGCGCAGCTGTTCGAGGTGGAGCGGCAGCTTGCCGGGGATCGCCAGCGCGGTCGCGAACAGGCCGGTCTCGGCGCCGTCCTCGGGATCGACTAGCGGCGTCTCGCGCGCGAGCGGGAGAGCGCACCAGCGCACCTGATCGGGAAAGCGCTGCAGGGTCCGGTACACGGTGTTCCCCTCCGCGAAGCCGCTCCGCACCGACGCGGTCGCGTAGACCGAGATCGGGTGCGACTCGCGCAGCGACAAAAGGCCGAGGCAGTGGTCGAGGTCGCCGTTCGTGAGCAGGATGCCCGACACCGGCGAGTGTCGCTTGGCGCGCGGCCAGAGCGGCGGGAAGCTCTCGATCTGGGCGCGAATCTCGGGCGACGCGTTGATCAGGAACCAGCGCTCGCCGTCGGCGGAGAAAGCGATCGATTCCTGAGTGCGCGGCCGAGCCCGGAGGGTACCGGCGCGCAGGCCGCTGCAGTTCGCGCAGCCGCAGTTCCATTGCGGGAAGCCGCCGCCAGCGGCGGACCCTAGAACCCGGATCTGCACGAGATCGGAGCTGCGCTACGCCTCGACGTCGGAGGCGCGCTCGCTGACGAACGGCGGGTTCGTGTCCCCGTCCTCGTCTCCCTGGTACGCGCCGATCTCGGCGCTCATGTTGATCTCTTCGAAGGACGGAGTCTGCCAGTTCATCGTTGAATCCCCGGGGTGAAGGCCCGCGCCGAAGCTACTCCTGCCGCTCGAAACGTGTCAACCGCGCGGCGCCCCTTCTCATCGACGGCGGGCGGCCCGCCGTTGACCCGGGCCTCAGGCGCGCTGGCGGAAGCGGCGCCAGTCGATGCCGAGCTTGCGCATGCGCGCGCGCAGCGTGTGCGGATTCACGTCGAGCAGCCGCGCCGCGCCGAACGGCCCCTCGATCCGGCCGAAGCTGCGCGCGAGCGCCGCTTCGATGTGGCGGGCGATCGCGCCGTCCAGCGCGGCGGGCGACTCGCCGGTCGGCGCCGCGGCGGCTCGCGGCGCCGACCCGGGCGGAGTCACTCGCGGCGCCGGCGTCGCGGCGCCGAGCGCCTTCGCGACTTCGAGCGCGCGGCCCTGGCCGAGCAGCACCGCGCGGTCCATCACGGCGCCGAGCTCGCGGATGTTTCCGGGCCAAACGTAGGCCGCGAGCGCGCTCACGTCGTCGCGGTTGGGGACCAGCGCGGGCAAGCCGAAGCGCGTGGCCGCGCGCAGCGCGAAGTGACTCGCCAGGGCCGCGATGTCCTCGGGGCGCTCGCGCAGCGGCGGCAGGTGGATCACGAAGACCGCCAGCCGGTACCAGAGGTCCTCTCGGAAGGTTCCCTCCGACACCATTGCGTGTAGGTCGCGATGAGTCGCGGCGACGATCCGCACGTCGGCGTGCAGCGCCCGCGTGCCTCCGACGCGCTCGAAGCTGCCGTCCTGCAGGATGCGCAGCAGGCGCACCTGCGCCGCGAGCGGCAGCTCGCCGATCTCGTCGAGGAACAGGGTCCCGCCGTCGGCGCGCTCGAACCAGCCCTGTCTCTGGGTCGCGGCGCCGGTGAAGCTGCCGCGCTCGTGCCCGAAGAGCTCCGAGTCGATCAAGCCGGCGGGGATCGCCCCGCAGTTCACGCGCAGGAAGGGGCGCGCCGCGCGCGGCGAGCGCGAGTGGATCGCGCGCGCCGCGACCTCCTTCCCCGAGCCGGTTTCGCCGAGCAGGAGCACGGGAACGTCCGACGCAGCGACCAGCTGGATGCGCTCCATCGAGCCGCGCAGACCCGACTCGGCGCCGATGATGGTCTCGGACAAGTCGTCGCGGCCCAGCCGGGTGAGCAGGCTGCGCTTGTCGGCCTCGGCGGCCTGGCGCAGGCCTTCGAGCTCCGCGATGCGCCGGTCGTTCTCGAGCGCGACCGCAAAGGGCTCGACGAGCGCGCGCGCGATCTCCTCGTGCTCGCGCTCGAAGTGTCGCGGCGGTCGCGCGACGAGCACAATCACTCCGGCCGGCTCGCCGCCGCGCGCGAGTGGAGCGACGAGCACCTCACCCTCGAGCTCGGAGGGCACGATCCCGGGCAGGCGGCGAATCACACTGGCCGCCGAGCCGCGCAGCGGTCTGCCTCGGCGGCAGAACGCGGCGACCTCCTGGAGCTGCGCGGGCGCGAGCGAGTCGCGCGAGCGACTTGCCTCCGCGCGTTCCCCCGTCCGCGCCGAAGCGACCGTTTCGAGTGACGCATGCGCGAGATCCAGCCGCCGCACGAGCAGCTCGTCGACGGGGAGACGGCGCGCGAGCAGCGGCGCGCAGCGCTGCACCGCCTCGCCGATCTCGATGTGCCGCCCGATCTCGCGCCAGAGGTCGAGCAGCAGCGGCGCGAATCGCTCCATTGCTCGCTCCGATTTTCGACCTCTAATAGCGGATTTTCTGACATCTTCATAGTCATATCCGTCTCCAATGACGGACTTTCTGTCATCCAGCAGCCAGAACCCCAATCCGGCCTTCCCGACTCCAGGCACGCGCCTTGCTCAAGGCCGGGGCTCACCTGCAGAAGGCGGAGTCGAAATGAGTCGGGGTCGGGGAGTGGTGGCGCTCGGCGTCGCGGCAATCGCGCTCGCGCTCGGCGCACGCGGCGCCTCGGGGCAGACGGCGACGGCGGGCGAGCGCGCCGCGCTGGAAGATCGCGTGAACGAGCTCGAGCAGGAGCTGGCGCTCGTGAAGCGGGAGCTCGAAGTCGACGCCGAGACTCAGGCGAGCAAGGGACCACAGCCCGTGGTCAGCGCGGGCACGGACGGGTTCTCGATCCGCTCGGCCGACTCACAGTATCAGCTCAAGATCCGAGGCTACACGCAGTTCGACGGGCGCTTCTTCCAGGACGCGCCCGCGAATCTCCCGGCCGGCTCGGACACGTTCCTGTTCCGCCGCATCCGGCCGATCTTCGAGGGTACACTCGCTGGTGTAGTCGACTTCAGGATCATGCCGGACTTCGCCGGCAGTCAGCTCGTCGTGCAGGATGCCTACGCGAACCTCCGCTACCTGCCGGAGGCACAGCTCCAGTTCGGCAAGTACAAGGGTCCCGTCGGCCTGGAGCGGCTGCAGCCCGCGACCGCGATGTGGTTCGTCGAGCGCGCGCTGCCGACCCAGCTCGTGCCGAACCGCGACCTCGGCGTCATGCTCCAGGGCGTCATCCAAGAGGGCCTCGTCAACTATCAGCTCGCGTGGATGAACGGAGTCCCCGACGGCGCGTCGAGTGCGGACGCCGACACCGGCAACGACAAGGACCTCGTCGCCCGCGTGTTCGTCAATCCGTTCCAGGAAGCGGGCATCCCCGCGCTCCAGGGGCTCGGCATCGGCTTCGCGACGACGTACGGACGCGAGGAGGGAACCCCGGGTACGTACAAGACCTCCGGTCAGCAGAACTTCTTCCAGTTCCGGACAGGAGTGACTCAGACCGGAACCCGCGCGAGATACTCGCCGCAGGGTTACTGGTACTACGGGCCTTTCGGGTTGCTCACCGAGTACGTGCTCTCATCGACCGAGTTTCGCCGCACCGGGTTCTCCGACATCCGCGCCCGCAACACCGCGTGGCAAGTCGCGGCTGGCTGGGCAATCACTGGCGAGAACGAGTCATTCAAAGGTCTCGTCCCGAGCGCGAGCTTCGACCCGTTCCACCGCTCCTTCGGCGCGCTCGAGCTGGTCGCCCGCTTCAGTGAGCTGAAGGTCGATCACTCGGTCTTCGACGCGAACTTCGCGGACCCGGCGACCCAGGCAGAGGCCGCGGTGCTGTGGACGGTCGGAGTCAACTGGGTTCTGAACCGCTTTGTGAAGCTCGGTCTGAACTACGACCACACGACCTTCCGCAACTACTCCGACAATCCGGACCGGCACAGCGAGGGCGTGATCATGAGCGAAGTGCAGCTCTCCTACTGAGGAAGTCCGATGAAGATCACGCGAATCACTCTCCCGGCGGTCGCGGCCGCGCTGCTCGCTCTGGCGAACGGAAGCGCTCGCGCGGACGCGGAGCTCTTGAACGTCTCGTACGACCCGACGCGCGAGCTGTACGCGGACTACAACGCGCTCTTCGCGAAGCACTGGCAGGAGACGCACGGCGAGGCGATCACGATCAGCCAGTCACACGGCGGATCGGGCAAGCAGGCGCGCGCGGTGATCGACGGCCTCGGGGCCGACGTCGTCACGCTGGCGCTCGCGGGCGACGTGAGTGCCTTGTACGAGCGCGCGCAGCTCGTGCCGCGCGACTGGCAGAGCCGGTTGCCGAACAACAGCTGCCCGTACACGTCGACGATCGTGTTCCTCGTCCGCAAGGGAAATCCCAAGGCGATCAAGGATTGGGACGATCTCGCCAAACCCGGGATCTCGGTGATCACGCCCAGCCCGAAGACGTCGGGTGGCGCGCGCTGGAACTATCTCGCGGCCTGGGGCTACGCGCAGAGGAAGTACGCCGGCGACGATGCGAAGACGCGCGCGTTCGTGGCCGCGATCTACAGGAACGCGCCCGTGCTCGACGCGGGCGCTCGCGGCTCCACCACGACCTTCGTCGAGCGCGGCATCGGCGACGTGTTGATCGCGTGGGAAAACGAGGCGCTCCTGGCGATCGAGCAGCTCGGGAAGGGTCGCTTCGAGATCGTGGCGCCGTCGATCAGTGTGCTGGCCGAGCCGCCGGTCTCGGTGGTCGACGCCGTCGCGCGCAGACACGGCACGAGCGCGGTCGCTGCCGAGTATCTCAACTATCTCTATTCGCCCGAGGCGCAGGACCTGATCGGCAAGCACTTCTACCGGCCGACCGAGCCGAGCGCCGCTGCGAAGTACGCCGCGCAGTTCCCCAAGCTCGAGCTGCTCTCGATCGACAGGGACTTCGGCGGCTGGAAGAAGGCGCAGGCGACTCACTTCGCCGACGGCGGCATCTTCGACCAGATCTACGCGGCAGGGCGCTAGAGCTTGGCCCGCTCGCGGCGAAACGTCCTGCCGGGCTTCGGGCTCACGCTCGGTCTCTCGGTCGTGTATCTGTCGCTGCTGGTGCTGATTCCGCTGTCGGCGCTGTTCTTCCGCGCGGCCTCGCTCTCGCTCGCCGACTTCGCCGCCGCCGTCGCGTCGCCCCGCGCGCTTGCCGCCTACCGGCTGAGCTTCGGCGCGTCGCTCGCGGCCGCGGGAGTCAACGCCGTCTTCGGCCTGATGCTCGCCTGGGTGCTCACCCGCTACCGCTTCCCGGGGCGCGAGCTCGTCGAGGCGCTCGTCGACTTGCCGTTCGCGCTGCCGACCGCGGTCGCGGGCATCACGCTCACCACGCTGCTGGCAAGGAACGGCTGGCTCGGCCGCTTCCTCGAGCCGCTCGGGATCCAGGCGGCATATACACCACTCGGTGTCGTGATCGCGCTCACCTTCATCGGGCTGCCGTTCGTCGTGCGCACGGTGCAGCCGGTGCTCGAGGATCTCGAGTCCGAGGCGGAGGAAGCCGCGGCCAGCCTCGGCGCCGGCCGGCTGCAGACGTTCAGCCGCGTGCTCTTCCCAGCGCTCTGGCCGGCGCTCGTCACCGGCTCGGCGCTCGCGTTCGCGCGCTCGCTCGGCGAGTACGGCTCGGTCGTCTTCATCTCCGGCAACATGCCGCTGCGCACCGAGATCGTGCCGCTCCTGATCGTGACCAAGCTCGAGCAGTACGACTACGCGGGCGCGACGGCGATCGCGACGGTGATGTTGCTCGCGTCGTTCGCGCTTCTGCTGGCGATCAACGCGCTGCAGGCGCTCGGTCGCAGGAGACTCGCGGGCGCGGGGGGCGCCGCATGACGACCGCGGCGCTGCGCCCGCTCGAACCGCCCGCGGCACCGCCGGTGCGCAGAGCGCTGGAAGATCCACCGCTCGTGCGCGCCGCGCTGATCTCACTCGCGCTGGGCTTCGTCGCTCTGTTTCTCCTGCTCCCGCTCGCGGCGGTTTTCAGCCAAGCGCTGGCCGGCGGGCTGCGCAGCTACTGGGACGCGATCCGCGAGCCGGTCGCGCTGAAGGCGATCGAGCTCACGCTGATCGTCGCGGCGATCTCGGTGCCCGCGAACGCCGCCTTCGGCGTCGCCGCGGCTTGGGCGATCGCGCGCTTCGAGTTTCGCGGGAAGAACCTGCTGGTCACCTTGATCGACCTGCCGTTCGCGGTGTCACCGGTGATCTCGGGACTCATCTTCGTGTTGCTCTTCGGCGCGCAGGGTCTGCTCGGGCCGTGGCTCGCGGAGCACGGGATCCGGATCCTCTTCGCGGTGCCGGGCATCGTGCTCGCGACCACCTTCATCACCTTCCCCTTCGTCGCGCGCGAGCTGATCCCGCTGATGCAGGAGCAGGGCTCGGAGGAGGAAGAGGCGGCCATTTCGCTCGGCGCGAGCGGCTGGCAGATGTTCCGGCGAGTCACTCTGCCGAACATCCGGCTCGGCCTGCTCTACGGCGTCGTGGTGCTGAACGCGCGCGCGATGGGCGAATTCGGCGCGGTCTCCGTCGTGTCGGGTCACATCCGCGGCCAGACGAACACGATCCCGCTGCACGTCGAGATTCTGTACAACGAGTACCAATCGGCCGCGGCCTTCGCCGTGGCGTCACTGCTCGCGCTGCTCGCGCTCGTGACTCTGGTCGCGAAGCAGGCGCTCGAGTGGCGGATCCGCCGGGAGAACGAGAAGTGAGCATCGAGGTTCGCGGGATCTGGAAGCACTTCGGCGAGTTCACCGCGCTGCGCGACGTGTCGCTGCACGTCGAGCCGGGCGAGCTGCTCGCGCTGCTGGGCCCGTCGGGCTCGGGCAAGACGACGCTCCTGCGTGTGATCGCCGGGCTCGAGCGCGCCGACGCGGGCTCGATCTCGTTCGACGGCGAGGACGCAACCGAGCGCAGCGTGCGCGACCGGCGCGTGGGCTTCGTGTTCCAGCACTACGCGCTGTTCCGACACATGACGGTGTTCGAGAACGTGGCGTTCGGGCTGCGCGTCCAGCCGCGAGGCCGGCGACCGAGCGAAGCCGAGATCCGCTCCCGCGCGCACGAGTTACTCGACCTGGTCCAGCTCGAGGGGCTCGCGCGGCGCATGCCGACGCAGCTCTCCGGCGGCCAGCGCCAGCGCGTCGCGCTCGCCCGCGCGCTCGCGGTGCAGCCGCGCGTCCTCTTGCTCGACGAGCCGTTCGGCGCGCTCGACGCGCGCGTCCGGCGCGAGCTGCGCCGCTGGCTGCGCAAGCTGCACGACGAACTCGGCATCACGAGTCTGTTCGTGACTCACGATCAGGAGGAAGCGCTCGAGCTCGCCGATCGCGTCGTGGTCGTGAACGAGGGACGCATCGAGCAGATCGGCGCGCCGGACGACGTCTACCGCCGGCCGGCGACCCCGTTCGTGTTCGGCTTTCTCGGCGAAGCGAACTGGCTCGCGACGACGGTCGACGGGCGCAAGGCGCGCGTGGGCTTCCGGCCGGACGACCTCGAGATCGCCCTGGGCCCGCTCGACGGCCACGCCTTCGCCGCGCGCGTTCGCCGCGTCCAGAGTCTCGGCGCACGCGCGAAGCTCGAGCTCGTCTCCGAGGCCGGCGCCACGGTGCAAGCCGAGGTTCCCGCCGATTGCGCGCGAACGCTCGCGCCCGGCACCAAAGTCTACGCCGCGCCGCGCGAGCTCCAGGTCTACTTCGAGGGCGATTGACCGCCGGCCCGAAAGCGAGCGCCTCGCGTAAGATGCGGATCGATGAGACTTTGCATCTCGGTGCGCACGATGGGGCCGCAGTCCACGGGAGAGATACTCGCCGCGTGCGCCCGCGCCGCGGAGCGCGCCGGGCTGGACGAGCTGTTCGTCCCCGACCACATCGCGATTCCGCCGGACGACGCCGAGGGCTCGGGCGGGCGCTATCTCGATCCACTCACTGCGCTCGCGTGGCTGGCCGCGCGCACCGAGCGCATCGGCCTGGGCACGGCGGTGCTGATCCTGCCGTACCGGCCGGCGCTGCCGACCGCAAAGGCGATCGCCACGGTTCAGGAGCTGTCGGGGAATCGCCTGACAGCGCTCGGTGTAGGGATCGGCTGGATGGAGCCGGAGTTCCGCGCGCTGGGCGTCGCGAAGGCGCGGCGCGCGGCGGACACTGACTCGGTGCTCGACTTTCTAGGGCGCGCGTTCGCGAGCGACGTCGTGAGCAGCAACGGCCAGCCGTTCTTGTTTTTGCCGCGGCCGCCGCGCCCGCACATCCTGGTCGGCGGTGCGCCGCCGCACGCGCTGGCGCGCGCCGCGCGCTTCGCAGACGGTTGGATGCCGATCGGCGCCAAGCCGGACGACCTGGCACCGCAGGCGGCCCGGCTGCGCGAGCTGTTCGCGGCCGCCGGGAAGCCGGCGCCCGAGCTCGCGGTGATGACTCGCTTGCCTCTGGGCGACTCCGGCCGCGCCGCCGATCTCGCGCGCGCTTACGCGGAGCTCGGCGCCACCCGCCTGATCCACTCGGACCGGTACGCCGACGCCGCGGACTTCGCGCGCTCCGCGGATGCGATTGCGGGTAGAATTCGTCCCGCGCTCGCTTGAGCGCCGGGAGACCTGCATGAAGTTCGGGCTTTACGGGATCAACACCGGAGTGTGTTCCGAGCCCGAGGCTGCGAGCCGAGTCGCGCGCGCGGCGGAGGGCGCCGGCTTCGACTCCGTCTGGACCGCCGAGCACGTGGTGCTGCCCGACCCGCAGGCGCCGCCCTCGCCGGCCCCGCCGCACATGAAGCTGCTCGATCCCGCGGTCGCGCTCGCGTTCATCGCGGCGCACACGAGCTCGCTGCGACTCGCGACCGGGATCATCATCCTGCCCCAGCGCAATCCCGTGGTGCTCGCGAAGGAGCTCGCGAGCGTCGACCGACTCTCGAAGGGGCGGCTGATCTTCGGACTCGGCGCGGGTTACCTGAAGCCCGAGTTCCAGGCGCTCGGCGCGCCCTTCGGCGACCGCGGCCAGCGCACCGACGAATACATCGAGGCGATCCTCGCGCTCTGGACGCACGAGAAACCCGAGTACAAGGGCGAGTACGTGGCGTTCGGCGGGATCCAGGCGCAGCCGCGTCCGAGCCAGTCACCGCACCCGCCGATCGTCGTGGGCGGCATGAGTCCGTCGGCGCTGCGCCGCGCGGCGCGCTACGGGAACGGCAGGTACGGCTTCGCGCTCGACCTCGACGCGACACGGCGCGCGATCGAGGGGCTGCGCGCGGCGGAGCAGCGCTTCGACCGCGAGCCGGCGCTCGGCCGACTCGAGATCACGGTGACTCCGCCCGGCGGGAAGCTCGACCTCGACACCGTGCATCGCTACGCCGCGCTCGGCGTCGACCGGCTCGTGCTGTTGAACCCCGGCCGCAGCGCGGACGAGCAGGTCGCCGGCGTCGAGCGAGCGGAGCGCGAGCTGGTGCGGCCGCTCGCGGAGTGAGTCGGCGCGCGATTTGCGCCCGCGGTTCCGCCCGGTAGCTTACCGAGGCATGTCGTCCGCGCGCGCTGCGAGCGTCCTGCCCGTCTTCTTGGCTGCGGCCGTTGCGGTGGGAATTGCGCCCGCCGTGCGCGCGCAATCGGGCTCGATCGCGGAAGTGGCCGACTGCGCGATCCGCAACCTGCCGCCGTCGGCGCACGGCCATGCGAAGCTGGTCTCTCGCGCGGCGGACGGCGTCGGGAAGACGATCGAGGTCGACTACTGGAGTCACACGCCGGACCTCGGCGCACGCCAGATCGTGATTGCCCTGCGCGGCGCGCCGGACGGCGAGGTCGCCGCCTACCTGTTCAGCGACGGCGACGCGATCGGCGAGGCGTGGGCCTACACGAAGGGCGCGGCCAAGGCGCAGCGAATCACCACGACTGGGGTCGAGGTGCGCTTCTTCGGCACGAGCCTGAGCCTCGAGGACTTCGCGCGCTTCGCCCGCGTCGTGTTTCCCGGCCGGCTGCGCCGGCTTGCCGACGCGGAGATCGGCGCGCGGAAGGTCTACGTCATCGAGACGCAGCCGGCGCCCGACGCGGGCTCCGCGTACGCGCGCATCGTCACGTCGATCGATCGCGAGTGGTGTCTGATCTTGCGGCGCGAGAGCTTCGACGCCGGCTTCGAAGGCGGCGCGCGCGCGCGCAAGATCTACCGCGTGGATCCGGCGGACGTGCGCGTCGACGGGAAGTTCGCGAACGCGAAGCGCGCGCGGCAGGAAGACGCCGAGTACAGCGCGTCGACGGAGATGGAAGTCCTCGAGCTCGAGCTGCCCGCGAAGGTGGACGACGCCTTCTTCACCCCCGACGCGCTCCCGCGCGCGTCGCACTGACCCCCTAGCCCGCGAGGCGTCGGATGGGCCGTGCCCTCCGTTTCATGGTCGCGCACCCGTGGAGCGTTCTGCTCGCGGCGCTGCTGCTCTCCGCGCTGACACTTCCCAGTGTCTACGATTTCCGCGCGCGCGCCTGGCGCGTGCGCTTCGACCCCGCGGCCGATCGACTGCTGCAGAGCGACGACGAGCCGGGCGAATTCTACCGCCTGACGCGCCGCTTGTTCGGCGACGACGAGACCCTGATCGTCGGGCTGCTCGCCGACGACGTGTTCCGGCCCGAGTCACTTGCTTCGCTGGCGCGCATCTCGCGGCGCATCCAGGAGCTGCCGGGCGTGCACCACGTGAGCTCGCTCGCCACGATCCCGGTCCCGCGCGCCGACGGCGAGGCGATCCGGATCGAGCCACTGCTCGCGCGCCTGCCGGCCGACGATGCGGAGCGCGCGGCGCTGCGGCGCGAGGCGCTCGCGAATCCGCTGCTCGCGGGGCGCGTCGTCTCGCGCGACGGGCGGCTGGCGGCCGTGATCGTCGAGTTCTCCGACACGCCCGAGCGCGAGCGCGCCGCGAACGACCTCGACCGCGTGATCTCGGACCTGGCGCACCAAGAGGCGCGCGGCGTCGAGATCGAAGTGACTGGCGCGCCGCACCTGAAGCGCGCCGCGGCCGAAGTGACCGAAGACGCGCTGCGCTCGCGCCTGCCGCTCGCCCTCTTCGCGGTGTTCGCCGCGCTGACCTTCGCGTTCAAGACCGCGCGCGGCCTGCTGTTGCCGCTCCTCACGCTCGCGTTCGCGCAGCTCTGGACGTTCGCGCTGCTGGGCGCGCTCGGCCGTCCGCTCTCGGGCGCGACGCTCACGGTGCCGCTCGTGCTCGTGATCCTGTCGCTCGTCTATCCGGTGCACGTGATCGCGGCGTACTACGACGAGATCCGCGAGCACCCCGAGCGCGCGCCCGCCGAGAGCATGGCGCGCGCGCTCCGGCGGATCGCGCTGCCGATGCTGCTGGCCGCGCTCACCACGGCCGTGAGCATGCTGTCGGCGCTCGTAACTCCGGTGAGCGCCCTGCGCGAGTTTGCCGGCCTCGGGCTGGCCGGCATTCTGGTCGCGTTCGCGGTCTCGGTCACGGTGACCCCGGCGATGCTGCTGGCGTTCGGCCGTCCGACCGGCTTCGCGCGCGGGCCGGCGCCGGTGCCGCCGGATCGCTTCGCGCGCTTCGCAGCCGCGACCGCGCGCTTGGTGATCCGCCGCCGGCGCGCGCTGCTCTGCGCCTTCGCGTTCCTGTTCGCGGCGTCGGTCGTCGCGGCCCTGCGTGTGCGCAGCTCGACGGACCTGCCGCACGCGCTGCCGCCCGGCGATTCGACACGCAGCGACTTCGACGCGCTGAATCGGCGGCTCGACGGCGTGACCTCGCTGCGCGTCGTGGTCGACGCGGGCGAGCGCAACGCGCTCGCGGCGCCCGCGACCCTGCGCGAGCTCGAGTCTCTCGAGGGCTGGCTCGCGGCGCAGCCCGACATCGGCGGTGTCTCGTCGGTGGTCGACTGGCTGAAGCTCATGAACTGCGCCGCGACGGGCGGGACACGCGAAGGGCTGGCGCTGCCGGCCGACGCCGGACTCGCGGCCGAGCTGCTCGCGCTCGGCCGGGGCGACGAGCAGGACTCACTCGTCGATGGCGCCTGCCAGCGCGCGGACCTGGTCGTGCACACGCGCGCAGTCGCGACCGGCGAGATCCGCGCGCTGGCGGCGCGCATCGAGGCGCGGCTCGCGCTGCTCCCGCTCCCCCTACACGGAGGGGTGACGGGCCAGCCGATCGCCTTCCAGCGCCTGGCGGACGCCTTGGTCTCGGCGCAGCTGCGCAGCTTGGTGTTCGCGCTCGGCGTCGCGTACGCGATCCTGTCGCTGCTGTTCCTGTCGCCCTGGGCGGGCCTGCGTGCGCTCGCGCCGAGTGCGGTCACGGTGGCGTTCTGCTTCGGATTCCTGGGCGCCGCGAACGCGCCGCTCTCGCTCGCCACCGCGATCGTGCCGCCGATCGCGCTCGGTTTCGCGCTGAACGGCACGATCCACTACTTCGCGCGTTTCTCGGTCGAGACGCGCCGATTGGCGGACGAGGAAGGCGCGACCGTGCGCTCGCTCGTCGCCGCCGGACGACCCGTGACGTTCGCGATGCACTCGCTCGTCGTCGGCTTCGCGGTACTCGCGACCTCGCCGCTCGGAGACCTGCGCTGGCTCGGGCTCACGGCGGCGGCGGCGCTCGGCGTCGCCTGGCTCTGTGACTTCCTGCTGGCGCCCGCGCTCTGCACCGAGCTGCAGGTGGTCACGCTCTGGGACACGCTTTCGCTCAACCTGGGCAGTGATCCGCAGGGCGTGTTTCCGCTGCTGCGCGACCTCACCACGGCGCAGTGCCGCATCGTCGCGCAGTACGGCACCGTGCGCCGCGTGCCGGCGGGCCAGCCCCTGCTGCGCTCGGGCGACGAAGGGCGCGAGATGTTCGTGGTGATCGACGGCGAGCTCGAGGCCTGGATCGAGACCGCGGCCGGCCGAGAGGTGATCAACCGCTTCAAGCGCGGCGACCTGGTCGGCGAGGTCGGCTTCTACACCCGCAAACACTCCGCCGAGCTCGAAGTCGTCCAGCCCGCGCGGCTGCTGCGCCTGACTCAGCGCGGGCTCGCCCGCCTCGAGCGCCGCACGCCGCGCATCTCTGCGCTGCTCTACCGCAACCTCTCGCGGATCCTCGCCGCGCGCGTCGCGGACACGACCGCGCGGATCCAGTGAGTCCTGGCGCGCGGCCGCCCTTTCAATTCGGCGCGATCCTCCCGTATGCTCGCCCCCCGATGTCGCACACCTTGTCCGAACACGAGTCGAAGGAGCTTCTGCGCGGCGCCGGGATCGCGGTGCCGGACGAGCGGCTGGTCTCGAGCGCCGATGCGGCGGCGCGGGCGGCGGCGGAGCTCGGCTTTCCGGTCGCGCTGAAGCTGTGCGGGCGCAAGATCGCGCACAAGACGGAGCGCGGGTTGGTGAAGCTCGGGCTCGGCGACGCTGCGGCCGTGCGCGCGGCCGCGGAGGCGCTGCTCGCGGCGCGGCGCGCCGACGACGGCGAGGCCGCGGTGCTGGTGTGTCGCATGGTGAGTGGCCGGCGCGAGGTGATCGCGGGCCTGGTCCGCGATCCGCAGTTCGGACCGTGCGTGATGCTCGGGCTGGGTGGGATCTTCGCGGAGGCGGTCGGCGACGTGGCCTTCGCCGCCGCGCCGCTCGCGCGCGGCGACGCCGAGGACCTGATCGACGCGCTGCAGTACAAGAAGGTGCTCGGCCCGTTTCGCGGCGAGCCGGCGGTCGACCGCGCGGCGCTGGCGGCAGTGCTCGAGTCACTCGGCCGGATCGGCGCGGAGCGCCCCGAAGTGCGCTCGATCGACATCAACCCGCTGATCGTCTCCGGAGATCGGCCGATCGTGATCGACGCGCTGGTGGAGCTCGAAGGGGGCGCGGCTTGAGCTCGGTCGTCGAGAAGTTCCGGCCCCTCTTCCATCCGCGCGGCATCGTCGTGACCGGTGTCTCGCAGCACCCGGGGAAGTTCGGAACGGTCGCCTATCACAACTTGATCTCGTGCGGCTACAAGGGCGAGCTGTTCCCGATCAACCGCGAGGGCGTCGAGTCATTCGGCCGGCCGACTTACAAGAGCGTCTCCGAGATTCCGCGCGGGCGCGCCGATCTGGTGTTCCTGTGCACGCCGAACTCGGTGAACGAGCAGCTCCTGCGCGAGTGCGCGGCGATCGGCGTGCGCGCCGCGTTCGTCGCGTCGGCCGGCTACGGCGAGGCCGCCGACGGCGCGGAGATGGAGAAGCGCCTGGTCGCGCTCGGGCGCGAGCTCGGCATCGCGATCGCGGGTCCCAACGGACAGGGGCTGATCTCTACCGCCGTCTCGATGTGCGCGCAGATCGTGGCGCCGTATCCGCCGCCGGGCCCGATCTCGGTCGTCTCGCAGAGCGGCAACCTGGCCTCGAGCTTCATGAGCTACGGCGCGCTGTGCGGCGTGGGCATGTCGAAGGCGATCTCGTGCGGGAACTCGGCCATGCTCGAGCTGTCGGACTATCTCGAATACTACGGCGAGGACCCGGACACCGCCGTCTCGCTCGCCTATCTCGAAGGCGTCGGCGACGGACGGCGCTTCGTCGACGTCGCGCGCGCGCACACCGCGCGCAAGCCGCTGGTCGTGGTGCGCGGCGGAGTCACGAGCGCCGGCAAGCGCGCCGCGAGCAGTCACACCGGGGCGCTCGCGTCGGACGACCGCATCTTCTCCGGCATCTGCCGGCAGCTCGGCATCACGCGCAGCGAGACGGTGGAAGAGGCGTACGAGGCCGCGGCGGCGTTCGCGACGCAGCCGCTGCCGCGCGGACCCCGCACCTTGATCTTCACCGTCGCGGGCGGCTGGGGCGTGCTGACGTCGGACGCGTGCGTTCAGGCCGGGCTCGAGCTGATTCCGCTGCCGGACGATCTGCGCGCGGCGATCGACACCATGGTCCCCGCGCGCTGGAGCCGCAGCAACCCGATCGACCTGGCCGGCGGCGAGACACGCGACACGATTCCCGAGGTGCTCGAACGGATGGCGGCGCACCCGGACGTCGACGCGATCGTGTATCTCGGGATCGGCATCCAGGCCTCCCAGGCGCAGATGTTCCGCGGCGGCCCGTTCTGGCCCGGCTACGGTCTCGAGCGCATCGGCACGTTCCACGAGAGCCAGGATCGCCGCTATGCGCTCGCCGCGGCCGAGGCGAGCCGCAAGCACCGGAAGCCGATCCTGATCGCGAGCGACCTGGTCTACACCGGCGCCGGCTACGCGAACACCGGGCCCGCCGGCGTGCGCGAATCCGGGCGAGTCACCTCGCCCTCGGGCCACCGCGCGATCCGAACTCTCGCGCGGATGGTCGCGTACTCCCGCTACCGCGCCCGCAGAGGCGCCTGACGAGTCACTCGCGCGGCGTCCAGACGCCGAGCTCGACGTGGAGCTTTCCGGAGAGCCGCGTGATCACCACGCTCGCAATGCGCTGCTTCTTGCTCGCGAACAGACCGAGATCGTCGCCCCTGGTGCGTGAGTCGTCGATCGACCAGCCCTGACCGCGCAGTCCTTCGGCGAACAGCCGCGCGGCGTCGTCCGGCTCGAGCTCCCCGGTGAAGATGGCGACCAGCGAGCCGGGTTCCGCGGATTCGACCGAGGTCGGGTGCAGACCGTCGGGAATCGGAATGTCGGCCGGCAGCGACCCGAGCGCCGCTGGCGGCAGGGCGCCGTCGCCGTCCGTCGCGCTCGCGGGCAGCGGCGACGCGTCTGCAGGCGCCGAGTCACCGGCGCGATTGGCACTCGCGGTCCGCTCGCCGCAGCCACAGGCGGAGGCCGACACCAACGCCGCAAGCGCGAGTGTGACGAGAAGACGGCGGCGCATCGCGCAATCCCCGAAGCGCAACGTGGCCGGAAGATACCACGCGCGCGTGGCGCCGGGCCGCGTCGCTCCGCTAAGGTGCCGGACCCCGCTTCCCCGGAGACCGCCATGTCCCCTGCCCGCCGCGAGCTCGGCGCACTCTGGCGACTCGCCTGGCCGCTCGTGATCACCCAAGTCGGCTTCATGATGCTGGGCGTCGTCGACGCGCTCTTGCTCGGGCGTCTCTCGGTCGCGGCGCTCGATGCCGCGGCGCTCGCGAACATGTGGGGCTGGGCGACGCTCGCGCTGGGGAACGGCGTGGTGAACGGCATGGACCCGCTCGTCTCGCAGGCCTACGGCGACGGAGACACTGAGGGCGCGGCGCTCGCGCTGCAGCGCGGCCTCGTCGTCGCGCTGTGCGTGAGCGCGCCGGTCGCCCTCGGCTGGGCAGTCACCGGACCGGTCCTGGTGGCGCTGGGGCAGGATCCCGAGATCGCCGCGCTCGCGCAGAAGTACAACGCACTGCGCGCGCCCAGCGTGCCGTTCCTGCTCGGGTTCGCGGCGATCCGGAGCTGGCTCTCGGGGCGCAACCTGGTCGCGCCGGCCATGTGGATCGCGACCGCGGCGAACGCGGTGAACGCGCTGCTCGGCTGGGCGCTGATCTTCGGCAAGCTCGGCCTGCCGCGGCTCGAGCTCACGGGCGCCGCCCTGGTCGCATCGGTCGTCGCGGTCGTGCAGCTGGTCGCGCTGATCGCGATCGTCCGACTCGCCGGCATACACGAGGGTGCGTGGCGCGCGTGGGATCGGCGCTCCATCGACCGCGCGGGGCTCGCTCGGATCTTCCGGATCGGCTTCCCGATGGGCCTGCAGATGTCGTTCGAAGGCTGCGCGTGGTCTCTAGCCGCGGTGATGGCCGGCTGGCTCGGTATCTCGGCGCTGGCCGGACACACGATCGTGTTGAACATGATCGCGCTCTGGTTCCAAGTGCCGATGGGGATCTCGCTGGCGGCGAGTGTCCGAGTCGGGAATCTGCTGGGCGGCTCGGATCTGCCGGGCGCGCGCCTGGCCGGGTCGGTCGCGCTCTCGCTCGGTGCGGGCGTGATGCTGATCGCGGCGACCGCGTTCGTGCTCTTCCGCACGGAGCTGCCGCTGCTCTTCACGCGCGACGCCGCCGTCGTCGAGCTGGCGGCGCTGATCCTGCCGATCGCCGGCGCCTTTCAGATCTTCGACGGCACGCAGGTCGTGGCGGGCGGCATCTTGCGCGGCGCCGGCCGCACGCGCGCGCCCGCGCTCGCGAACCTGCTGGGTTACTACGCGTTCGCGCTGCCGCTCGCGCTCTGGCTCGGGTCACCCGCGCGCCTGGGCCTGGCCGGAATCTGGTGGGCCTTGCTGCTGGGCCTGGTCGCGGTCTCGAGCCTGATGCTGTTCTGGCTCCGGCGCGCGTCGCAGCTGCCGCTCGCGGAGCTGCGCGTCGCCGCAACGTGAGTCCGACTCGCGTATGATTCTGCGATGCACGAAATCATTCTCCACCACTACCCGTCGTCTCCGTTCAGCGAGAAGGTGCGACTCACGCTCGGCCTGAAGGGCTTGTCGTGGCGCGCCGTCGAGCAGCCGACCATCATGCCAAAGCCGGAGCTCCTGCCACTCACCGGCGCGTACCGCAAGATCCCGGTGATGCAGATCGGCGCCGACGTCTACTGCGACTCACAGTGCATCATCCGCGAGCTCCAGCGGAGACACCCGCAGCCGAGCGTATACGAAGGCGGCGAGGCGACGAGCCTGGCGTTCTCGTTCTGGTCGGATCGCGTGCTGTTCCAGGCCGCGGTCGCCGTGATCTTCGGACAGATGGCCGACCAGGTGCCGAAGGAGTTCATGGACGACCGCAGCGCGCTGATGGGCAACGGCCAGCGCTTCGACCCGGCGCAGATGAAGGCCGCCGTCCCGCTGATGAAGGAGTCACTCCGCGCGCAGCTCGACTGGCTGGACGCGCAGCTCGCGGACGGCCGCAGCTTCCTGCTCGGGCCGAAGCCGGGGCTCGCCGACTTCACGACCTATCACCCGATCTGGTTCCTGAAGAGCTTCTACCCCCCCGCCGCCGAGATCCTCGCCGCGCACGCGCGCGTGGGCGCGTGGAGCGAGCGCGTGAAGGCGATCGGCCATGGGAGTCAGAAGCCGATGGAGCGGAAAGAAGCGCTCGAGACCGCGCGCGCGGCCGAGCCCGAGACACCGCCCCAAGCCGATCCCGGCGAGCCCAACGGCCTGAAGCCCGGAGACACAGTCATGGTCATGCCGGACGATTACGGGCGGGACCCGGTCGCCGGCACCCTGGTCCGCTCTTCGGCCCAGGAGATCGCGGTTCGGCGCAGCGCACCTGAGGTCGGCGAAATTGTCGTGCACTTTCCACGCGCGGGGTTCATAGTGATTCGCGGAGGCTGAGTGTCGGCGGTGCGCGCGGCTCTTGTCTTCGCCATTCTTTTCGCTGCTGGGGTGAGTCGAGCCACGCAGATCGTCTACGACGTCTCCGGAGACGCCTCGGGCATCCCTTCGGATCAGACAGGTTCCTTCGACGGCGCCAGCGCGAGGGCGCCGTTCGCACCCGGCAGCTCGATCACGCTCGAGTGGGACGCCAACGGCGACGGCGTACCCGGCGACGTCACCGTGGTCACGAGTCGGCTTATCACCCATTCCGTCTACGACACCAGCGACGGACCGATCGAGAAGGACTCCGTCGGCGTGATCCAAGGCGGGCTCGCCAGCCTGAACCCGGCTCCGGCTCCGTACGCCGGCCCATACCTCCACTGGACGACCGACGCGACTTACTCGGTCAGCGGAACGTACAGTTCCTACGGCGAGCAAGCTCCGCTTGTCCCGTCCACGACCCCCATCTCACTGCTGGATTGGGCGGACGTCACCCCTTTCGTCCAGAACCTCCTGACGACTCAGTGGTTCGCCCCGTGCATTGCGGAGTGCACCGGGGGATACGCGATCGGCGTGCCTCACTCCGACCTCGACGCGACGTTCTTCGGCCTCGACGGTGGCAGCGAGAGCTTCCGCTTCCACCTCCGGCCCGTTCCGGAGCTCGACGCGTCACTCCTGGGGTCGGCGGGGCTGGCGGTACTCGCGCTATTGCGGATGCGACGCTCCTAGCGGATCCGCTCGAGCAAGTCGCGCCAGCCGCCGCGCGCGGCGGTGCGCTCCGTGGCGCCGACTCGGGGCGTGACTCGCGCCGAGGGCGCCGCCAGCGCGAGACACTCGCGCGGCGAGGCGAAGACGCCGAGCGCGAGGCCGGCCAGGAACGCGGCGCCGAGCGCGGTGGCTTCCACTTCGGCGGCGCGCTGGATCTCGCGGCCGGTCAGGT